>JAJDAV010000190.1 GCA_029261695.1 Nitrospinaceae bacterium | reverse complement strand
CTATTTCAAATATTTTAAATAATCGGGAAATCTTTCTTCTTTCTGTTGCTACTATAACTATTTCCATTGCTATTCTAGGTTTGTTCTTGTTGCTGTTTTTTAACCTGAATGGGTTTCTTTCGAAGTGGAACAGTCAGGTTCAGCTCATAGTTTACCTAAAAGATGATATTACATCCGACCAAAAAGGGGCTTTGAAAGATACTATTTCTAGCGCTCCCAATGTGGAGTCTATGAGTGAAGTTTCTCGCCAAAAAGCTTGGACTGATTTCCAATCAAATATGTCAGACAATTTAAAGCCCTTGATGGATTTGGATTTTAATCCCTTGCCTGCATCCTTCAAAATAAAACTCAAAGATACTGAAAACCGATTAGCTCATATACGGGAACTATCTAATAAAATTAAAGGCAAGAATGGAGTTGAGTCTGTTGAGTATGGAGAAGAATGGATTGAGAGATTCGAAAAATTCATGGTCTTCTCCCAATTGTTCCTTTTTTCAATGGGTGCTCTTTTGTGTTTGGCTCTTACCTTGATTATTTCCAATACCATTCGTCTTTCGATTTACTCCCGGCAAGCTGAGATTGAATTGATGCTTTTGATTGGTGCAACGCCAAGATTTGTAAAAATCCCGTTTTTATTGGAAGGTATGTTGCAAGGTTTAATAGGTTCGATTTTGGCTCTTTTCCTAATTGGGGGAGTGCATTATTATTTGAAAAATGAATTTCAATCGTCAATTGAATCTATGGCAATGGAGTTTGAGTTCATTGCGGAACCATTTTTACTTGGGTTGGTGGGAATGAGTATTTTTGTTGGCCTTATGGCAAGTTATATCTCCACCTTTCAGTTTCTTCGCATGTTAAACAGAAAATGAAAAATAAATCTTTAATTCCGGCGACTATTTTTCTTGTTTGTTCATTCATTGGAATAACTTCTCCGTTATTTGCAGACAATAAAAAAGATTTAGGTGTTGATAAGCTTTTAAAGGATGAACAATCTGAACTGAAGGCGTTAAGGGAAAAAATTGCACGTCAAGAAAGTGTGATTTCAAAAGCGGGTAGAAAAGAATCGACCATCCTAAAAAAACTTCAAAAAATTGAAAATCAGTTAAAGCTTAAAAAGAGAGAGCTAAGTATCTACAAATGGAATATTAAGAATAATCAGAAAAAACTTTCCAGTCTGCAGCCTCGTCTTGAAAAAGCTGAGCAAAAAATTAAAGTTCACAAGAAGTTTTTAGGACTTCGCCTTAGATCTATGTATAAGGAGGGACCTGTCTTCCCTTTAAAAGTTGCATTTTCATCCAGTAATATTAATGATTTGTTGCAAAAGTTTAAATATATGGGTTTGATTGCTCAAAAAGATTCTGAGATGCTTCGTGAATATAAAAGACAACTGGAACAAATCAAGGAAGATAGGGCATCCTTGTACGCCGTTCGTGCAAAATTGGTTAAATTTAAAAAGGACACGATATTTAAGAAAAAGGAAATTGAAAAAGGAAAAAGTGAAAAATCTGCTTTTTTGAAGAAAGTTAAAAAGAAGAAAAACTTAAGTGTAAAAGCACGAAAAGAGCTGTTGGCAGCCTCTAATAATTTAAACAAACTGATCGATAAACTTCTTGTGAAGCTTGTTTCGGGGGAAGGTCTAGATATTTCGGATAAAAAAGGCAGGCTTAAGCTTCCGTTAAATGGGAGAATACTGAACAAGTTTGGCCGAAAAAGAGTTAAGGAATATGATTCTTATATTGTTTATAATGGCATTAACGTTAGGGCCAAAAAAGGGACCCAAGTACAAGCAATTTTTGATGGTAAAGTATTGTATACGGGAGAACTTGAGGGATACGGAAATCTTGTGATAGTGGGTCACGGAAAAGAATACCATTCTCTTTATGGTCATTTAGACACCATAAATGTTTCAACTAATAAGGTTGTTCGTGCAGGAGATGTAATTGCCCTTAGTGGTGACTCAGGTTCCCTTGAAGGAGAGGCTCTTTATTTTGAGCTGAGAAAAAATGGTAAACCTATTGAGCCTGTTCCCTGGTTCAAGATGGCCAAAAAATAAAATTATAATCATTCTGGAGATCATATTTTGAGCTGGTTAAATAACCCAATTAAAACCATTGTGTATAGCACCGTTTTAATTTTTAGTTTGTTTTCATCGGCAACTTTGTTTGCTGAAGAGGAAAAGGGTAAACAAAATGCCTATAACAAACTAAAGGTGTTTTCAGAAATTCTTTCCCTTATTGAATCTAACTATGTTGAGCCCATTGAAAATGACGCCATGATTGAGGGGGCTATAAGTGGAATGGTTAAATCCCTTGATCCGCACACAAGTTATATGCCACCGGCCTCATATAAGGAAATGCAGGTTGAAACTACAGGGAAATTTGGTGGATTGGGTATTGAAATTAGCATCCGTGATGGCGTTCTAACCGTTGTTTCTCCCATTGAAGAGACTCCAGCTTTTCGGGTGGGAATAAAGCCTGGCGACAAAATTATTAAAATTGAAGATGAGTCAACCTTGGATATGACCTTGCAGGATGCCGTGTCTCGTTTGCGTGGAGAAACAGGTGCTCCTATAACCATAACCATTTTTAGGAAAACTTTTAAACAACCTAAAGAATTTACAATTGTCCGAGATGTTATTAAAGTCCGCAGTGTTGTTCATAAGCTCTATCAAGATGAAATTGGCTATGTGAAGATTAGAAGTTTCTCAAAAAACACTAGCAGTGACTTGGACAAAGCTTTAAATGAATTAGGAAAAAAAGGTATTACAAAGTTAATCCTTGATGTGAGGAATAACCCCGGCGGATTATTGAATCAAGCCGTAGAGGTTACTGACCGATTCTTAAACAGAGAAAACCTAATCGTTTATACCAAAGGTCGTTCTGATGAGCAGAATATGCGTTTCACTAGTCACGACAAGGTCGCAGGGGTTTCTTACCCAATGATCATTCTTGTTAATGGTGGAAGCGCCAGTGCGTCAGAAATTGTTGCCGGGGCTTTGCAGGATCTTAATCGTGCAGTGATACTGGGAACTCCTACTTTTGGAAAAGGGTCGGTACAAACGATTATTCCTCTAAGTGATGGTTCAGCCTTAAGACTGACAACAGCCAGATATTACACTCCGAGTGGACGTGTGATTCAGGAAAATGGTATTGAACCAGATATTATAGTGGAGATGAAACCAGTTAAGGAAATTGATAAAGAAGAAGGTAAGGAGGAAGAATCCGAAGAAAAAATAAGGTTGCGCCGGTTTTTGCGCGAAAAGGATTTGAAAAAACATTTGAAGGGGAAGAGCAGTATTGAAGGTGTAGAAGTTGATGAAGATGTTCTAGATGATACTTCAAGTGAGATAGATGAAGCAGAAATTAAAGAATTAAACGAAGACTTGAAGAAAGACAACCAGCTTCAGCAGGCGGTATCCTTGCTGTCAGGCTGGGAAGTTATGAAAAAAATGTTCAAGAACTTAAAAGTAAATGCTCCAGACCCGGATAGCAGAATTAGTATGAAGTAATTGATATGTTAGTTCTTGGATTAGAAACATCATGTGATGATACTGCAGCAGCTGTCCTTAAAGATGGTAATAAACTCTTATCAAATGTCATAAATGACCAAAGTAGTATTCACTCCAAATATGGAGGGATTGTTCCTGAACTTGCAGGGCGCTCCCATATTGATCAGCTCCATAGAGTAATTGAGCAAAGTCTCCAAACTGCCAGGGTCGAGTTAAAAGATATAGATTTAATCGCTGTCACAAGAGGGCCTGGTCTAATAGGCTCCTTGCTTGTTGGGGTGAATGCCGCAAAGGGGATATCCTACGGATTAGATATCCCATTGATAGGGGTTAATCATCTTGAAGGCCATCTCCTCGCTATTTTTCTGCAAGAGCAAATCAAATTCCCATTTATTTCTCTCGTTGTTTCTGGCGGGCACACCGATTTATATCGCGTTGACAACTTTGGTAGTTATAAAATTCTTGGAAGAACCCGGGATGATGCAGCCGGAGAATCTTTCGATAAAGTGGCTAAAATGCTTGGGCATAAATATCCGGGCGGTCCCATAATCGAAAAGATGGCCAATGAAGGAAATAAGAATGCGCATAAGTTTCCAAGAGCCTACCTAGAAAAAGATTCCCTGGATTTCAGCTTTAGCGGGGTAAAAACTTCTGTTAAGACTTTCATTAATAAAAATCAAGAATCCAATGTGGCTGGGTTGTCTGATCAGGATATTGCCGCTGGTTTTCAAGAGGCCGTGGTAGAAGTTTTATCAAAAAAAATTATTATGGCCTGCCAAAAGGAAGGTCTTTCCAGAGTTGTTGTGACAGGTGGAGTTGCAGCAAATGGAGCACTTAGAAGAGTAGTTGCATTGGAGTGTGAAAAAGCAGGCTATGAATCATGGTTTCCTGATCCTATATATTGCACTGATAACGCAGCTATGATTGCTTGTGCTGGTTTTCAAAAATATAAGGCTTCCCCAAATTATAGAGCAGACTTGTTAAACCTTGATGCTACCGCCAATTTATCTTTGGCCTGAATTTGGCTTTGCGTAAACTGAAGGTAGATAAAATGTAGGGTTATTTTTATGCATGCATTGGTGACCGGAGGAGGCGGATTTTTGGGGAGTGGTATTACCAATGCACTTCTCAAACAAGGGAACGAAGTCTCAATAATAGGAAGAGGGAGTTATCCGCACTTACCTTCATCTGTAAATAGATTGCAAGGCGATATAAGAGACCTTGAATTTGTAAATCAAGCCTTAGTAAATGTAGATGTTGTTTTTCATACTGCAGCTATTCCAGGAATATGGGGGAGAGATTTTTTCAGCATCAATGTTCAGGGAACAGAAAACATAATTAAGGCTTGTCGAAAAAATTTGGTTCCAAAACTAGTTTTTACAAGTTCTCCCAGTGTAGTTTTTGGCCGTTCAAGCCTTGAAGATGCAGATGAAACTACTCCATATCCAGAAAGATATTTATGCGAGTATCCTCGAACTAAAGCTCTGGCAGAGAAAATGGTTTTGCAGGCCAATGATGCCAGTTTGGCTACTGTTGCCCTCCGGCCACACCTCATCTGGGGACCTGGTGATCCGCATCTCGTTCCCCGCTTATTAAGTAAAGCTGAAAAAAATAAATTAATAAGAGTGGGGGGAGGCCAGAATCAGGTCGACATAATTTATATTGATAATGCGGTGTCTGCTCATATGAAAGCCTATGAGGCTCTAGTTAGAAATGGAAGCGTAGCAGGAAAGGCCTATTTTGTCAGTGACGGGGAACCTGTTGTTCTTTGGGATTGGATTAATGAGTTATTGCAACGACTGGATAGACCCGCTGTTTCTAAAAGCATTTCTTTTCGTGCTGCTATGACATTGGGGGTATGTTTAGAAACGATATATAGGGTGTTTAGGATCAAAAGAGAACCCCCAATGACTCGATTCCTAGCCTCTCAGTTGGCAACCTCGCATTATTTCAATATTTCAAGGGCAAAAAAAGATTTCGGTTATGCCCCATTAGTTACACATGAGGAAGGCATGAACCGACTTGTTAGTTCGCTTAATTCTTTTCCCCAAGAAGATTAATTCTATGTGCAATACATCCGGCACCAAAGCCATTATCTATATTCACTACAGAAATTCCTGTGGCGCAACTATTCAGCATAGTTAAAAGAGCGGCAATTCCACCAAAAGAAGCACCATAGCCGATACTGGTGGGAACAGCTATTATTGGCTGGGCCATTAATCCCCCCACGACGCTGGCCAGCGCACCCTCCATTCCAGCGACTACAATGAGAACTCGGGCTTTTTTAATTTGTTCAATATTGTCCAAAAGTCTATGAAGCCCCGCTACTCCCACATCAAAAATGGTTTCAACCTTGCTGCCCAGCAAACTTGCAGTTACTGCGGCTTCTTCAGCTATTGGAATATCTGATGTGCCCGCTGTAATAATTGCAATTAAGCCTTTACCCTCTATTGGTGTATCTTTTTTTATGACAAGAGTTTGTCCATTCTCGTTGTACTGAGCCTTTTTAGGTAAAAATGGTTTTAGTGCTTTGTACTTTTCAGCGGACAATTTTGTTGCGAGTATATTACTGTCGGCTTTTTGCAGGCTTTTAATGATTTTTTTCAATTGTGGAATGGATTTCCCCTGGCTATAAATTACTTCCGGCAATCCGTTGCGTAATTCTCTGTGGTGGTCTATTTTTGCGAATTCTAGATTTTCATAAGGCAGGTTTTGCAATTGCTTAATGGCGTCATCCGGCGACAAATTTTTGTTATATATTTTTGTCAGAAGTATTTTTAGCTCCTCTTGATTCATGCCAAACCTTTTATTCCAGAAAATTCTTTTGAAATTTCAACTTTCATTAAATCTGAAAGTGCTTGTTGTGGAGATTTTTCTTCATGTAAAACTTTGTAGGTTTCTTCCATAACCGATGCTTGAATATTTAGTTTTTGAATTAGCTTGTATGCAGATTTCACAGTAGATATTCCTTCTGCTACCATTCGCATTTTGTCAGTAATTTCTTTGAGTGATTTTCCTTGGCCTAATTGGATTCCCAGTTGTCGATTCCGGCTGAGGTCTCCTGTGCAGGTTAAAACAAGGTCACCCAAACCCGACAATCCATAAAAAGTTTCTGGTTTAGCTCCAAGTTCGGTGCCGACGCGAGCAATTTCAACCAATCCTCGTGTAATTAAAGCTGCTCTTGTGTTGAATCCTAGATTTAAACCATCGCAAATACCGGTTGCTATGGCAATCACATTTTTTAAAGCTCCGCCGATTTCAACCCCCATGATATCTGTACTTGTAAATACTTTTAAGTTAGGGGATGAAAATATATTCTGAACACGTTTCCCTGTATCTATTGATTTTGATGCCACCAGTAACGCAGAGGGTACTTTGGCTGCAATTTCTTTTGCAAAAGTAGGTCCCGATACAGTGGCAATACTGATGGGGATATTTAAACTTTCTTCAATAATTTTATGGCAAGGAATTAAAGAATCATTTTCAATTCCTTTGCTTGCATTGATTAAGAGGGTGTCCGATTTAATATATTGTTTTAAGTTTCCGATAACGTTTCTCATTGTAGGTGTTGGAACGACAATAAGAACGATGGATTGACCCTGAACCACGGTTTCTAACGAGTTATCCGGAACTATATTTGGAGGAAGGGTAAATCCAGGCAAAAACCATTTGTTTTCACGATCCTTATGAAGGATATCGCATAACTCTTTTTCGTAAACCCAAAGGGATACCTTTTCAAATTTATCTGCAAGATGAATGGATAGGGCTGTTCCCCAGCTACCCGCCCCAATAATTGCAATTTTTTTATTTTCCATGATTCATTAATCTAAAATTTCTAAAGGTGCATTATATCTTATTTCTTTCATTGAAAATGAGCTTGTTTGCAAATATTCTTTGTGATTAAATGTTTATATAACAACTATATGTACTTACATTAATAAGGGATTACCTATGGCCAAGAAAATAAGAGTTACCCGTAAAGAACTATTAAAAGAGCCTGATCAGTTTCTATCCACCTCAGAAAAAGCCATGCTGTTTTTTACGGAAAATAAATCTATGGTCCTAGGTATTTTGGTGACAGTTTTGGTTGGTGGATTGTCACTAATAGGTTATTTAAGCTATCAGCAGTCGCAAACTATGAAGTTTGAAGCTTTGTATTTTGACATGGAAGAAGTTGCCCAAGTTGAAGCCGAAAAGGGCGGAAACCCTCAAGGACAATTGATTGAAATTCGTGATCAAATTGGAAATGGAGTCCACCGAAATCGCGCATCATTATTACTCGCGGATGTCTATTTCCAATTTGAAGATTATGATAAGGCTAAAGCTACTTTCGAGGAAGTGATTAGTAGCTCCAAAGGTTTGAATCAACAGATGGCCAATGTTGGGTTAGCTTATACCTATGAAGCCATGGGCGACTATAAAAAGGCCATTGATTTGTATAAATCAGCTATAGATAACAGTGGTAACTTTCCGGTATTCCAGGTCTATTGGAGCTTGGCCAGATGCCATGAAAATAATAAAGATATTTCTAGCGCTCTGTTAATTCTAAGGGAAATGCAGATCAAATATTCGGAAGAGCCTGCATTAGAAAAAATCGAATATAAAATCAAACAGCTTTCCACTTAAAGGGATTGGTGCACATTTCAAATGGCGAATCCATTTAAACCTGTATTTTTAGTTTTTGCTTTAATTCTTACTGCATTTCCAATTCCTGCCCAGAGTATCCCCTTTGTTACTCTGGAGACTGAAATTGCCATGGGTAAGGAAGCCGATACAGCAATCATCCAACAGTTTGGAGTGTATCAGGATAAAGCTTTACAGCTGTACGTTAATAATATTGGGCAAAAGTTGGTTTCGCAACTTTCTGATAAGGTTTTTCCCAAATATTATTTTCGGGTTATGGACACACCTGAAATAAATGCATTTGCATTACCGGGTGGGTATGTCTATGTCACCCGGGGTTTATTGGCATTGGTAAACAGTGAAGCTGAATTGGCGGGAGTTATTGGACACGAAATTGGGCATATTATATTTCACCACGGCGCCAAGCAAATGGTAAGAAATATTGGTGCTCAAATTTTTGCCATCGGGGGTGCCATTGCCAGCCCTCAAAATGCTGGTGGGTGGTTAACCGTTAGCACTGCTTTATTTCAGCAAGTGAATCTTGGATATGGACGTGAAGCTGAAATTGAATCTGATGAGCATGGTATCCTGAGCGGCTCGGAAGCTGGTTATAATGCCTATGGCATGGCACATTTCCTACAAAGTTTGCGAAGAAAAGAAATCATGTCAGGTCAATCCTATCACTCTTTCCAAGCTTCTCATCCCGAAACCAAAGACCGAATTATTAAAGCAGGTTTGTTGGCGGGACGAATGAAAGCTGAATCTACTGATGAAAATTTATTCAGAAGTAGATATTTAAATCAGATTCGTGGCTTGGTATATGAGGGAAGGAAATCATCAAGAGATACAAAGAGGTACAAACCCCAGTATATTGATGTTTATGAAGTTAAAGAGGGTGACACTTATCAAAGTATAGCCATAAAAGAGTTAGGGGATAAAAGGCAGGATCTTGGTTTAACCGTTTTGAATGGTCGAAAAGAATCAAGCCAGCCCGAAGCCGGGGAATTTATAAAAATTATTCGTCCTGGAGAATATAAGAAGAATAAAACCCTTAACCTCGAGCCTTTTAACCAGTTTGATCCCCCCAAAAAATAGTCGTTATGACTATAACCCTTCACTTAGAAAAATCTTTTACAGTTTATTTGAAACCCGAAGGTGAAATTTGTAACCGTCTTAAGCTCGGAACAAAAGTACATGTCATAAAGGATAAGGGAGATTGGGCATATATCAGTTGGCGTAGCGGTAAAAAGAAAGGCTGGGTCCTCTTGCCGGATCGGGTTAAATAGAGCAAATTAGTTCTAACAGTTTTCATTTATTAGTTTAATGATAGAATCTACGAGTTGTTTTTTCCTCTAAAATTTCAATTTATATTAAGTTAGGTAAATTAGTGGTTACCGAAAATAAAGTACTGCAAGGGAAAATATTAATTGTTGATGACGAGCCAGATAATATTGCTTTGCTTAGTCAAACTCTTAAAGGCGTTGGATACACATCTTTACGCAGTACAAATGATCCTAGAGAGGTGTGCTCTGTATATGAAGAATTTAAACCTGATCTCATTTTGTTGGATTTAAATATGCCTCATATGGACGGGTTTCAAGTTATGAAGAAACTCAAACAGGTTGACCCCAACTTTTCTGCATTAATCCTCGTTTTAACTGCCTATCAGGAATATGAAACCCGAATGCGCGCTTTAGAATCCGGTGCTCAAGAATTTCTAACAAAACCTATCGATCTTGCAGAGGTAATTTGTAGAATTCAAATCATGCTCGAGGTTAAGCAACTTCGTTCTGATATCGCTGCTATTGATAAAGAGGAAAACCCAATCATAGGAAAATCTCCAAGTATAGTTCGGCTTAGGGAGGTAATTCATACAGTTTCCAACTCTAACACCGATGTGTTGATTCAAGGGGAAACAGGTACTGGCAAGGATTTGGTCGCGGGTTATATGCATAAGCTTAGCGATAGAAAAAACAAAAAGTTTGTGGCTATAAATTGTGGTGCAATGCCCGAATCTATTATTGAGAGTGAACTGTTTGGTCATGAGGCCGGAGCTTTTACCGGTGCCAATACACGACGCATAGGAAAATTTGAATATGCTGATGGTGGCACAGTCTTTTTGGATGAAATTGAAAGCATGCCCATTGATCTACAGGTGAAATTCCTTCGGGTTCTACAGGAACGAACTGTAGAAAGACTGGGTTCGAATGAACCTATTCCTATTGATATGCGAGTTATTGCGGCCACTAAGGTAAATTTAAAAGAAGCTGGCGATAAAGGAACGTTTCGTCAGGATCTTTACTACAGACTTAATGTTGTGCAAATTGATTTGCCACCATTAAGAGAGCGTAAAGATGATATTTCTCTTTTATTTCAACATTTTGTTTTGCAAGCCTGCTCTCGGCATAGCCTACCTGTCCCCTCCCTTCCTAAAGAACTAATTGATCAACTTATTGGGAGGACGTGGGAAGGCAATATCAGAGAGTTGAAAAATGAATCGGAGAAGTATGTATTAGGGATGGGAATGGGTATATCGGATTTCACAGGAGTTGCAAACAAACCATCAATTGAATCAACTCCTGATTCGACTCTATCTCTAAATGAAAGAATGAATGAATTTGAGAAGAAAATTATCGAGAAAGAGCTACGGCAACAAACAGGAAGTATTAAAAATACTCATACCGCCCTTGGTATCCCCAGACAAACTCTTGTTGATAAAATGAAGAAATATGGGTTTGATAAAAATGATTTTCGGTCTTAATTAAACCCTAGTTAACATCCTCCCCTTTTAATACCCCCTAAATATCGGTTAAAAGCTTTTAATATTAGCCTTCCTAAGATTTTCAGTTAACGGAAAACCGTGGTTGGTTCTCCCATAAAGCCACGGAAAACCGTTAATTCACGCAGTTCCTCCATAAGTTGAAATCCATAAACTATTATATTTAAACGGGTTAAACTTTTCATAAGTTTTTGGCACACCTATTGCTATATAGAGGGTAGTGATACAAAAACTTATTTAAGGAGATTCAATATGTTTCATCAAGTCCGAGTTTTAGACCCAAAAGGAAACGTTCAAGAAATTTTAAACAGTGAGCAATTAAGCAAAAATTATTGGCAAAATTTTCGAGAAGACGAAAGCAACATGGGCTTTAAAGCACAAAATAATGCAAGACTTTTTAAAAAAGTAAAAAGAACCAAAAATTAGGATTTAACTATCCATTTTAACCAACTTAACCTTTCAAGTTATTTGAGGGGTTTTTTAAAGGTTAAAACTTTTAAACAACTCAAGTTAAATATTGGAGCATAAAAATGAATTCTTTGGTTTCTCAACCGTCATCTTCAAAATCTGGGTTTCTTGGCTTTTTTAGTAATGGGAATAATTCTGATGATTTGAAATCTGCAGGTGGTGCATTTGCAGGTTTGAACAAGGTCCAGGCAAATATCTTGGTGGCGGATGCGAATTTTAAACTCATATTTGCAAATCAGAGAGCTCTACATACTCTTGAGTTAATTAAAGAGCAAATTTATTCAGAATTTGGTGTCTCAATAAATGAAATTGTGGGAGGGTCGATTCATCGTTTTCATAAAGACCCTGGAAGAATAGAAAGAATATTGCGCAATCCTTCAGCCTTGCCACACACAGCAGAGTTTAGCTTTGGTGATGTGACATTAGCTGCAACCATAAATGCAGTGACCAAAAACGGAGGAGAGATTACAGGATATATCGTTAATTGGGAAGATGTATCAAAATCTAAAGTGGTGAAACAAGAAATGGAGCGTATTCACTCCATGATGGAAAATGCTCCAGTAAACGTAATTTATTGTGACCCGGTTGAGTTTAAAATAAATTATGTAAACCCTGCTTCAATAAGAACTCTTAAAACGATTGAACAGTACCTCCCCATTACTGTGGATAAATTAATGGGCCAATGCATTGACATTTTTCATAAAAACCCAGCACACCAGAGAAGAATTCTTTCTGACCCCAGCAATCTTCCGCATAGAGCAGAAATTCAAGTTGGCCCCGAAACTCTTGACCTACTGGTCACAGCAATTTTCGATAGCGAAAAAAACTACCTGGGACCCATGGTTACTTGGGAATTGATTACACAAAAACTGAAAACTGAAAATGAAGTTGCAAGAGTTAATTCCATGATGGAAAACGCGCCGATAAACGTGATTTTTGCAGATGCAAAGGATTTCAGTATTACTTATATAAACCCTGCTTCAATAAAAACTCTAAAAACGATTGAACAGCATCTCCCCATTTCTGTGGATAAAATAATGGATCAAACCATTGATATTTTTCACAAAAACCCAGCCCATCAGAGAAAAATTCTATCTGACCCAAACAATCTTCCTCATAGAGCGGAAATTCAAGTTGGGCCTGAAATTCTTGACCTTTTAGTCAGTGCTATTTATGACAAAGATAAAAATTACCTGGGGCCTATGGTTACTTGGGAAGTGATTACCAAGAAATTGGAAATGGAGGAACGTGAACGTAAAGCCAATGAAAAAATGAAGGAAATTTTGGAAAGCGTTTCCGAAAAGGCTCAAACTCTTGCTGGGGCTTCTGAAGAACTTACCGCAACCAGTCAACTTATGGCCGGCAATGCAGAAGAGACATCGGCTCAATCTAACGTTGTTTCTGCCGCTTCCGATCAGGTGAATCAAAATATTCAGACGGTTGCAACAGGCTCTGAAGAAATGAGTGCGAGTATTAAGGAAATTGCTCACAATGCTAATCAGGCGACAAAGGTAACCAGTGATGCCGTTAGATTGGCTGAGACTACCAATAAAACGGTAACTCAACTTGGCATTAGTTCTGCGGAAATTGGTCAGGTAATTAAGGTTATTACTTCCATAGCCGAACAAACCAATCTTTTAGCTCTCAACGCAACAATTGAGGCTGCGCGAGCTGGTGAAGCTGGCAAAGGGTTTGCCGTTGTAGCGAATGAAGTAAAGGAGTTGGCCAACCAAACAGCAAAAGCGACAGAAGATATCAGCAGTAAGATTCAAGCCATTCAATCTGATACTGACAATGCTGTTTCAGCAATTGCGGAAATCGGAGGGGTAATCGGTCAAATCAGTGATATTTCCAACACTATAGCAAGTGCGGTGGAAGAACAATCTGCAACTACTAATGAAATCACCCGAAACGTGACGGATGCTTCTAGAGGGTCTCAGGAAATTGCTGAGAATATAGCAGGTGTTGCTCAGGCAGCGCATAGCACTACGGAAGGAGCCAATGATACACAGGCAGCCGCTAGTGAACTTTCTAAACTTGCGTCTGAGATGCAAAATCTTGTTAATCAAGACGGGCAATAATATTTATCCTTAGCAATTCTATTTCAAAATAGGTCGCTACTCATTAGTACGGATAAAACATTGGACATTTTTATCTGAATAATAATTTCTCAACTCTTGCCAAAATTTCTTTGGAGAGAAATCAAAAATGAACTTAACAATGTATAAAAATAATCCAGTAGTAAATTATCGGATATTGATGGTCGAGAATTCAGTTGAAGATGCTCTGTTGATGGCCTGTTCGTTTCGAGAGGAAGGTTTTCAAATCCAATTTGAAAGAGTGGAAACCTCAACCGCTATGATTTCAGCTCTTGAAACGCAGCAATGGGATTTGATTGTTTCCAAGAATGATATCCTTCAGCTTGATGGATTTAAAGTTGCATCAATCCTTAAAGATATGAGGAAAAACATTCCATTGATAATAGTTGCAGATTCAATTGATCTTTCTCACAAAGAAGAACTTTTAAATGCAGGGGTTTGTGATGTTGTCACGAATAAAGGTATATCTGAGATGGTTCAGATATTGCAGAATAATCAACCTATGACTAAGCAGGTTCCTGCTGAAATAGCTTCAATGGAATCTAAAAATAATAAAATCACAAATGAAGATCTTTTAAAGGCAAAGATCTTAATTGTAGATGATGACCCTAAAAATGTAGCTGTGATTCAACAGGTTTTGGAAATGGCAGGATATGAAAATATTCATTTCACATCGGATCCCAGGGAAGTTTGTGATCTCTATCAGGAAATTTGGCCAGACCTCTTATTGTTGGATTTGAATATGCCATATTTTAATGGATTTCAAGTTATGGAGCAGCTTAAAAAAGTAGAACAAAGGGATTATATACCCATCTTAATATTAACTGCTCAAACAGATAGAGAATCACGATTAAAAGCTTTAAAGGGCGGGGCGAAGGATTTTTTACTTAAACCTTTTGACCTTGTGGAAGTTATCCATCGAATTCAAAATATGCTTGAGGTAAGACTGCTCCATAATAAGTTGCGAACACAAAATTATGGGTTGGAAGAAAAAGTCGTAGAAAGGACTAAAGAGTTATACAAAACACAATTGTCCGTAGTGCAGCATTTAGGTAGAGCTGCAGAATACCGTGATAATGAAACGGGTAATCATGTAATACGAATGAGTAGATCTGCTTCGTTAATGGCAAAGGAAATGGGATTTGATCAAAATTATTGCGATCTAATTCTTAATGCCGCTCCAATGCACGATATTGGAAAAATCGGAATCCCAGACGGAATTTTACTGAAACCCGGAAAGCATGACGTGGAAGAATGGGGGGTAATGAGGACCCATGCTGAAATAGGATATAAAATTTTATCCGATGACCCTTCTGAATTAATGCAATTAGCTGCAAAGATTGCATTTCAGCATCATGAAAAATGGGATGGCTCTGGCTACCCCAATGGGTTAAAGGGAACGGAGATATCTATTGAAGCGAGAATCACTACTGTTTGTGATGTTTTTGATGCATTAACCTCCGAAAGACCTTACAAAAGACCCTGGCCAATCGAGAAAGCGGTTAAATATATTGAGGATCAAAAAGGTGTTTCTTTTGATCCTGAGGTGGTGGAAATTTTTCTAAAAGTTTTGCCCGAAATTACTAGAATAATGGATCAATATACAGATTCATAATTACGCGCTATCCAAAAACCAGGTTGATATTATGTCTATCGAAAACCATTTCATGGAATCACTATGAACATGATAACCCCTCTAAAACCAACTAAAAATGTAATAACCCCAATGAAAAAATGGGGAGAAGCAAGTATGAGTAAACAATCGAAGGTTCTGTTAATTGATGATGATTCTATTGATCGACAAATGTATAGAAGGTATATCGAGGCTTTTCCTGATGAAAAATTTTCAATTTTAGAATTCGAAACTGGATATGAGGGTTTGGATTATTGCAGTCAGCATGAACCCAGTTGCATTTTTCTCGATTATAACTTGCCCGATTTGAATGGCTTAGAATTTCTAGAAAAACTAAATAATAGTAGCATTCCTATCATAATGTTGACAGGGCAGGGTGATGAAACAGTTGCTGTTGAGGCAATGAAAATGGGAGTACAGGATTATCTGGTTAAAGACAAGATAACTCCTACCTATCTCATGAGTTCAATCAAAAATTCCATTAAAATTTGTCAACTGGAAAACCAACGCAAACAAGCTGAAGAAGCACTGATTCAAGCAAACGAGAAATTGGAGAATAAAGTCAGAGAACGTACTGCTAGTTTGGTAAGTGCAAATGCAAAACTTTTAGCCGCTAAAGAACATGCTGAATCCGCCAACCAAGCCAAAAGTATTTTCTTATCAAAAATGAGTCATGAATTGCGCACTCCTTTGCATGCGATTTTAGGTTTTACTCAATTATTGCAAATGGATCAGAAAAATCCTCTTTCTGATTACCAACAGAAAAACATGAAGAGTGTTACGGAAGCCGGTAACCATCTTTTAGATCTAATTAACGAAGTATTGGATCTTTCAAAAATTGAATCTGAAAAATCTAATCTTCTAATCGAAACTCATGATGCTGTTCCTATCGTGGAAAGTGTAATTGAAATATCAAAACCACTTGCAGAGAAAAAAGGAATTCAATTAATTTTCGACTCAACTTCGGATAAAACCTGCTTTGTAGATGTGGATTCGCTTCGTTTCAAACAGGTTGTTTTTAACTTGATTTCCAATGCTATCAAATTTAATAAACCAAAAGGTTCAGTAATTGTTTCATGTCACATTATAGATGAAGAAGTATTGCGATTAAGTATTCGGGATACAGGGGTCGGTATTGCCAAAAGCGATCAAAATAAAATTTTTAAACCTTTTGAACGTTTGGAGAACCAGGGTGAATTCATTGAAGGTGCCGGGATTGGCTTAGCCATTTGCAAACAACTAATCGAATCTATGAACGGAAATATAGATTTAGAAAGCAATATTGGGGAGGGTAGTGTGTTCCATATATGTATCCCCTTTTCAGAAACTAAATCAAATACACCGGAGATTGGAGAATAGGATAAAAGAATATCTGGAAATTCAAAGGCTAATGAAAAGTATTTCTTGGCTCTTTTAAAGAGGTAATTGATTGTGGGCTATTATATAATTTAGCTCTGGATTCTCTTTTTTATAGCTGCCTTTTGCTTCCTTAAGTATTTGGATTTTATATAAAATTTCTAGATATAAATGTTTAATAAAAAAATTTCATGGCATCAAAGTTTAGTCTTCAAAGGAACACTTGGATTTGTATTTTTAGCAGCCAGTTTGCTACTTGGGGTTCTTTTAGTTGTCAATACGACAGGAAAGAGATTGGTCCATGAAATTAGTTTCAAACTAGTTGAAGAAACAGGGAACAGTATAGTAGAACACCTCACCACCCGCTCAGCTGAAATTGCCTCCTTAGTTAGAACCATCGTTAATATCTCCAAAAATATTCCTAAGAATGAGGAATCCTTCCATAAAATTTTCCCTAGTGCCTTTGATTTTGATCAAGACTTGGGCATTGCAGGAGGAGGGATTTGGCCAGAACCCTATCAATTTGATAAAAATATAATCCGGAAAAGTTTTTTTTGGGGGCGTGATATTGATGGCGACTTGAAATTTTACGATGATTATAACGAGCCTGGTGGGAAAGGGTATCACAATGAAGAGTGGTATGTGGTTTCCAGACATGCGGGGCCTGGGAAATGTTTTTGGAGCAAATCCTATATGGATCCCTATTCATTCCAACCTATGGTCACCTGTACCGTGGGTGCATTTGAAAATGGGAAATTGACCGGAACTGTCACAGTTGATTTGAAATTGGAAAATATTGAAACGTCTATATTGGAATGGCAAAAAACCGTAGGTGGTTACGCCATTCTATTTGATAGAAATGGGAAATTTATATCTTTCCCAGAGGCAGGGGATAAAGCCAAGTCCACTGTAAAAGATGATCATGGAAAAATAACTCAGGAGTTTTTAACTGCAAAACAATTCGCAAAGATTGAACCGCTATTCGCGCCCATTGGCAAACAAATTGATAAGCTGAATAATAAAATATTGCAGTTGGCAGAAAACAATCCAGAGTTTGACCCTGACCTTGCTAATAAAATTGATGAAAGCAGTTATCAGATTGGGAGTTTTGAAGCACGGTTTATATCTGCTGTTATCCTGGATCCTCTTGCGGAATCGACAAAAAACTCTCAATTATTAGAAACATTCGAAATACAAAATGATTTTTCCTTCGGAGAAAAATCTTTGGTATTTATTTTTCATGTGCCTGGCTCTTATTGGAAGTTGGCAATTGTTAAACCTATTTCCCAGATGATTGCGGCAGAATATGAACTTGTAAGATCCATATTTATAAATGTTGGGTATCTTATTATTTTCCTGACCGGGGTGGGTTATCTTATTCTCAACCATTATTTTGTTCGTCCGATATCAAAAATTTCCGGAATCGTTAAAAATGCTGCTGAAACCATTTCCTCCGGGAAAACCCAAGAGTTAAGTGAAACCGTTAATAGCTTTAATAATACTGATCTGTCTGGAAGGAATACCTTTTCACCAAATAATGAATTTGAAGTATTGATCCAATCTTTTAATTTGATGGTAAAAGAAATTGTATCGAATACGGCCAAACTGGAGGATATAGTTGAAAAGAGAACCCTGGAATTGAAGGTGACGAATGAAGGTTTGAATCATTCGAATAATCAGCTTAGAGATCTTTATAAAAACATGAAAACTGCCAAAGATGAAACCGATAAAGCTAAAGAGGAAGCTGATAAAGCTAATCAGGCAAAATCAGAATTTTTAGCAAGAATGAGTCATGAGTTACGTACCCCAATGAATGCTATTCTAGGTTTCACGCAACTTCTACAAATGGATCATAAAAATCCACTGACTGATTATCAAATGGAGAATATGGAGAGGGTCACATCAGCAGGTCAACATCTATTAACTCTTATTAATGAAGTGTTGGATCTTTCGAAAATCGAATCTGGGAAAATCGATTTGAATACTCAAAAGGTTGATATAGTCCCAATTGTTAACGATGTGATTGCCATTTCTGAACCTCTGGCTTTTGAAAAAGGAATTTCCATCGAATATGGAGACTTTCAGGATGTCAGTTATTTTGTAAAAGTTGATTCGTTGAGGTTCAAGCAAGCTGTATTAAATCTTCTTTCCAATGCTATTAAATATAATAGGCCTAATGGATCGGTAACAGTCTCAATTGAACCTTATGGAAAGGGAGGGGTACGCTTAGGTGTAGAAGACACAGGTTATGGAATTTCTGAGGATGAGAAATCTAAACTCTTCAAACCTTTTGAGCGTTTGGATGCGAACCGTGAAGAAATCGAAGGAATTGGGATTGGATTGACCATTTCAAAGAAATTTATTGAGTTGATGGATGGAAGAATAGATTTTGAAAGTGTTCCAGGGAAGGGGAGTTTTTTCTTTATAGATATTCCTCTATGGGGTAACGATCCTTCAGAACTGAAATAAGATTTATCCTCAGTTTTCTTATAACTTAAACTGCATTAATTTATTTCTTCATAGTATTTTGCAATAAAAAACCCGGACGGTATGAACCGTCCGGGTTAGTGTTTCTCTTAAAGAGCTACTTTTGTGATCCGACGTAGTTTAATGCAGAACCGGCATCAAACCATTTGATCTGATCATCATTCAGGGTGTGATTTACTACAATGCTATCACTTGACCCATCTTCATGCTTAACGGTCATTGTTACTGGCTTTCCAGGAGCTAATTTATCCAAATCAGCAAAACTGATTTTGTCTTTAGCCTGAATTTTATCGTAATCGGCTTTGTCAGCAAAAGTGAAGGGCAATACCGCTTGTTTCTTCAAGTTTGCCTCAAAAATACGAGCATAAGATGTAGCTACGAAAGCCAAACAACCCATATGTCTGGGTTCCATCGCCGCATGTTCACGGCTTGAGCCTTCACCAATATTTTCTTCGCCGAATGCTACCCAGCCTAATCCCGAATCCTTTAAGTTTCGGGCAATTTTATTCAACTCCTGATTTTCTTCTCCAGTCACAGGATTATTGCCTGTTCCCGTCTCAGAATGAAAAGCGTTAGTGGCACCTAGGAACATATTGTTACTGATATTATCTAAGTGACCTCTAAACTTGAGCCAAGGGCCAGCTTGCGAAATATGATCGGTGGTACATTTGCCCTTAGCTTTAAATAAGACCGGTAGGTCTTGATAGTCTTTAACAGGATCCTGCTTTGGAAAAGGATTAAGTATAGCCAAACGTTCACTAGTAGGGCTGACAATGACCTCGCCCGACATTGTTGGCGCTTCAAAGCCTGCATCTTGGGGGGTGTAACCATTGGACGGAAGCACTTCACCAGCAGGAGGTTGGAATTTGAAGTCATTACCATCTTTGTCTTTCAGGGTATCCGTCATGGGATTGAATTTCATGGATCCCCCGTAAGCCATAGCTACAACTAATTCTGGACTACTGATGAATCCCAAAGTTTCTGGGTTGCCATCGTTTCTTTTGGCAAAGTTGCGATTGTATGAGGTAAGGATGCTATTTTTGTCACCCTTCTTCATATCTTCTCTTTTCCATTGCCCAATACAAGGACCACAGGCATTGGCTAAAACCGTTGCACCCGCATCTTCAAATTCCTTCAAGATGCCATCTCGAATAATGGTCTGGTAAATAGTTTCTGAACCAGGTGTCACCATTAAATTGGATTGAATTTTAACTCCAGCATCCTTGGCTTGACGGACAAGACTGATAGATCGTGTCATGTCTTCATAACTTGAATTGGTGCAGGAACCAATTAATGCTGCAGAAAGTTTTTCTGCATAGCCCTTTTCATCCACTTCAGCACTCATTGCAGAAACAGGGCGACCCAAATCTGGTGTGTGTGGGCCAACAATGTGTGGTTCTAGTGTAGATAGATCAATTTCATAATATTCATCGTAATATTTTTCAGGATCGTTTTGCACAGAAGGATCAGATTGCAGGTGCTCAGCATACTGTTTGCAAAGATCGGCGATAGCACCACGATCGGTTGCTCTGAGGTACGGATCCATATTCTCATCATAGCCAAAGGTAGAGGTGGTAGCTCCAATTTCTGCGCCCATATTTGTTACTGTACCTTTACCCGTTGCGCTTAGGCTACGAGCACCCTCTCCGAAATATTCGACTATCTTGCCGGTACCGCCTTTTACGGTCAACATAGTGGCCACTTTTAGGATAATATCCTTGGATGCCGTCCACCCATTCAACTCTCCTTTAAGCTGGATACCTACCAGTTTTGGCATTTTTGTCATGAATGGCTGCCCGGTCATAACATCAACTGCATCTGCACCCCCAACACCAATCGCGATGGTTCCCATTCCACCCGCATTTGGGGTATGAGAGTCTGTCCCAATCATCATGGTTCCTGGTACAGCGTAATTTTCGTAGACTACTTGATGGATAATACCTGAACCTGGTTTCCAAAATCCCATGCCATATTTCATTGCAGCCGAGCGTAGGAAGTCATAAACTTCTTTATTGGTTTCTTCAGCCGCCTTCAGGTCAGCCATAGCACCTGTATAGGCTTGAATTAAATGGTCACAGTGAACCGTTGTAGGAACTGCAACCTGCGGCATTTTGGCTGATATAAACTGTAAAATTGCCATCTGAGCTGTAGCATCTTGCATGGCTACACGGTCGGGGCTGAGAAAAATATCTGATACTCCGCGTTCCAATTTGGAATAATCTGTACCGGCGGGGAGATGTGCAAATAAGTTTTTCTCGACGACAGTAAGATCGCGACCCAAATTTTTTCGAGCCTCGTCCAAGATTTTTGCGTATGATTGATACAGTTTTTCTATGGGTCCAAGTTCCATTAACATTGACTTCACCTTATTTTTTTATAGGTTATTGATAAAAAGAACAAAAGCTATAGCTTAATTGCTAAAATTTATTATTTAAGTAACGTTTTTTGAACGGCGCATTCTTACATGAAAATGCTTAAAGTTCAATATTTTTCAAGAATTTAAAGACAAGTTGTTTAAATAAAAAAATCTTTATATTTATTAATTTAGAGGCCTTTTGTTGAAAGATTATTCATGAGTTCAATTTTTGATTCCCAAGTATTTAATGCAAATCTGTTTTTCCCTCGAGCTGATACTTATCCTACGCCCAGTGGGGTAGATGATTACTATATAGATGTTGCTGATGGTGTCAGGATTCATGCACGTCGCCATCCCAATCCATCATCAAAGCTCAGCCTGTTATTCTTTCACGGAAATGGTGAAATTGTATCCGATTATGACGGTCTGGCGGAGCTTTTCTCCTCTTTGGGAGTTGAGTTAACCGTAGCTGATTTTAGGGGTTACGGGAAATGTACAGGAACCCCTACATTAAGAGACTCATTAGAGGACTCTCATAAAATCTTTGATTATTTAAAGGACAAAAAGGTTTTAAAAAATAAGGTAGGGGTTATGGGTAGGTCTTTAGGAAGTGCCCCCACCATCGAGCTTTGTAGTAAACGTTCCGATATTCAGGCTTGTATACTGGAGAGTGGTTATGCCGATCCTATTCCATTAGTAGAGAGGCGCGGGTTAAAAATAGATCAAATCACCCCAGAAGAAAAGGCTCTTTTTAGTAATAGTCAGAAAATCACTGCGGTTACATGTCCTACATTGATCATGCACGGTGAAGATGATTTCCTGATCTCCCCAAAAGAGGCTAAACTCAATTATGACAATGCCGGTTCCAAATTAAAAAAACTGGAAATTCTTGAGGGAGTAGGTCATAACGATATGATGATGGCTCCCAACCAATCTTATTTCACAGTTCTAAGAGATTTTTTTGATTCTTTATAATTTTCTTATAAAGTAATACATATTTTTAGAGCAACTGGAGACACTAGTGAGAAAGTTTTACAATATTGAAGGAATGATCCGAAATGGATTCAAGTTGAGTCGTGATTATGAAACGCTTGACTTCAGTTTTGCCAATTTTTCGGATGCCGCTGCAGAATCGTTTGCCAAAGCACGCTCAATAAAACAACTAAGGCGTTTAACGATAAGCGGTAAAAAGTTAACGGCCGTTGCGGCAAAAGCATTTGGGGCTTCCGAGACACTGGGCAATCTGGAGTTCTTAAAATTATACAAAAATAAAATAGGGGATGAAGGGCTAAAATATTTTGCAGAATCAGATAAGCTTCCTCGGCTAAAATCGCTAAGACTTTCCTGGAATAACATTGGGCCTAAAGGTGCCAAGTACATTGCCGATTCGCTGAACATGAAAAGTCTAACAACCCTGGTGTTATCTGAAAACCAGATTGGTGATGAGGGAGTCAAATATCTAGCAGAGGCTAAATCTTTAACCAGCCTTGAAAGCCTTGATCTCAGAAAAAACCAAATTACAGACGAAGGGGCAGAAGCACTATCAAAAAGTAAAAATTTTCCCAAACTTCAAGCAATCGATCTGACGGGTAATGCCTTAACTGAGAAAGGGTTTAACGCTCTTGCCGAATTAAAAATATTCAATTTGATTCGTGCGAGACTCAGTGAAGAAGGCGATAAGCTCGACCTGAGTAATCTCAGATTGGGGGATGTCGAATGTAGGTCCATTGCCAATTGTGAAGACTTGAAGGATTTAACCCATCTTTATCTGGAATTAAACAATATTACAGAAAAAGGAATGGAACTTCTTGCTAACTCAGAACATTTGAAGAATGTGACGTTGTTATCTTTGGATCGTAACAAAATAGGGGATGCGGGTTTTATTCACATTGTGAATTCCGAAACTCTTAATAATTTGCAAGTGTTGATGGTCGAAAATAACGGTATCACAGATGAAGGCATCGAGGCGATCTGTGAATCTGAAAACCTATCTAACCTACTACGGCTTTATATAGAGGAAAATAACTACACGGAAGAAGGTTTTGAATTGCTGGGAGAAGCGGAACATTTGATGAAGTT
>JAJDAV010000189.1 GCA_029261695.1 Nitrospinaceae bacterium | reverse complement strand
TCTTTGAAAGGCAAGCCCGTAGTCGTTGGGGGCAACCCCGAGGGCAGGGGGGTATGCGCGGCAGCGTCTTATGCTGCGAGGAAATACGGAATTCATTCCGCCATGCCGATTGCGAGAGCGAAGCGTCTTTGTCCGCATGCTATTTTTTTACGTGGTTCGCACCGGCTCTACAGCGAGTATTCGGCCAAGGTGTTCGAGATTCTAAGAAGTTATTCCCCACTGGTCGAGCCGATGTCTCTTGATGAAGCATTTGTTGATTTAACGGGCTGCGCAAAATTACACGGCCCGGTTCTTAAAGCAGCGGAAAAAATTCGTAACGAAATTAAGGAGCAACTTGGACTCAATGCTTCCATTGGCATTGCCAGGAACAAGCTTATGGCTAAAATTGCTTCGGCGTATTGCAAGCCCAACGGCATGTTATGGATAGCTCCAGGTCAGGAGCAACGGTTTCTGGCGCCGCTTCCTATAAAACGAATTCCGGGGATCGGCCCTAAAGGCTGCGCTAAGTTAAATCGCATGGGTGTCCAATCGGTTGCCGACCTTGCACGCTTGCCGTTGGAATTGCTTGAAGAGGTTTATGGGAAATGGGGGGCATCGCTTTACCGAAAAGCAAGGGGGATCAGTAGCAGTCCGGTCATAGCAGAAACAGAAGACCCACGTTCTATTAGTCGGGAAACGACTTTCGATGAGGACTCCGTTGATCCATTATTTTTGGAGTCGACACTGAGCTACTTGACAGAGAAATCTGCGGCGCAACTTCGTGGCAGCGGATTGTTTGCCAGAACAGTTACATTGAAGTTAAGATACTCTGATTTTAAGACAGTGACTCGTTCGCAAACCTTGAGTTGGCCGACAGCAGCGGATCACACACTTTTTAAAACTGCTGCTGAACTGTTCCGCAAACTTTTTAATCGTAAGACGCGAGTGCGTCTGATAGGTATTTCTTTCACTTCCCTGACGGCGCACCCTTATCGACAAGAAGGCTTGTTTGACCTTAAAGATGGTGAGCGTTGGGACGGGCTTTATAAGGGGATTGATCAAATCCGAAAAAAATATGGATTTCGTTCCATCCTCCGTGCGGCTTCGGGCCACGCCCGAAGGAAATAGGTCGGTAAATAAATGTCCGGCTCAATATCGATATGCTTCTAGAAAAATTAACTAAGTAGGCCCAAAATGAATATTGAAAAGTTTAGAAAAGAATTCCCTGTAGCAGATGAAATAATATTTTTTGATCATGCCAGGGTGGCCCCTTTGCCTGAACGAGTGCGAAAGATGGTGACGGCATTTGTTGATGATGCGACACGGTTTGGTACTGCCCACTACGAAAGCTGGATATTGGAACTGGAGCGCACTCGTAAAAAATTTGCACAACTCATCAATGCTGACCTGGATGAAGTCGCTTTTGTAAAAAATACTTCAGAAGGAATTTCAATTGTTGCAAATGGATTCGACTGGCAGCCAGGGGACAATGTCGTGATACCCGATATAGAGTTTCCTGCCAATGTCTACCCCTGGTGGAACCTGAAGCATAGAGGTGTAGAAACACGCATGGTGAAATCTGTTGGTGGAAGAGTGTTGTTCGATGATCTTGTAAAGCACGTAGATAGCCGAACACGGATACTCTCAATCAGTTCCGTAGAATGCAATAGTGGATTTCGGAGCGATCTCAATCGCATAGGAGCTTTTTGTAAGGAAAAGGGAGTGCTGTTTTTTGTCGATGCCATACAGAGCCTCGGGGTGTTGCCCATGGATGTGAAAAAAGACCATATCGATTTTCTTTCAGCGGACGGGCATAAGTGGATGTTGAGTGTTGAAGGCTTAGGGGGATTTTATATTTCAAAAGAAGTGGTGGATAAAATTCGCCCGGTAACAATGGGTTGGGGGAATGTGATCAACGCAGCGAATTTTATGGATTATGATTTTACTCTACAAACAGACGCTAAAAAATTTGAAGAGGGAACCCCCAACACGATGAGTATTCATGCTTTTGGTGCTGCGCTCGAATTGCTACTTGAAGTGGGTATAGACAACATTGAAAAACGTGTGATGGGTTTGGGGGATTGCATAATCGAAGGCTTAAAAAGCCGGGGGATAAAAATTTACAGTTCCACCCGTTTGAGTGAACGCTCTGGAAATATTTCGTTTGTTCTGGATAAAGATGTCAGTCAGCTTTACTCATTTATGATGGAGAACAAAGTCAAGCTAACGGTGCGCGATGGGCTGGTTCGTTTTTCTCCTCATTTTTACAACAACGAAGAAGAAATTCTAAAAGTTTTTGATTTGTTGGATAGTTATCTAAAAAAATAAAAGCGAAGAATGGGTTCTAGGCCCCAGAAAACCGCGTCACAAAGTTCTTCAATTTTTCTTTGGTTTGGATGCGTTGGGCAAGTTCGATTGCGGCTTCTTTGTTTTTAAAACGGTCGACTTGAACGCGATAGATTTTTTTTGCGTTCTGGGTGACGAAGGCATCGTAGCCTTTCTTTTTTAAAGAGTGCTCTAGTTTCTTGGCATAGGCTTTGGTCTTATAGGCGCCCACTTGAATTGTGTATGACAGTGAGCCAGCTTGGAGTGCATTGCTCACAGTTGTTGATCGAGTTGAGGGTTGGGTGGCCTCGCTTCCTATTACTACTAAGGGCTCGGCGACCGTCGCTCTCAAGGCATTCATTGGAGCAGGAAATTTTGTTTTCTGTCTTGAAGGCAGAGGAGGCATTTCAGCTTCCACTCGATTTATTTTTTGAAATGGGACTATATTTGGATTTTGTTCAACCGAAATCTTGTCTGGTTTCGGAGTTGCATCTAGAACGGGTTCTTCTTTGAACTCAAGCCTCTCAGGGGAATCGAATGGCTCTGCCTCTTCGTCCAGAACGAGAGCTTGTTGCCATTCGGATTTTAGCTGTTGCAGTTCTTCAATTTTTTTTAAGTCGTCGGTGGCGTTTTTTGCAATAACAGTTTCTTCGAATTGATTTTCCTCATTGGCCTGGCCAGGTCGTTTTACCAAGGAAGTTAGTTTGTCCACCATATTTGAAGTCATGCGACTAAGATTGAACTTGTTGGTGACAAACTGAATGGGCGCAAGGAGGGCGGTAGTGATCCCTGTAGGAATTTTTCCGATTCCTGAAAAATCCTGTTCTGTTTGTTCAGCCCGCCACAGAATTTCTCCGTTCCTTGTATCGACCATTTGAACGGAAACGCTCAGTTCTATCGAGGAGTGCACTATAAAATAGGATCGTTCGACTTTGTTGATACGACTAAACACTATGGCGTCTACCCCTAAAATTTCACCAAACTGCATGGGGTTGATAGCGAGTAAAGTTGCAGGGTCTGTTAAGTTATTTTGCTTTAAAAGACCATCAACGATATATCGCTCTAATAAGTGAAACTTTGATTGCTTTAGATTGGCAAACAATCCTTGGCGAAACATTTCGGCCATTTCTTTTTGTTTGGGATCGCTTGTTTCAATTGGAAGGATAGCTACGGTCTGGTTTTTGGAAAGAGTCGTCAAGTTGCCAGCCACTTTTGTTTGCAAATCGGTAGCACATGCAGAAATCGACAAGGCCAGAACCGCTACCAGTAACCTTTGTAAAAAATAGCTGTATGGGTTAATTTTCATAAATCAATTCAGCGATGAATTTTCTATATTAGCCATTCCATTTTTATAAAATCTTTTACCTGCCAACCCTTGCGAATTTTTTAAAGTTCCGATAATAAGGGCACTCGATATTTCATCTGTTTCCTGCACGATATAGGTCCCTGAATACATCCCAGGGGTAATTTCTTTTAGAGGTATATTTGATTTCCAACTTCCAATTCCAAAAGAACCTGATAAGCCTGGGTCGCCTTTTAGGTTTACATATATCCGATCATTTGGTTGAAGCTTCTGGTCGGGCTTCAAGTTAGTTTCAATATTTGTGATTTTTGGGAGTCTTATTTCATTTTGCCAGGCTTTGGCCGGGTCAGGGATTTCTTTCATCACCCCAATTGAAAACATTTCAGCGGTTTTAAAAAGCGCCTGATGAACTTTTACGTTTTCCATTTGGTCTTGGATGATTTCTACAATGTTGGGAGAAAGGATCCCTGAATAAGTACTTTCGGTATGTTCAGTTTCCCAAAGGGTTTCGCCCGTTCTCAAATCGACCATTTCGATTTTTGCCTTGATAGAAGTCTCGGCGTGAATACCACCTGTAAAATTACTTGTATCTAGAATCCGACCTTTGACCACTGCATCCACACCTAGAATTTCTCTTAATTTTTCCGGGCTAAGTTCCAGAACTTTTTTAAATTTTCTCAGTCCAGCGGCCTGTAACTTGGTGTCTATGGTTTTCAGGGGGATATCTGTATATCCCAAATAGCTAAAATAGTTATAGAAGCATTCGCGGAATATATTATGTACGGAGATCCCTTCTGGGGTCGGCCCAGCAAGAGTAAAAGGTAAAATCGCAACCGTTTGTGGGTGCATTTTGGGGTGGTCGATATTTTTTCGAACTTGCAGATCGACTGTTCCGCAGCCACCAAAAATAGTGCTCAATAGGACAACAAAAAAGAAAATTTTCTGGCGCAAAAAATTCTGCTTCATGGCTTTCGGCTCTGACATAAAATATTGAATAATTTGGACTTTTTCCAAACTTTGGGGTTCATCTACTATATGAAAAGGCTCTAAATTTGTCAATATTTTAAATAGTTTGTTAAAATTTAGTTTTACCCAAATGGGCTGAAAAACCCTTGAATAAAGTTGGATTTCGCGGAAGCCCCGAAGGCGTCAAAAGCATCTTTAAAGCGAGGGGGGGACTCCTAGTTTTCTTACTTTTCTTATCGGTCTAATTCAATATCGAGATGAGATTGGGGCGGAGTTTTTCAAGGAAATAGCCGAAAATGAAATTAGGGTGCCGGGCTAAATTCTCTTATATATGTAAGGAATTGGTCCACTTATTAGACTTAATAGGGCCTGTTTATATTGGATTTCGGATCGTTCAGGATGCTTGATTGCAGGTTGTATATTTGATAAGGTTGCCAAGTATTAAAGAGTTAATTTAACTTTGAGGTTATTAATGATCAGAAAAATTTTACCAGGATGTGCCGTCCTTTTCTTTTTTGTTTTAAGTCTTGCAGGGGAGGTATTTGCAGAATCAGGAATTACCTCTGATCTAAAAGCGACCATTGATAAGGTCCTTAAGATAGTTTCGGATCCAGAATTGAAGAAAAACCCCAGCTTAAGAAGAGAACAACTACGAGACACCATTGGTGTTCGTTTTAATTATAGTCAGATGGTCATGCGATCTCTGGCAAAAAACTATAAAGAACGAACCGATAAGGAACGCGAAGAATTCACAGGTCTTTTCAAAAAACTTCTGGAAAATTCCTATGCCAGTAAAATTGAAAATTACCAGGACGAAACGATCAATTATGTCGATGAAAAGATCAAAGGGAACTATGCTCTGGTAAAAACCCAAATCGTTCGTAAAGACGGAACGATTGATGTAGATTACAAGCTGATAAATGAAGATGGTAAGTGGACAGTTTATGATTTTGTAATTGAAGAGGTCAGCTTAATTCGTAACTATCGTTCGCAGTTTGCTAAAATCATTAAGACCGAATCCTACGGTGCATTGGTTTCGAAGTTAACCAAGAAAATTAAAGACCTTGAGTCCAATCAGGATAAAGACTCTGAAAATCTTTAAAGGGCACAGGCAAACTCCTCTTGATAAAAAGTTCAGCACCCACCCGGATTGATTTGGCTGGAGGCACGCTTGATATTTGGCCTCTTCATCTTTTTTTTGGCAACGCGCCCACCCTTAATGCCGCCATTGATCTATATGCCACAGTTGAATTATCTCCCAGAAAAGATAAACGAATCGTTCTGCGATCACTTGATTTAAACTTAAAAGCATCCTTTTCTTCATTAAAAGCTCTTCCAGAAAACCATCCCCTGCAGTTATTAACTCGCACCGTGAAGTTCTATGCTCCCAAATCGGGTTTGGAAATATCTACAAACTGCCAGGCACCTCAAGGCTCAGGAATAGGAGGTTCCTCTGCATTGAATATTGCTTTGCATGGTGCTTTGAATAAATTTGTAGGTGGAAGATTTAATAAACAGGAAATGATAGAGATTGCCAGAAATATTGAAACACAGGTGATAGGTGTCCCTGCAGGGTGTCAGGACTATTTTCCTGCCATGTATGGAGGGGTCAGGTCAGTAAACCCAGGACACCTGGGAATCGCAACAGAAACCCTTCCTGTAAAGCCTAAAGAACTCACACGTCATATGGTTCTTTGCTATACGGGAAAACCACGAAATTCGGGCATCAATAATTGGGAAGTGACGAAGAAAGCCATTGATGGAGACAAGAAAGTGATTGCGCATTTAAGTGCTATCCGTGACTGTGCTCTGGAAATGCATCAGTTATTAAAAAAAGGCCGAATTTCCGGGATGGCTCCTGTCTTTGCCCGTGAATGGAAAGCGCGTAAACAACTTGCTCCTTCGATCTCTACTCCGCAAATGGAAAAATTGATTCGCTCTGCGTTGAAAAAGGGAGCGCTGGCGGCAAAGGTGTGTGGTGCCGGGGGTGGGGGGTGCCTGGCTTTCATCGTTCCACCCGGTAAAAAGCAATCCATCATAGATGAAATAACTTTTCAAGGGGGGAAGGTGTTGCCCTTCCAATTTGTATCCCGTGGCGTGGCGACCCGCCACAGGTAGTAAGTCTATTCCTCTATCGCGCGGGACAATCCCATTTAGTTTCTGGATAAAAGAACCTATCGTAAAGGGCTTTTCAATGAATTGGTTTTACGTGCATCGACCTATCTGCCTCCCTCGCTAGAGGGGAGAGGTCGGAAGACAACAAACAGAAGAGGCAACAAGGTCAGGTCACTCACCAAAGCAACGACCATAGCCAATCCGGTAAGCCAACCAAAGTAGATGGTTGGCATGAACTGAGAAAAAATCAGAATGGAAAACCCCAAGGTGATAGTTAAAGAAGTGTAATACATGGCTTTCCCAATGCTTCCATGGCAACGATTCATCGTTGCCAGATAATCCTGATCCACTTTAAATTCCTCTTGAAACCGGTGAGTGTAATGGATGGTATCATCTACGGCAATGCCCACTGTAATTGCCGCGATGGTAATAGTCATCATATCCAGTGGAATTCCCGCCAGACCCATGATTCCCAGCACAGTTATAGCCGCAAGGATATTGGGAATAATAGCGATCATTGCTAAACGAATATTCCCAAACAAAATCATGAACATTAACATGATGGCAAGGAATACCACTCCAATGGTAAGGATTTGCGATTTGTAAAGGCTCTGTAGCATATTGTTGTAGAGAACGACCATCCCGGTAAACTTGAATGTTGTGGGGTCGAAATTTAATTCTTCTACCAAGTGTTTCTGGATTTTTTCGATTAACTCAGAACGGCGAAGAGTGGGGTCTGATTCGATCAATCTCATGTTGATGTGAATTTGATTTGCATCTTGAGACAGGTAAGGATTGACGAGAGAGTCTTTAACGTTCTCCGGCATAAGCTTTCGAATTAAAACTAGATCATAGTCATCGGGTTTTCTGCCTTTATCAAGTTGAGTGAAAACTTTAATCAGTGTCGAAATAGATTGCACCTTTCCGACTTCTGGCAGGCTTTCCAAATAGTCATGGATTTTTTCAACTCGATCCAGCATGTTCGAATTGAACCAGTAATTCACCTCAACTTTTTCGCCTTCATCTGCAAAAGGGTCATCGTCAAAGTCAGCTTCTGTTTTGTTCTGTTCTGTTTCTTTCAGGAAGTCGAAGTACTTTTGATCGGGGTTCATCACAATATTCAAAGGTGTGGTGCCACCCAATTGCTGATCGATGACCTCCATCCCTTTATAGATTTCTGTGTTGCTCTTAAAGTGATCGATGAATCGGTTTTCTACTTCCAATTTGGAAATGCCAACCGCGCTAACTATGGCTAGTAATAATGCGCCCCAAAGAATAATTTTGTGATGTCGATTGGTGAATGCTGCAATAGCCAGGGTGAAACCCTGTGTGCTGTCTTTCCCCGACCCTGGTGTTTCAGGAGTTAAGAGCGAAAGCGCAGCCGGAAAAAATATAAAGTTCAGAATAAAAGATAAGGAAATGCCAAGGGTCATTATCCAACCAAAATCTATTACGGGGCGAATGCCGCTAATCAAAAGGGAGCAAAAAGCTACGACAGTAGTGATGGAGGTGTAAAAGCAAGGCTGAGCCATGAGGCTTACGGTTTGTCTTACGAGTTCCTTTTGGCTTTGGCCGGGGTTGCCGTCATTTAAATCTTGGTATCTCACGATCAGATGAATGATCAGCGACATGGTAATGATTAGTAAAATAGAAATGAAGTTTGAGGAGATAACTGTAACTCGCCAATCCATCAAGCCTAGAAAACCGATCATAACTACTACGGTAATAAGGCAGGACCCTACTGGCAATAGGACCCAGCGCAATCTTTTGAAAAATAGACTGAGCATAAGAATGAGAAAAGCAACGACACCCAGACCAAATGTTTTCAGATCGTGTTCAATAAAGCCGATCATATCTGTAGTGATCATGGGCACACCACCCAAAAACATTTCTGCGCTATCTCTATGGCGGTCCATAATATCGCGGACAGCTTGAATCACCGCATCTTCCTTGTCTAAAACACTCGCGTGGTAGTTGCGAAATTCTTTCTGAGCTTTGTCGAATAAGGTCTGGTCTTCATGGGAAAACTCAGGTTTGCTTAATTTTTCTCGGAGTTCGTTTCTTTTGTATAGGAGTTGAAAATATTTTTCATCCCGTTTGAAATTGACTCGGACGATGGTGGTTTTCCCATCAGGACTCATCAATAGATTTTTATAGATGGGGCTTTCCAGAAACTCTTTTCGGGCCATTTCGCGATCAACCCCTGGGGTTTCCAAGGTTCGGATGTCGGTCGCTAGCTTGGCAATTTCTACACGAGGACTATTCAATAAAGGAACATTTAATATGTTGTCTATCGAATGGATCCGCTCTAATTTTGATAATTCGTCGCTAAGTGATTTTAGGTCTGCAAGCACCTCATCAGACATCAAGTCTTTAAACGGAGCGTAGGTGATGACAAGAAAATCATCGGATCCATATATCTTGCTTATTTTCCGGTAATATTCCAGTGCGTTGTCGTTTTCCAGCACCAATGATTCTGCAGATGCATCCAGCTTGAATTTTGGAATGTGGTAGGAAAGCGCAGCAACGGTTAAAGAGACAAAAACAAGGGCCCATATTGGTTTTTCAATTACCCACTTAAAATATGTGTTGATCAATATTTTTTTCAATGAAATCCCTGGTTAAAGCTTAATTTGGGGTTGATGGGCGAATCGTAAATATTTTCTGGCAACGGCTACGGGCTAATTTTTAGTCCAGCGTCTGGCTGGTGGGCGAGGGTATTCTATACTTAACTTGAGGTTGTGCCAATAGTTAAAATAAACGATTCTTGCTCTTTTATTCCTTTAAAAGGCATACTGGTTTGTGCTCAATTTAACTGATTACTTTAAGACGAAAATCCAGTGAATTCACCTTTGAAAGCTGCCATTAAATATTTTTCAGTTTTTGCATTGGTCCTTGCCATGGGGATGTCTGTTTGGCTTTTACCCAGGCCCGCTGAAAACAAAGAAGAACAATCCATCACACCACCTATAGATGCTAAAGATGAAGCGGATAGATATCTGCAGCAGGCCTCTGAACATTTTTTCTATCACGAGTTTGACAAGGCGATCAGTGCTTATAAAAAAGCTATTGGGGTTTATGAAAAGGAAGAAAAACTAAAGAAAGCTGCGAAGGTTTTTGAGTCGATTGGAGACCTTTATAAATTCCGTAGAAATCTCAAAGATGCAGAAGCGCATTACATAATGGCAATGGAAAGCCATAGGAAAAATCAAGACTCCTTGGGAGAGGCAAGGGCTATGAAACTTGCTGGAGATTTATATATGGAAAGGGAAAATTTCCCCCCTGCCGGGGATTGGTACAAAAAGGGATTTGATTTGGTGAAAAATGACCCGCCGCACTTAACCCAAGCTTTGCTCTTGGAAAACCTGGGACATTATTTCTGGAAAACAGAGGACATTCCTGAAGCGATTGCGCAGTTCACGCAAGCACGAGATACCTTCTCCGCACTTAAAAATCAGATGGGCTACGATCATATGAGTGCCGTGCTCAACAAACTCAGAGGGAATCAGTCTCATGGCCATAGTATTCCAGATGAAGGTCTCACCTATCACAATTCTCCTCCCCCAAAGAGAAAGGGCTAGCTGAATTATTGGGAATTCCCTAAAATATTTAATATAATAAGCGAACCATTAAATCGAAGCAAAGAGCACATAGCAAAAGGTGCCGTTATCGCGTGTTTTGACCCTGAAGATAAGGGTTGCCGCCTGATCGGGGTTTATTTAAAGATCTTCAAAGGCAAAAAACCGTGAATATCATCTTGAATAGCTATTGTAATTTAAAATGTAATTACTGCTTTGCTGATGAGTATATGGAAGAGAATGTAAAAACTCCTGATAAGTCGATGGATTTCGATTTTTTTCAGAACGAGCTTTTACCTAGAGTCAAAAATGCCTCTCTCATAAATTTTATGGGAGGAGAACCCACCCTGCATCCGCACTTCAATGACATGCTTTCCAAAACCTTGGACAATATGCAGCCTTTTTCATTTCTGGGTGTTTTTACCAATGGATTGATGTCCGACAAAGTTTTAGAGTTGCTTTTAGAATTAGTGGGGCGTGGGGGTAGCATTGAAAGACAAATTCAGTTTTCCGTTCTGCTCAACTGGCAAACTATGGAAAATACATCTGAAAAAAATCATGCGCGTACGCGAGAAGTAGCGGAAGCCATTTTAAGTAAAAATGGATATGGACTGATGTTCAGTCTTAATCTGTATTCCATTGAGCAGGACTTGGCAACACAATGCTGGGAAATAGATGAAATTTATCAGAATTTAGGGCTGCCACCTGGGCAAACCTACAAGATTCGTGTTAGCCCGGCATTCCCAATTGTAGGTGAAGAAGGCCACATAACTTTACCCATTAAAGATTACCCTAAAATGGGTCGCATGATGATAGATCTGCTAAAAGATTTTCCCCAGATGTGTTTTCGCTTTGATTGCTCGTTCCCACCCTGTTTGATGGATGAAATACAGGAAGACGAATATCATCTGGTCGAGCGGTTCATTTATCATGGAAGCCAATCTGTACCAGATATCACTGAATGGAAAGACAAAGATGTTTACTTCGGCTGTGCCGATGATAGCCCAATGGATATTGACCCGAAAGGCGACTGTTTCAATTGTTTTCCCTTTCACGATAAAAAATTAGGGAATATTCAGGATTTTAAACAGGTTAATGAATTAGCAATAAAGAAAATGCATACCGAATTTTTGGGGCATGCTTTTAAGGCATCACCTAATGAACCTTGTAAAAGCTGCCCGCATTATATGGTCACTTGTTCCAGTGGATGCTTCGCGTATAATTTCAAATAAAGATAAGAGCACTACACCCGCTTCAATGGAATAAACCCCCACAAAAAAATCTCTAATATATAGAAAATAATCTAAGAAGGAGAGTTGTTGATGAAGCGTATTATTATTTTAGGGCTGTTCATATTTTCTGTAATAACGACCTCTCTCGCTTGGGGATGGACTCTTGTCGCTCATCCTGAAAAAAAGGTGGAGGGAGGGTTGGAGTTTGAACCGTTATGTCCGCAGGCTCGGAAAACAGTCACGGCTCCAGAAAAGTTTTTAAAAATGAAGAATCCGCTTCCACCTTCCCATGAAAATATTTTTGCAGGTCAAACCCTGTTTCATTTTGACTCGCAACCAGGACCTTGCCGGGTTTGTCATGGAATCAGCGGGAATGGACTTGGTATCTTGTTTCGCGAGTTGACACCCAGTCCGCGTAATTTTACTTGCAGCCAAACGATTGACCCTTTACCTGACGGGCAATTATTTTGGGTTATTCGAAATGGGTCGTCAGGTACAGAAATGCCTGCTTTTAAAAACCTTGGAGATGATCAGGTTTGGCAATTGATCCATTACATTCGTCATTTTTCGAAAGAAGACCATTAGCGAAATTTTTAATCGAGAAATTTAAAGGAAGCCGAAATGGAAAAAATTCATAATTTTATGGCAGAGTCGCTTTTAAGCATCAGTCCAACAGCAAGTATTCTGGATGCTTCGCATTTAATGCATGAAAATGAAATACATTCGCTACTGGTAGAAGAGGGTGGAGAATATATTGGCATTATTACCAATCACGATATTGGGGAGAAAGTAGTTTCAAAAAATCTTGACCCTCAAAAAATGCAGGTGGCAGAAGTTATGAGTTTTCCACTGATCAAGCTTGAAAGCCAAGAGAGTATGGAGAAGGCTGCGCAGATAATGCGCGACCACGCTATCCATCACCTGGCGGTAACAGAACATGGTCAAATGCTGGGGACCTTGTCTATATTTGATTACTATAAATACCTCGTTCAGAAGCATCCTCGATGATTTTCAAGGCGCACTGGAAGTATTTCGAAAACGAACGACATCGCCATATTGTTCTTTTTCAAAGCCTGGCAAGTTTTTGTCGTAAATAGTTTCTGCGTAAATATGGTCGATTTTTTTTAAACTGTCAGGGGATAAGTTTTCAAGAAGGGCGGTTTCCAATCCTTCGACATCGATTTTTAATATATCAATACGCTCCTCATTTTTCAGGATGTCTACAATAACTTCTTCTCCCTTGCGGACTTTTACCTGGATCGTTTGTGGAAGCTCTCTCCCAAGTCCACCGTACCTGCCTGTGGACTCAAAACCAAAATTAGCGTGCCCATTTTCCAAACCCACTGCGACATCATTCAATACGTACCTTGTTTCAAAACCCTTCAAGTTGGCTTTTAATTTCTCAATGTTTTCTGGAAGCGGCTCAAATAAATAGACCTTAACATTTTTATTGCGTGTCAAAAAATAACTCGCGCTGATGCCAATATTTGAACCAAAATCCACCACACAGGAAATGTCTTTCTTCGCTTGATAATCTAATTTCGCAAAGCATTCCACCAGAGTTATCGTATCGTGAAATGAAAAAAGATTAATTTCCTGCTTGCCCATTGGGGTCTTTACCTTGAGCGTAGTGGGATAGTTCCCTTTCCACAAAAGATAACGCCGTAATACCTCAATCGGTTTATCAAAGTATTTGAAAATATTCAAAAAAGCGATATAGAAAGGTTTTTTGAAAAATATTTTTAATATTTTTCCTAAGGGTCTTTTATTCATTGCGTGCACATAAGTCTTTGGGTTTATTGTTATACCCTTCAATTGAAGGATGATATAGGTTTTTTTTGGTAGATTCCCATCATTTTTACAGCAGAGAATTTGAACCCTATTGGCTTCTTACTAACTCTAATGAAAGAAGCTCAAAAACATGATAGCAAGGTTTTCTGATTCCAATGCCTAAAGCTAATAAATAGATAAGTTATCCATTAACAAATAAGTGGGGAGACCGTATGAAATCGACCAGCAATAAATGTGGTAAGTCGCAAAAGTTGCAATCGTGGTTCCTATTTGCCTTTTCAATTGTTTTCTTTTCTGGAACGCAAAGTTACGCAGGTGAAGTTTGGGTGGCCAATATGAAAGGTGCAAATGTTCAGGTTATAGATACCGATTCCAACAAAGTTGTTAAAACAATTCCAACGGGAGCTGGGGCGCATAATGTAACTTTTAGCCCAGACGGTAAGCTTGGTTTCATCGCTAATCTCGGGACCAAAAGTATTACTATTATCGACACAAAAACAAAAGAGGTTTTGGCCGATGTAGTGGCAGATACAAAAGCCCACGATGTTGCTGTCTCTCCTGATGGTACGCTCGCCGTCTCTTGTAATGTAGGCGCGGGCAATATTACCTTCATTGATGTTGCCTCTAAAAAGGCTCTCGATACAATGGCAACTGATAAAAAAGCTATCACCGCAATCTTTTCTCGCGATGGTAAGACGCTTTACGTTGTCAATGCAGGCGCGGCTAATATTTCGGTGATCGATGTTAAATCCCGTAAAATTATAGAGACTTGGAAGGGGGCCAAAGGCGCGATGGCAATCAAACCAACCAAAGACTGGAAACATTTTTGGGTTACGGCTCCGGCAGATAACAAGTTGCTTTTGATGGGTCCTGATCATGGAGCTGTTATGGCAGCTATTGACGTTCCTGGTGAGCCGCATGGACTGGTGCATAGCCCCGATGGAAAAACGGTTTATGTCGGGCAAAGAAAACTGAATCAGATAGCAATGATTGATACTGCCAGTCGAAAGATCACTAAAACATCTTCTATGGGGCAACGCCCTGATATGATGGCGATCAGCTCTGATGGTAAAACGGTTTATGTAGCCCTTCGTGATGAGAATAAACTGGCAGTAGTTTCTGCCGCTGACTTAAGCATTATCACCAAGATTGATGCCGATGGCGAAACTCATGGCGTCGCCTACCGCGACAACTAGCTTTGAGGGTAGTTGCTAATTGTTTTCTACCCTCTCCCATTTTGGGAGAGGGTTTGTTTTTCTTCACAGGTTTTTATTTTTCGAGCCTTATGATGCCTGAAAAATATGAACATCGCGTTGCGGAAAAGGAATGGCAATCTTGCTCTTATCCAGTTCAAGTTTGACCATTTCCATCATATGAAAATAAACATCCCAATACTCTTCCGTTTTAACCCAGACACGAAATACCAGATTCACAGAGCTATCACCCAGACTGCGCACGGCAACTGTTGGTCCTGGTTCTTTCAAAACCCTTGGGTCAGCATTAATCACTCGATGTAAAGCCTCTTTCGCGCTCTCAATATTGTCGCCGTAACCAATGCCAAAGGTTAAATCAATTCTTTTGATAGATTCGCGCGACAGATTGATAATGGTTCCGTTGGCAACGGGTCCATTGGGAAGGATGGCTGTTTTGTTATCTGGAGTGGTGATAACAGTGCAAAACATTTGTATTTCTTTAACTACCCCAATACGGCCTTCTAATTCGATCAAATCCCCCACTTTAAATGGTTTGAATACAAGAATTAAAACGCTTCCGGCAAAATTACTAAGGGAATTTTGAAAGGCTAGTCCTACTGCAAGACCCGCCGCACCTAAGAGGGCAATAAAGGATGTGGTTTCTATTCCTAATATCCCGGCAATGGAAATAAGCAATAGTACTTTAAGAGATACTGTGCCAACGCTGATAAAGAACCCCTGCAAAGAACGCTCTAGTTCTTTTTTCTGAAATTGATTTGAAATTAAACTCACCACCCATTTAATGATGCTGGAACCAATAAAATAGGTGATCAGTGCAAGAAAAATCTTAGGCAGAAAAGGCAGAAACATAGCAACTGCATTTGTAAGAATTTCCTCGGGGTTAAATGTATTGGTCATATTGCTCTCCTATTTATCCTTGTTTGAAGTTTAAGAAATTTTTAAAGTTAGACTTTATGATTTCAATTGAAATTGAATTGAGAAAATAATTTATGTAAAAAAAATAATAATATCCCTTCTTGGCAAATAATAAATTTTTATTTTCTATTGCCTTTCTAATCGCTATAATTTCTTTAGTTGGTCGACCCTTGTCCTCTTGGAATTTTATTCTTGAATTGTTAAATAGTAAATCGCGCCTTATTTTTCCAAATCCACCTTTTAGAAACTCTTTTCCCGAGATTTAATATGAAACTAAAAAGTATTTTCATTGTGTTCTGTATGACTTTAATATTGTTTTCCTTTCCCCGGTCAGGGTATTCGGATGTTGTCAATTTTAAAAATGGAGACCAGCTTGCCGGAGAATTATTAAGCCTTTCGAAAGGAATACTGAACTTTGCGACTATCTATTCCAAGAAAATAGAAATAGATAAATCTCAAATTAAATCGTTGAGAACCAATCATTCCGTAAGGGTGCAATTGAGAAATGGATGGAAGATAAAAGGCAAGTTAAGGCCGACTGATGAAGGTCTTTATTCAATCCGCACGGGTGATGCAAATCAGAAGGCGTTTGTTGAATTTGAAGAAATAACTTCCATTAATGCGCCTACAGAAAAACCACGGGCCTGGGAAGGGAAAATCCATGCAGGTGGTTCGCATCAATCAGGGAATACAGATCGAGTCACCTTGAATTTGGGGGGTGAAGGAAATATGAAATTCGGTGCAGAAAGAATTGAGCTGAAATTTCTTACGGTTTATGCGGAAGAGGATGAGAAGATAACTTCTAGGAATACCTTTGGCCGAATGCAATATGACCATTATTTTTCCGAAAAATGGTATGGGTTGTTATCGATGGAAGCGTTCAACGACAAATTTAAGAATCTCAATTTGCGGCTGGCAGTTGGGCCAGGTGCCGGCTACCATTTTTGGGATGATGATGTGAAAACTTTGAAACTGGAAGCAGGTATCACTTATTTTTCTGAAGACCTTAAAAATGGTGAAGACACTCAATTTATGACAGGGAGATTGGCTGAAAAATTTGGTTACAAGTTTTCAAAAATATTCAGCTTTAAAAATGAAACAGTTGTATTTCCCAGCTTTGAAAAAATAGGGGATATGAAACTTCGCAATGAAGCGAGTTTGAATACTCGAATGTCAGAAGACTGGTCTTTGAGTTTGTCTCATATTCTTGATTATGACAATGATGCGCCTTCTGGCACAGGCTCTTCTGATTCTACGACCACATTTGGTTTGCAGTACGAATTTTAGACAAACTTATCCTGCAATTTTTGCTGCTAGAGGAAAAAATGAAAATTTGGGTGGATGCAGACGCTTGCCCTAAAGCGGTTAAGGAAATTTTATACCGTGTGGCGGATAGGACAGAAATATCCGTAACATTGGTGGCTAACTCGCCGTTGCGCTTGCCCGATTCCTCATTTATTCATTTGATTCAAGTGGGATCGGGTGCTGATATCGCTGATGATGAGATCGCTAACCTATGTGAAGCCGGTGATTTAATCATTACGGCAGACATTCCTCTCGCAGCGCGCGTTGTAGAAAAAGGCGCTCAAGCTTTAGACCCACGTGGAACGGTGTACGATAAAAATAATATCGGGCAGGTATTGAGCATGCGAAATTTTATGGATGAGTTGCGCGGTAGTGGTGTCGAGACCGGAGGCCCAAGTGGCTTCGGTCAGAAAGAGAAGTTCAAGTTTGCAAACGCATTAGACAAATTCATTGCGCAAAGGTAATTACTAAAAAATGGCGGGAAATTTTCGGTGGGTGTTGCGTCTTCAGTAATAATTTATTTTTCCAGCCATTCCCGTGCGAGGCCGATGGCTGTAATAATTTGACCCGGTTGCATTTTTTTCTCAATAATGTCGGCGTTTTTTTTACCGGTGGGGTTGCCGTTGACTCCGGCAATATTGAACCATTTATGAGCTTCAATATAATCTTTCTCGACTCCGAGACCTTTCTCATACATCAGACCTAGATTAGACTGCGCTCCTGAAACCCTATTCTCTGCCGATAATCGATACCATTTCACAGCTTCTTTATCATCTTGGGGAACCCCTTCGCCACGGCTATGCATTAGGCCAAGATTGTATTGGGCTTGTCCATACCCCTGATCAGCAGCCTGTTTGAACCACCAGATAGCTTCCAGGAAATCTTTTGCAACACCCTGGCCTCTGCCATACATTACGCCAAGATTGTGTTGCGCTTGAGCTAAGCCTTGTTCAGCAGCAAGCCGATACCATTTTACAGATTCAGCAAAGTTTTGCTCGACCCCTTGGCCTTTGCCGTACATTAATCCCAGATTGGTTTGTGCTTCAGCAAAACCTTGATCGGCTGCGAGTCGGTACCATTTCACAGCTTCTTGATCGTTTTTCTGCGTTTCCCTGCCAAGGCTATACATCAAGGCAAGATTGTACTGAGCCTCGGCAACTCCCTCTTCTGCTAATTGTTTTGCTTCGTCAAAATTCATTTTATTAATAACAATGGTGTGAAAAGTAGTGGGTGGTAATGCTACACGGGTTTGCAAAAGTCTTCAAGAAAAGGGTGAGTAATTAAAGTAACAAATTGGAAAATTTCATACGCGGTATGAAAATTTTTATAACCTGAAACCTGGTTGTTTCCTGCTTATTTAATTTTCGTAACTCAAATAAACATTGGTTTTACAACTGTTTTATATTTTGTTCTTTATGGCGATTCAAGTTGGCATATAAATTGCTCTAATAAATTATAGTTGTTTGCGGAGCTTCTCCGCCCCCTCCCAATTTTTTAAAATTTTATAAATATCCATCCACAGGTGCAACATGACTATCAATGCCAAAGCAATTATAAAAGACGATTTAAACTGGTTTTTAGAGAAAATGAGAGGGATTCAGGCGTTCTCGGTTCTTTCTGATAAAGAGCTCATGCAGCTCGTTTCAAAAATGAAAGCCTTTGAATTCAAAGAAGGCACGACATTGGTGAACCAGGGAGAATCAGCGAATTTATTCTTCATCGTTCAGGAGGGGGAGGTAGACGTTTCGGTTAAAAAATTTTTATTCAGGGAAAAAAAAGTGGCTGTTTTGGGGGCCGGAGACTTTTTTGGTGAAAGTGTTCTGGTTTCAAACTCTAAGCGAACCGCTACGGTAAAAGCTTTAACAGACACAACATGTTTTGTTTTGCTGAAACCCAGTTTTACATCGTTGTTTAAAGAAAATGCGCTTTTCAGGGAAACTATGAAAGCCGTTTTTTCAAAAAGAAAACTGGAATTGAAAAAGGCTTGATTTAAATTCCGCCTATTCGCGGCATTTGCGTTTCTAGAAAATTATCTCGAGTACTGCATACTCGTTCGCATATAATTTGAAGGATATGATTGAACTAGTCCTTATTCTTCATTTTCTAATTATCCTATTTGTTATTTTTGGTTTCCCGTTGGGCCTTAAATGCAATCACCGGCTTTTCCGGATCATCCACTTTTCCACGTTAGTCTTTGTTGCCGTGCTAATGGTTTTGGGTTTGCCATGCCCTCTGACTATTCTGGAAGAATATTTAAGACAGGCTCCGGTTTACCAAGGTTCTTTTATTGCTAGTTGGCTGAATCGGATAATCTATTTGGAAGGGGTTGATGCCAGGTTCGTGGTTTATTTAGCGACTGGTTTTGCTGTGCTGGTTGGGTCATCCTTTTTCTGGCGGCCTTTAAGCCCAAAAAAATAAATCGAGCATATAGACGGAAGATTAAGCCAGCTTAACCACAAAAAGTTTATCCCCGAAAATTTCGATAGTATAGTTTTTCATTTCAGCCATGACCGAAAGTGTTTGGTTACAAAAAAAGCTGATATGCGTAGGATCGTCTTTATACCACCATCCTTTGAACTGCTCGACAGCGTCTGGAGAATCGATGAAGGAATTGGTCAGTCCTGTGGAGATGGCCATGATGCCACCTGGTTTTAAAATTTTGGTTATCTCTTCCAGCTCTTCCCAAACGTTCGGCAGATGCTCTATGACTTCAATCGCCACGACAGCATCAAACAAAAACGGGTAGCTTTGATCTTTTAGATAACCATCGGTCATGGGTTCGAGCGCTGTCACTCGATAGTCTCGACGTTGCAGTTCAAGAGTCAGTTCTCCGGACCCTGCACCAAAATCGAGAATTCGGTGTTTGCCGGGAGAAATCCCGAAACTCTGGAAATAGGAGATAAGGTTTGTTACCTGCTTTTCCCAAAAATCAGGTTCAGTGGATTGCCATTGTTTCTTGTAATGGTTTTCTTCGAGCGCTTTTTCTGGGATGTCTTTAGTGAAAATCAATGCGCAGTTGGGGCATTTAAAGAAGGTCCGGGCATCCCGATAAAAAAGGGTGGAAGGAAAACTACAAATTCGGCAATTACGATCATTCATGGGTGAGCTAATGAGATGTTAATTAGTTGTGCGCTGTAGGGCTTTTTTTAGGTTGTTCTGAGCCTGAATCAAATTTGGTTGGTGTTTTAATGCGGTTCGGTAATGCGCGATTGCTTCCTGTGGGTTTTTGTTGTTATAGAAAGAGTTCCCAAGGCTTAGATGTGCGTTTGCGTTTTCGGGTTGTAATCTGATCGCCTCTTTAAAATGTAGGATGGCTTTCTTAAACTCTTGTTTTTCATCCCACGAAATTCCAAGGTTGATATGTGCTTCAACATAATCCGGTTTTATTTCAGCAGCCTTTTTGTAATGTGTCATAGCCTCTTCAGGGTTGCCTTGAGCCGCAAGAGTATTCCCTAGGTCATTGTAGGCTGCCGCATAATCGGGTTGAAGCTGGATGGCGTTTCGGAAATGTATTTCTGCCATTTCAAAATTCCCGGTTCTTGCCAAGGCATTTCCAAGGAAATAATGAGCCAAGACATAATTAGGGTTTAGTTTTACAGCTTCCCTGAAATTTGCAATCGCCGCATTCCAATTTTTGTTGTTTATTTGTGCAATTCCAAGGTTGAACACATCTCCTGCAAAATCAGAATTAATACGTTGCCCCCAAAAACTCCTGAAAGTTTCTTCCTCACTGTTTTCCAGATTCTTGATTTCTTTGAGTACTGCGTCAAAGCTGGAGCGGTTAGTAAGTAGGTTGGTAATTGCTTTTTTGGATATGCCCTCTGGTGAGCTAAGGAAAAACTCCAAAGATGGATTATTGTCGGAGATTAGATTTTGTTTTGAACCCAGCTGTTGCAACTCATTTTTTAGAAACCAGATGCTACCTAATAAGGAATAAGGATTTTCAAATCCAATTGTTTTCATTACCTGATTTATTTTTGGATCTTTCATGCGTTTTTCAATTTTCCTGAAGTCAATATCGATGGGGTCGTTAGAGCCGATCAGGATCAATTCGTTTTTTACCGGGTACCAGCCCATGACGTAGGGAAAGCTATCGAGAAAGGTTCGGAAATGTTCGTGTATATGGGTTTCCGTTTGGCTGTGTAGAGGAATCCATTGACTGACAATTCCTCCTGGTTTTAAGGAGCGTTTGGCTAATTCATAATATTCGTGTGTATAAAGGTTAACGGCCCCAGCATTGGTTGGGGGTGGAGGTTCGGCGGTAATAACATCGTAGGCTTTTGAAGTTGTTAAGAGATGGTTCCTGCCGTCTTGAACAATTTTATTAACTTTGGGGTTATTGACAGCATCATAATTTGTGTCGCTAAAAAGTTTTGCAGAGCGAAAAACTCCTGGAGAAATATCAACAGCATCTACAGAATCAATTCCGGGATAGACTCCCGCCGCTCCCGAAGTCAAACCAGTCCCAAAACAAATTACCAAAACATCTTTAGGGTTCTCAGTTAGCAGGAGAGGGATGTAGGATAGTAGAGTCATATACTTTTGCGAGTCCATATGATTGGCAGACATATTGACTCCGTTTAAAATGAGGCTCTTGCGCTTTATCCCTGAGTTGTCATCGTCATCATTAAAAACCGCTACGGTCGTGGTCAAACCTTCATCCAGATAAACCAGTCTTTCCGGGTTTTTTTCTCCCAGTGAGTTCCGCATAAAAATACCCTTTAAAAGATTGTCTGGCATAGTTAGGAGAATTGCTGCGAGTAAACCGGATAAGGAAACCGCTGCGAATTTTCTAATCACTCCGGAAAAATAAGAAGAGGTTGCGAATAACATGATTCCGGTTAATAAATTAATCATGGCTAAAGAGGCCAAGGTATTTTGAGACCCAAAGTTGGGTAGCATCAGGTAACCGGCAAAAAGCGAACCCAGTATTCCACCCAGAGTATTGACCCCATAAACCATTCCCAGGGAGCTTCCTATGTTTTGCGACCCCCGAGTGACAAGGTGAGTAAGAACAGGAAAGCTCATGCCGAATAAGACAGTAGGAACAAACATCAAGGCAGAAGCGTTTCGCATATCAATCCAAAATTCTGTGAGAGGGCTTTCCAGCCTGAGCGGACGGATGAAAGATGAAAGAATCCAACTCGATTTATAAAGGCTGAAGATTAGATAAATGCCAATGGCGAATTGGAATAGAGTTAATAGCAGGCGAAAATCAAATTTCCTTTTGAAAAAAGGAACGATTAAAAGCCCACCCACAGTGATTCCAAAAAGAAAGTTGGCCAGCATAAGACTGAAAGAATAAACCGTGCTGCCAATGCCAAAGACCAAAATGCGAGTCCAAACCACCTCATAAGCCAATGCGGTAAAACCACACAAAAAACTTGTGATGATCCAGATTATATTTTCTTTGTCTACTTGTAGTGAAAGTGGGGCTGGTTTCGGAATGTCCCAACCGATGGGAGTTTCAGGCTCGGATTTTTTGACTGTGTTTATGCAGATGATCCCGATGACGATATTCACGGTCGCTGCAAGCCAGGCGGTTTGAAGAACGCCTAAATGTTCTATCAGGAAATATCCAGCCAGAAGACAACCTGCTGCAGCTCCAAAAGTATTTATTGCATATAAATAGCCGACTTGTTTCCCGGTATTAGACTCTTCGGTCACAAAATATTTTGCCATTATGGGAAGGGTGGCTCCCATCAAAATAGTGGGGATCAATACTAAAGAAAATGCTAAAGTCGTTTTAAGTAAGCCGGTGATAAAGAGGGAATCTGGTAGCCATTGGTATAGCCAGCCGTAAATGGGTGCGAAATTTGAAAAGAGGATTGAGAGAAGAGCTGCCGTTGCTCCGATTAGAAATTCAATTTTCCCATAGATCAGTAAGGGCTTCCCTGCTTTATCAATCGTGGTGCCCCACAAATAACTCCCAAGCCCGAGTCCCGCCATAAATGCTGATAACACTACCGAAACAGAATAAATCGTATGGCCAAACACCAAGGTCAGCATCCGGGTCCAGACTATTTGATAAATCAGTCCAGATATTCCTGAGAAAAAAAATAGGAAATAAATCCAGGAGGGTCGTTTTGGTTCTGGACGAGCCATCCCCTTATTTTGTGCGCGTTTTTTCATCAAAAGTTTTGCTTATGGAGGAAATGTGTTGAGGGGGATTTGCGACTTCGGTAACACTGGCCTGGTTCAATCGATTACCTCATAGGCCCAAGTGCCAGTTATTCTTTAGCTTCTTCTGCCTGATGCTCAGTATTCTTTTGTTCGGTGGACTCTTCGTTGGTTGTTTCTTCGTTAGTTGTTTCAATCGCATCGCTTATCCAATCTTCATCTAGAAAACGATCCTTCATGGTATGCAGGTCTTTTTTATTTTTCTGCATCTTTTTTAAGAGTAATTTCGTTTCTTCATCAGGGAATAGATCGTTAAGATCCTTGTCTTCATCCGGGAAAATTTCATTGAGATCAGTTTCGATCGGAAAGGGTATATCGTTTTGTGGTTTGAAAATCACTTCGTCGTTTGCAATTTCCGGGATGTTTTCGGAGGAGTTATTTGACGATTCAGGGGACTCAGATATTTCATTCATGTTGAGGGCTCCAATAATTTTCTAAATTGCATAGTACTTAAAAATACACTTATCTGCAATACCGTCTTTTCTTTAATAATGGTAAGCTAAAATCACTAAAACATTGAACAGGGAGAATTTTAGTATGAGTAAAATTCTATGGGTATCTATCACATTGCTTTCCTTTTTAACCGGAGGAGCTTTATCTGCTTTTGCTGATCAAGGGCATAAGCCATATGTCGGCTCATCAGCTTTGGAACGAATGAAAAGATTAGCCGGTAACTGGGAAGGCACAGGAGACTTTGGGCAAGGATCTCAAAAGATTAAAGCCAGCTACAAGCTGACCTCTGCCGGAAGTACCATTGTAGAAACATTCCATGTAGGTTCTCCACATGAAATGATCTCGGTTTACCATGATGACAAAAATAAAAAATTGACGATGACCCATTATTGTTCTGTCGCGAACCAACCTAAGTTGGCCCTAAAGGGATATGAAAATGACAAGCTGACAATGGATTTATTAGCCAACAGCGAAATTGATGTTGCCAAAGACGAACATATCCATGCTGCGACAATCCAATTTAATGGGGAGGATAGCATGACGCACAATTGGACGAGTTATAAAGACGGCAAGCAAGCGCAAGTGGTGAAAATCGTTTTTAAAAGAGTGAACTAGTATCGACTAAGAGGTGGGGGCATCAGGTTTTGCGGGTATTGAGCATTGAGCTTCGAGTTCTTCAAGGTTTACATCGGATGTGTCGATGGTGTCTATATTATATTCGCAACCCTTGGCCCTGATAAAAACGTCGCCTTGAAAGTCGACTTTCATGACTATTGGATTGGCAACATGTTTGGCAATTGCAGAAAATTTTTTTTTCTTTTTGGTGGTTACCGTTACTTTGATGTCGCTGGCTTTTGAGTCATATAGGCTGTCGACAACCGCTTGAGTGCAGGGATATTGGGAACCCTTTTGATACCAATACACCGTGCAGCCTAAGTAAATCTGATCCAGTACTCCTACAATAGATGGCACCGTTTTGCTGCTTTCTGCCTTGTTCTCATCTTTCGGGAATGCTGCCCAGGTGAGAGCTATTGCTGCAACGATCACTGAAATGGTGACAGTTGATGAGTTTTTCTTTTTTGCGGGTGCTTTTACAGGAGGTGTTTTCGGCTTCCTTTTCCTTCGCCTCTTGGGAGCTTCTTCTTCTCTATCTTTACGAGCCATTGGTAAGGACGCCTTAATTTAGAATTAGCAATGCGAGGATTTATGACACCTACCAAAGGCAAGGCTCTCCCCGAAAGCTTCCCCTCTATAGTAATCTATTCTATTAAATTATGTAACTGTCCTATACCTTTACTGGCGTAATGGTAGGTTAATAGCGGGCCAGCCAGATTCCCAGGAAGAGAGCGATTGCCATTAGGGCCAGAGTCATGCGACTCAGGCTTATCATTTTTTTAAGGGTTGCGGGAACCAGTGCTTTGTTTTTTGGGTTGAGATCAAGATCGGAAATTTGAATTCTCAGCGAGAAGGTCAAATACATGCTGACAAAAAATGCTCCTGCCACGAATACCATTTTTATTCCGAATAGATTGTAGTAGCCAGGCTTGAGTCCTGTTTGTGCTGTGTAGTTCACAAGCAGAAAGTAGATTCCGGTTCCGACCAAAATGAGCAGGCTGGCAAACACGGTAGGTGCAAGATGGTCGAGTATTTTGTAGGAGAGAGAGTTTTCGTCTCGTTCCTTCACGTTTTTTTCTGCGGCAGGGAGATAAATGAGCAGGCTGAAAACGGAACTACCAACAGCGATTACCGCAGCCATGAGATGTATAAAGATAAGAAAAAGATTTTGCATGGTCTATATTTTTTATCAGTTTTTTTCCAGGTAGTTGAGTAAGAGCCTCACTCCAAAGCCAGATGCACCTTTGTTGGTGTAAGGCCTGTCGAATCCCCATGCGGTGCCGGCGATATCGATATGGGTCCACGGTTGATCGCCTGCAAAAGGTTTGAGAAAAGCGGCTCCCATAGTCGTTCCCGCTCCAACTCCTGGGGAGGCGATATTTTTAAGATCTGCGATATCGCTTTTAGCGGCTTTTTCATGTTCTTCCCAGAGGGGTAGTTCCCAAACACGTTCTCCTGTTGCTTCACCCGCGTCTTTGAGTTTTTGAATCATGGCTGGGTTGTTGCCAATAACTGCAGCGGCGTGATGGCCTAATGCATGCAAGACAGCTCCGGTTAAAGTTGCGAGGTCGATCACTTCTTTGGGTTTAAATTTTTGCGCGTAGGTCAGTGCATCGGCGAGCACCAGTCGTCCTTCTGCATCGGTGTTGAGCACTTCGATAGTTTTACCGGACATGCTTTTTAGAATGTCGCCGGGTTTGATGGCCGATCCACTAGGCATATTTTCTGCGGCAGCAACAATGCCTATAACGTTCACCTTGAGTTTTAAACTTGATATCAATTCCAATGTTGCCAGAGTGGTTGCAGAACCGGACATATCCATTTTCATTTCGTCCATACCACCACCGGGTTTTAGAGAAATACCACCGGTGTCAAAAGTGATGCCCTTACCAACAATAACGGTGGGGGCTTTCTTTTTAGTCGCTCCGTAATACTCGAGAACGATGAGGGCAGGCGGTTCGTCACTGCCTTGTGCTACACCAAGCAAAGACCCCATACCCAGTTTTTTCATTTCCTTTTTGCCGAGGACTTTACAAGTGACCTTATTTTTTCGGGCCATTTTTTTTGCATGGTCGGCCAGGTAGGTCGGGGTTACTGTGTTTCCTGGATGCGATACCAAGTCGCGAGCTGTGTGAACAGCGCTGATAATTTTTTCGGCTCGCGTGATGGCTTTTTCTGTTGATGCTTGTCGCGATTTTGATGTGATTAAGAGTGTCAGCTTTTCTAATCTGCTGGGAGGATCGTCTTTCTCATCTTTGGATTTGTAGTTATCGAAATGATAAAGAGCGAGGCCTGCCCCTTCGGCTATAGCTCCGGCCAGTTCACTGTAGAGTCCGCTTTTGCCTTTGGTCAGGGTTTCGAACGGACCCAGGTCGACTGCAGCGGTTTTGAATTTTGATTGTTCTGCAAGCTTTGCCGCAGTGGCTGCCGCCTGACAAATTTTTTCGGGGGTCACTTCTTTTGCTTTTCCTATGCCTATTAGCAGCAGGTAGGGCGTTTTTAGAGAACCGTTGGTGTTTAGTAGAAGTGTCTGTCCAGATTTTCCGCCAAACCTTTTATTTTCAAATGCCTGACTGATGGCTCCCGCAAGTTTTTTGTCAATTTCTTTTAATTCGCCGCCGGGCCTTTTATCTTCCACGCAGGGAAGAATCAGACATTCGGTTTTTAACTGGTGATTAAGATTTTGATTAATTTTTATCATGGCCGCCTTTTTACAGAGGGTATGTTGAATTTGTTTACTTAGTGAACGAACACGAGAGTGTATATATATGACCTGCCGCAATCAACCTGAATTTTGGGTTACCGGTGGCAGTGAACTCGTTTGTAGCTAATGCTTGCCAGATTGCTGCGAAAATGGACTTTTGGCCAGCTTTTAAATAGAAAGTACTGGGCTGATTCTAAACGATTTAAACAGCTTAAATTCTTTTGAGGCTGCTGGAATAGCTTTTTTACCTGCATCCGCTAGGATATTGTAAACAGAGGCCTTATTCAGGAGTCAAAAACCTTTAAAAATCAGTCTCTATGGAAATATTGACAATCGGCAGGCAGGTCACTAGAATGGCTGGAATTTTCAACAGATTTATGAGAAATTGTTGTACTCATTTGTTCCGAACTTTAGGACGAAATGGGAACTTTATAATTTAAAATATTTTTCGAATTTTCGAATAGCAGGAGATCGTTCATGCAAGTCGTTGAAGACCAAAAAGACCAAGCTGTTGAAGCTAAGCAGGGACAAATAAAAATAACCGTTTGTTTGAGCCTGAGTGGAATTGCTGAAGGTGGCGAAGAGGTCTATGCAGAATTTCAGAAACAAATTTCTGAAATGGAGGCTAATGCTGCATTAGGCGAACGTAAATGCGAAATGGGCCAAGTGGGTTGCCGAGGTTATTGCAGCCGTGATGTGCTGGTTGATGTTTATGTTCCAGGCGAAGAGCGCGTGACTTATGAAAAGGTCAAGCCGGCAATGGTCAAAAACATCTTAAACGATCATATTGTTGGCGGGAAGCCGTTTAAAAAAGCAGCCGCCAAACCCGATTACTATGAAACTCTTGAAAAGCAGACCCGCGTTGCCTTGGCACACGGCGGATCGATAGACCCAGAAAACATTGACGAGTATATTCAAGTCGGCGGCTATGAGTCTCTGAAAAAAGTACTCTCCACGATGAAGCCTGAAGAGGTTATTGAGGAAGTTAAAAAATCTGGCTTGCGTGGAAAAGGCGGCGGTGGATTCGTCACAGCTACTAAATGGGAAAAAGCGCGTAACGCTCCGACCGATGAAAAAGGCACACGCTATATCATGGTCAATGGGGATGAAGGCAACCCGGCTTCTTATATGGACCGTAGTGTTATGGAAGGTGCGTCGCATCAGGTTCTTGAGGGGCTGTTGATTGGTGCTTATGCCATTGGCGCGACAGAGGGAATTATCTATACTCGGTCCGACTATGCCATTGCTGTTAAACGATTGAACAAGGCTATCGAGCAAGCCCGTGAAAGAGGGTTTCTCGGCGACAATATTTTAGGCTCGGGATTCAGCATTAACATCCGCGTTCATGAAGGGCTTGAAGCTTTTATTGGTGGTGAGTCAACCGCACTGATGCAATCGGTGGAAGGCAAACGACCCTTCCCGAAAGCGCAACCCCCTCACTCTTCACAGCAAGGGTTATGGGGCAAGCCAACTGTATTGAATAATGCAGAAACCTGGGCAACCGTTCCTAAAATTATTGAAAAAGGTGCTGACTGGTATGCGGGCATGGGCAACGATAATGCCAATGGCTGTAAGGTCTGGGCAATTTCCGGAAACATCAAGTACAACGGTTTGATGGAACTGGATATGAAAACCACCTTTCGCGAAGCTATTGACGATTATTGTGGTGGAATTCAAAAGAAAAAAGATCTTAAGGTTGTGCATGTAGGCGGTGTAACCGGTGGTTTTCTTCCTCCGGAACTAGCTGATACGCCTACAGACTATGAAAGCTTGCTGGATGCCGGTGTTCTGATGGGGCAAGCCAGTTTTGCTGCTTATGATGAGTCGGCTTGTGTGATTGATCTCGCAAAATTCTCTATCGGATTCAACGAAGGCGAGACCTGTGGGAAATGTACACCCTGTCGAATTGGCCTTACCCTGATCCGCCAAAAGCTGGATGATATTTCTGAAGGCCGCGGAAAGATGGAAGACCTGGATGATTTGCAGCACCTTTGTGAGGAAATCAGTCAGACTTCTCTATGTGGATTGGGTGAAACCGCGCCAAAAGCAATACTGACCGGATTAAAATATTTCCGCAAAGAATATGAAAGACATATTGTCGATCAGATTTGTGATGCTGCACGCTGCACAGGACTGTATCGTTATGTAGTTAAAGAAGAAGACTGTGTGGCTTGTGGGGCTTGCATTAAACCTTGTCCTACTGGCGCGATCACAGGGGGAACCCGAAAAGTTGCCGCTCATATTGATATGGATTTATGCATCAACTGCAATGCCTGTTATCAGGCCTGTGGTTTCCTTGCCATCGAATAGATTTTGAAATAAAACTTTTTGCCCACAAGGGTTTACCCTTGTGGGCTTTTTTGTTTTCTCCTCCCTGCTGCGACCCTTTATTTTAAAGTTAAAAGGTTCTAGAATGCAGATTCTGCATCCTCATTAGTATTTAAGAATGCAATCGACAAACAATTCTTTTCGCTCTCCAAATAAAAAATGAAAATAGCGATTGTTCATGACTGGCTTACGGGAATGCGGGGCGGAGAAAAATGCCTCGAGGTATTATGCAAGCTCTACCCTTCGGCAGACTTGTTTACGCTACTGCATATTCCGGGAAAGGTCTCTCCACTAATAGAGTCCCACACCATTCACACCTCGTTCATTCAAAATCTGCCATTGGCAAAATCGAAATACCGTTATTACCTTCCGCTCATGCCCTTTGCCATCGAGAGTTTTGATTTAAAGGGCTATGATTTGATTTTGAGTAGCAGTCACTGTGTCGCGAAAAGTGTCAAGCCCGGTCCTAAAAGCCTGCATATTTGTTATTGCCATACTCCCATGCGGTATATTTGGGATCAGTTTGACCAATATTTTGGGAAAGGCAATTCGGGCTGGTTCGCGGCTACGGCAATGCGATTCCTCAGAGGCTGGCTACAGCGATGGGATACGAAAACAAGCCGTAGAGTGAATTTCTATATTGCGAATTCTCGCCATGTACAAAAACGGATTAAAAAATATTACGGACAGGAAGCAGAAATTATTAATCCTCCTGTCGAAACCGGATTTTTCACGCCAGATGAAAAGCAAGAGAAGGGAGAATTTTTTTTAATCGTCTCCGCGTTCGCTCCCTATAAACGTGTTGATTTGGCGGTGGATGCTTTCAACAAAACCGGCCTGCATTTTTATATTTTGGGTGAAGGGCAAGATGCCAAACGATTAAAAGAAATGGCGAATGAAAATGTTAAATTCGAGGGTTGGTTAACTAATGAAAAGATACGTTCTTACTTTTCCCGTTGCCGAGCTTTCATTTTTTGCGGTGAAGAAGATTTCGGAATCACCCTTTTAGAGGCGCAAGCAATGGGGCGTCCGGTAATCGCTTTTGGGAAAGGTGGGGCGTTGGAAACCGTCGTTCCCGATAGTCAGAGCTGGAAGCCGGAGACGGAAATTCCACAAAGTGCAACGGCAAAACCCACAGGGGTTTTCTTTTATGAACAAACCTCCGAGGCTTTAATCGAAGCAATAAAACATTTCGAATCGATCGAAGATCAATTCGATGCAGATGCGATTCGAAAACATGCCGAACAGTTTGATGTTTCTGTTTACACAGAACGAATGAAAAACTTCATCGAAGAGAAGCTTGCGGGCCACTCCCACTAGCGTGCGTTATATTCGACCTTAGCTTTCGTGTTCCAAAGGGGTAACGATGGACTCATCCTTAAAAGACCGTCAAAAGATGGATTGATTGCAGGAGAATTTTAACTTTCATTGGACTGTATGGTAATTGTATAGTGGGTAAAAAATAAAGTTTGCTAAACGCACAACTTAATTTGGAGGAAAAAAATGACAGAAAATACGAACTCGCCCGGTTGTTATGATAATTACTCAGAGGCCATTCCCTGGGAAGAACTTATGGCGATAGCCAGGGCAGATATGAATGCCTGCAAAGACAAGCATTGTAAGGAGACTCTCCGTGAATGCGCCGAAAAAATTGTACAGTCAAAGGTTTGTCCGTGCGCTGCCGATTCTGCTTCTATCGTGCAGGCGCTTGTGGATGAGTTTCTAAGACAATTAGGCGCTGGGAAAAGTGACCCTGCTTAAACACAAAGCAACCTTCCACCTGAATTTTTAATACTTAGTTAAGTGTTCTTATCCAGAATGACAACCGCCTGGTTTGAAGTTTACTGCCAACCGTATGAAAGGCCACATGCTAGAACCATTTAGAGGTGTACTTGTTCACCCAGTTCTGGGATAGGGGTTTCGCCTTTTCTTTCTTTTAGGCGCGCTATATAGCATTTTCAGTTTGATGATATGGGGTGGATTTTATGCCGGATTAGTCACGCCACCTTTATTCATGGTTGATCCTGTATCGTGGCATGCACATGAGATGATCTATGGTTATACCATGGCGATTGTTGCGGGATTTTTACTCACGGCTGTGGCGAACTGGACAGATAGTACACCTGTGCGGGGATTTCATTTGCTAGGGCTGGGCCTACTCTGGCTAGCCGGGCGCATAGTCATGAATTTTGATCTTGGTTTTCCAGAGGCTGTCGTATTAATTTTAGAAGGAGCGTTTATTCTTACGCTAGCATTCAGCCTATCTATTCCTCTTTTTAAAACATGGGATAAGCGCAATTTCGTTTTTCTAGTATTGCTAAGCATTTTATTTGCATGCGACATGCTCTTCCTAATAACCAAAGAGCGAACATCACTATATGTTGCTGTGATAATCATTGTTGCTATGATTTCTTTGATTGGTGGACGGGTTATTCCGTCTTTTACTGTGGATGCTTTACAAGAACGTGGAGAAGAAGTCCAAGAGGTATCGCAGGGAAGATTGGATATTCTTGCTATTCTATCGTTGTTACTGATTATTCTGGTGCTGGTATTTTTTAAAAAGGAAGCAAATATTCTTGCTGGGGTTGCCTTTTTATCCGCGATCATTCATGCACTGCGTCTGCGACGTTACCATACGAACAGAATATTGGATGATCCTATGGTCTGGATTCTTCATGTCGGTTATAGCTGGGTTATTCTAGGATTAATTCTTTTATGTCTCTCTGCGCGTGGCTTTGTTCCTTTCTCTATTGCGTTACATGCTTTTACCGCGGGGGCTATTGGCTCTATGACACTCGGAATGATGTGCCGTGTTACGCTGGGCCATACCGGACGGAGCAAAGTCGCAACAAACCTGACAAAATTAAGTTTTTACCTGTTGCAGTGTGCAATTATTATTCGCGTATTTGGCCTGATCATTGCACCGGGCTATAGCATTGAGTGGATTATAAGCTCCTCTACACTATGGATACTTAGTTTTGCGCTTTATATTTTGATTTACTCTCCAATGCTATTGAAGCCAGACCTTGATGAAATGGCCACTTAGCAGGACTGGATAGACCCGTGTTGCAAAGGTCCGCTCTTGGCGGTGTTCTTAATAATTCTTCTTCCTTAAAGTTTAAGAAAATTAGTGGGAACCGGGAATTTGAGATTCCCTTTCAATTCTTATTCTTTTTAAATACAAAAGTTCCATGGCATTTGTCTTAAAGCCTTTGATATAGGGTTTGATCATAAGGTTCTGAGCAGAAACAAATAATGGGATCATTGGAACTTCTGTTTCGGTAAGTAATTCCTGAGCTTGGTCGTAAACCTTTTGTCTTTTTACTGGATCCTTTAACGTCGAACCCAAGGCAACAAGTTTGTCGAAATCTTTGTTCGCCCACCGAAGTCGGTTGTTGCCACTGGTGCTGATAAATAGGTTCATGAAATTATCAGGGTCAGGGAAGTCGGCTCCCCATCCCAAACGAAAAATTTGTGGAGGGTCGAGATCCAATCGGCTTAAAAAAACTTTCCACTCCTGACTTTCAAATTGAATATTTATATTGAGGTGCTTTTTCCATTGTTCCTGTAAAAACTCTCCAATCAGGCGATTCACATCCCCTGTGTTGAAAACGGCAGTTACTTCTGGAAAATTTTTACCCTCTGGATAACCCGCTTCGGCGAGTAAGTATCTGGCTTTATCTGGATTAAATTTTGAGCCAATGGACTCGTTATAACCAAACATCCCTTTAGGTATCCACGATGACGAAGGCAATTCCCCGCCTTTTAATATTTTGGGAATTAATGACCGATCGACAGAATGAGCAAGCGCCTGTCTTACTAACGCTTTATCGAATGGAGGTTTTTTAATATTAAAGCCGTAGTAATAACCTCTCAATTGAGGTTTGTTTCTGTATTCAGAATTTTTTTCGTAATGTGGAATTGCAATGGGAGGCAATTCGATAAAATCCATTTCGCCTGTTTCATAGAGCGTTAAAGCGGTGGTGGGTTCTTGAACCACAAAAATATGAACCTCGTTAATTTGAGGTTTCCCTTCATAATGTTTCGCGTTGGCTTTTAGAATCAGTTTGTATTCGTGTTGCCATTCCTCTAATAAATAAGGCCCATTGGTCACGATGTTTCCAGGTTCTGTCCAATCGTCTCCATATTTTTCAATAATGTCTTGACGAAGAGGAAAGGTCACCATAAAGGTGGTGATGCTTGGGAAATAAACCACAGGTTTTTTTAGGGTTACTTCTAGAATGTTTTCAGCTATTGCGCGGACCCCGACCTCGTCGCTATTTTTTAGAGTCCCTGCGTTGTATTCAGATGCATTTTTTATGTCAAAAAGAAAATAGGCATATTGTGCGGCAGTTTCTGGTGCCAGGAGCCGCTTCCAGGAATACTCGAAATCTTTGGCTGTTACTTTTCTTCCATCACTCCATAAAGCATCATCTCTTAGAAAAAAAGTGATGGTACGGCCTTCATTGGAATATTCCCATTTTTTTGCAATGGCGGGAATGGGATTCAAATCAGAATCGTATTGAGTTAGTCCTTCCATCAAGTTGGTTAGGACAGTGAAAGAAACACTGTCGGTCGCGAGCGTTCCATCCAGAGTGGGTGGCTCATTTTTTATGGATATCTTGAAGATTGAGAGGTCTGGCTCTTTTGAACAGCCTGAGAAAGCCAAAAGAACAACGCAAACAAGAAGCAGTTTAGAAAAAAAAGAATGGAAGCAAGTGGGCATAAAAAAATCTGAGGCTTGTTGTATCTATTATTAAAATCCAGCAAAATGCTGATATTATTGAATAAAATAGGGCCGAGGCATTGCGCTTGTTTTGGCTTGAAATTGCTTCGTTGCGGGTCATTTTATATATTTAGGGGGCATTTTTACAATAAATATGCTGGATTGTCCTTTAAATAGAATATGACTGGATAGAAAAGGCTGAAAACATCATTTATCTCTTTACTTTTCAACTCACCTTTATAAAATGAACCCTTTTACTTTTAAGCGGATATAACATGGGCGAAGACATCTCCTATATCAGGAAGTGGATTAAGCGAGGTTTGAGCAAAGATAAGAAAACTCTCGATTTTTCCAATAAGGGAATCGACAACTTAATGGCTGAGGAATTGGCTGAAAATGTTGCGCTCCCCGATATCGAGATTTTGTTTTTGCATACAAATAAAATTAAGGATCAGGGACTTGAGGAACTGGCGAATTCCGAATTTTTTGAGCCCTTGAAAGAGTTATGGCTTTACGAAAATAAAATAGGTGATGAGGGTGCCATTGCTCTGGCAGAATCCGACAACGTACTCCAATTGAGATATTTAAGTTTGTATACAAATCGAGTTGGAGATGAAGGTGCTGTTGCCTTGGCAAACTCCAAAAGTCTGAAAAACTTAGAGACTCTCGACTTATCATTCAACCGAATTGGAGACGAAGGTGCTGTTGCATTGGCAAATTCTACTTGTTTAAAAAACCTTAAAGTTTTACACCTTGATGCCAATAAAATTGGATTTGCAGGAATGCAGGCATTTGCTGAACTTCCAGGCTTAAAAAGTCTTCAAACTTTAAATCTTACATACAATCTGGTTGACCCACGGGGGCTGGCGCTTTTAGATGAGTCGGAGCGTATGCGGGACTTACCCAATGTGAAAACAGACATTCTCAAGGCTGAAGACTAGTTCATGACAAAAATAAATTTAGAATCAAATTTCATACGAAATTTAAATAAACAATTGGTTCGCAAAGACCTAAATTTGAATTTGAGTTATGAGCGTATGGGTGATGCGGGAATCGCGTTTGTTTGCCGATCGAAAGATCTTTCTCATGTCAAGCGGCTTGACTTAAGTTGGAACGAGATTTCTGATATGGGCCTCAAAGAACTTGCGGCATGTAAAACCCTGGTCAATGTGACTCACCTGATTTTGAACTCGAATGACATTGGTGATGACGGTGTTGAGGGTTTAAGTGCGAGTGATTTCTTGCCTAAATTAAAAGCCCTGGATCTAGCTTTCAATCGCATCACTCAGTTTGGGGCTATGAGTCTTGTGAAATCTTCCAAATTGCGAAAATTGTATTTGCTGGATTTGGAAATGAACAATGTCGGGAAAAAATTATCGAATAAATTCCCTGATGGTACAGCGATTCCTGGACTAAAAATTCTTAATCTTAGAAAAAATCATATTGGAAATGATGTGATTGTCGACTGGGCGCAGTCGGGAGGTTTCGAGGGTTTGGATCATTTAAATCTTGGATGGAACGAGCTTTCTGATGAAGGCGCCAAGGTTCTAGCTAATTCTCCTACATTAAGTCAGTTGCACACTTTAATTCTTGATTCCAATCATATTGGCGATTCTGGTTCGTTGAGTTTGGCAAAGTCCAAAAACTTAGCGAATCTGAAGAACCTCAATATGGCTGACAATAATTTTAAATCGGATGGTGAATCGGCTTTGTTAGATTTGCGAACGAGAAACTTAGTAGACAAGCTGGGAGAAGATAAGAGCCTTAACTTGAATGTTCTGTACTTAAGAAATAAGGATCTTAAAGCATTGTCCTTGTATCAAAAAATGGAAGAGGTGTCATCGCTTTCATTACGCGAAAATTTGTTTAACCATCTAGGGCTGGGTGCGCTGGTAGCTTCTTCTTTTGTGAAAAATATTAAAAGCCTGAATCTTATGGATAACGCAATTGGAGATAAAGGTGTTTTCCTGTTGAGTGAATCCGAATCCATGTCGCAGCTAGAGGTTTTGAATCTGGAAAATACAGAACTGACGTCTACAGGGATTTTAGCTTTGGCGCAGTCGCCTTATTTGAAAAATTTAAAAAAATTAAATCTCAATGGAAACTCTATCGATAGGAAAGGTTTTCAGTTGCTTTCCAGTTCCGAAAATTTTAAAAACCTGAAAGTTCTAAAAATTTCCGGTCTTTCTATGGGAGATGAAGGTTTTCAGTTTATTATCAATTCGAGTTCAATGAAGCAACTTGAAGAGTTGGAGGTTGCTGGAAATTCAATTTCAAAAAATAGCCTGTTGATGTTGGCGAACTCTCCAATTCTTCCTCACCTTAAAAAACTAGACCTTCGCAGAAACAGCCTCAAAGATTCCGATCAGATATTTTTGGCTAGATCCCCCGAATTTAGCAATCTGAAATCGATGAGGTTTTAATTTTTAAATTAATGAATCACGCGGATTTATTGATTTAATTGGGGTTTTCTAATATAATTTCTTAGTATCTTTCTTTTTTATTCCAGCTTTTTATCTAAATTAGATAAAGCTTAAAAGGTTTTAATTTCATGAGAATTGGATGTGTTTATTCGATTGAGAATTATTGTTCAATCGACAAGCCATTACGGTCACCCATGGAAATTCCGTTTGGGATTTCTATAATTGCCACCGTTTTAAAAGTCGCAAAACATGATGTTGATTTGTTTGTTATTAGCCCTGTCACCCCTGTCAGAAAAATCCTGGAAGAATATATAAAAGAAAAAAAGCCGCAGTTGTTCTGTTTGTCGGCTGTATCTTCCCAGTTCCCCCCTATTGAAAGAGTTGCTGCTCTGATAAAGGAGATAGACCCTGATATTTTTGTGATTCTGGGAGGGCATCACGCCTCTTTAGCTCCAGAACAAGCCATAGAATGTGCGAATCTCGATGCCATCTGCGTGAGTGAAGGAGATGGCCCGGTTGTCGAATTAGCCAAGCAGTTGGAAGAAGGTAAATGGCCATCTGGCATTTCCAATATTTGGATACGACAGCCCAAAACGGGAGAAATTGAAAGAAATCCGACGGCTCCTTTTAATGAAGATTTGGATACGATTCCCCATGTTGATCGTACCCTGTGGGAACCTTGGATTGCCAACCCGGGTGAAGAAGCTTCTATATTGGTAGGGCGGGGTTGCCCTTATAAATGTACCTATTGTTCCAACCATGCCATGGAGGAATTGGCAGAAGGCCAATATGTTCGTTACCGTTCATCTGAGGATATGATTTCAGAAATCGAATATTTAACGAAACAGTATCCTCAAATGCAGCATATTTATTTAGAAATTGAAACGGTGGGTGCCGATATCGTGAAAGGCATAGACCTGTTTGAGAAGTTGGCAGAATATAATAATGCTAGAAAAGAAAAGCTATCTTTTAGAATTAATTTAGCTCTTCATTCCAATTTTGTTCGGATCGAAGAAAAGTACAGAAAGTTTTTAGAGCTTTGCCAGAAAGCCAATGTAACTGCCTTAAATGTAGGCTTGGAGTCAGGCTCTTATCGTGTGCGTCGCGAAATTCTTCGTCGCCCCAGGTATACAAATGACGAATTGATTGGTTTCTGCCGAACCGCCAGGGAGTATGGCGTTGCAACCTCTCTTCTAGTGCTAATGGGGGTTCCTGGAGAAACATTTGAAGACTATATGGAGACGGTGGGAGTCGTACGCGATTTGCAACCAGAAGACGTTCAGCTATCTATATTTTATCCTTACTTGGGGACTGATCTCTACAACGTTGCTGTTGAGCATGGGGTGATCCCTGCTGGCGGAACTGAAGAAAGTAACGAAAGACACCGGGCTACATTAAATCTTAAAGATTTTCCGAAGTGGCAAATTCAGTTTGAATTCATTTATTTTTGGTTACGTTGTTTTAAGGGGCATTGGTCTGCTGATAAAATTTTCCTTAAAATGTTAAGGGCATTTTTACTACGCTTCACCAATCTCTCTGCGCTAGCCCGTTACCTGATCGTGAATAATCGATTTTGTAAGTATATTTTTAAGACTTATATGGAAGGCCCAAAAAGGGTTACCGGCAAAAAAGAGGACTCGATTGGAACTCTCGCGTCCTACCACACAGGCGAATTGTAATGATCAGTTTTATAGATTGCTGATTTTTTCGCTTTTCGTAATGGATCTGAAATAAGATCGAATGGAAATAGGAAAAAACCAAGCCAATCCTCTTTTGGACAAGGAACCCACCATTTTCCAGAAACTTCCCCCTAGCTCTTTGTATGCTTTCCATTGGACCTGAAAAGCTTCTTTGATCATAGTGCGCTCTTTTTCTGCTGTGATAGAGGTTTCATGAAGGCGGTATACTCCAAGAACTTCATCTAAATTGCGACATTTCCCTTCTTTCAATAAGCGTATCCATAGATCGTAATCATGCGCAATGATCAGATTTGGATCATAACCTCCTGCTTTTAAGAGCGAAGGTTTTCTGAAAAATGTGAAGCTATGTGGTATGGGATTCATAAAACAAAGGCAATTTCTGATTTCATGATCCGTTTCTATAAATGAAAAGCTTTGTGGGTAAAGGTTTCCCTTAAACAGTTCCTCAAATCGTGAGCTACTGAAGACCACATCTTGATTCTGG
>JAJDAV010000188.1 GCA_029261695.1 Nitrospinaceae bacterium | reverse complement strand
TCCTTAATTGCCATAGCCATTTTAAGAGGAGCCAACCCTGGGGTATTTCTCAATCTCACAGGGGCTCTTATCGTAATCGGAGGAACCCTTGCCACCACATTTATTTCATATTCTTCCGGAAAAATTTTAGGATTAATTCCCGTAATTTTTAACGCCTTTAAGCCTGACATCCATCAGCCTGCCGACTACATCGATCAAATTTTAATTTTGGCGAAAAAGTACAGAACCGGAGGTATAAAATCCTTGGAGTCGCAAGAAGGGCTTTTAGATAATTTCTATTTAAAAGAAAGCGTGGCTATGGTCGTGGATGGAATGGCTGTAAAAGAAATCAATGAAACTCTGGATATGGAAATCAACTCTCTGAAAGAGCGACACCAACTCGGACAAAAAATTTTAAATTTTATGGGAGGTCAGGCCCCAATATTTGGAATGGCCGGGACCTTAATAGGGTTGATCCAAATGTTAATGATTATGAGCGACCCCAAGAATATTGGCCCCTCCCTTGCTGTTGCCTTAATCACTACGTTTTATGGAGTCATGTTGGCTAACTTGATTATTTACCCTCTGGTGGGAAAACTAAGTACTAGAACTGAAAATGAGGTCCGGCTGATAAAAGCTATTAAGATGGGCATTCTTGGGATACACAAAAAACACAGTCCTCATAGAATTCAGCAAAAAATGAATGCTCTTTTGCCACACGACATGAGGCGGTCATAAAATCCTTTTTATTTAAAGCGAAACGAGAGTATTTTTTTGAACCGGAATAATTTATTTCTCTAAAGGCTTTTCAATTACTATTTCCACCCTTCTATTTTTTCTCCTGTTTTCATCGCTGGTGTTAGGCTCCAAGGGACGAAAAGAGGCGTAGCCAACAACTTTGAGCCACTTTGAGGGGTATTTTAACTCGTCAATAATTAGTCTGGCCACTCGCGATGCCCTCGCTGAAGAAAGTTCCCAGTTTGATGGATACTTTACCGTGTTGACGGGCACATTATCGGTATGACCCTCAACTAAAATTTGTTTTGCACCTAAACTAAAATAAGGTTTTATAGAATCGAGTATGAGTCGACTAGCTTCCGGCAATAAGTCAGCCTTACCTGGTTCGAATAGAAGTTCGCTGTCAAGCCGAACTTTAACCACATCTCCTCTTTTAATAGAATCTGGATCGACATTATCTTTAACCAGCTCCTTGACTTTAGCCAGCATTTCCAATTCATCTTCAGTTAAAGAAACATTGACACTTTTTGCGCTAACTTCTCGCCCTGAGAATGATGTTAAAAAGTCACTGAATTTCTGATTATCAACGTTCGACATAGCCACCACAAGGATAAAAAACGCAAATAATATAGTCATCATGTCAGCATATGGAACAAGAAAAGGTTCCATGCTACGACGAACAACTCCTTCGTCTGAAGCCTCTGTTTCGCCTTTTCCGACAGGATCTATATGTTCCGGCTCGTCTATGTCTTCAAAGCTGGTAGCATTGCTTCCCAGATAAAGATCAAGTTTTACAAATTCATCTAACTCACTTAAAGAACGACTTTTCTCTTCTAACAATTTTTCTAAAGAGTTTTTTAAATTAAGAGCCGTTTGATAAGAAAGATTACCGTCCTTTTCAGAGAGCACATGCTCGTATAAGGTGTTTTCATAAAATGCGATAATCTCATCCTGGTCGCAGATCAGCTTTTCATGATCGACCTGTTTTTTTAATATAAAATCGCGTACTTCAAAAAGCTTGGAATGCCATTGGTTTTTTAAAAATAAATCGTCACTCTCTGATAATAAATTTTCATATTCTTCGGCAAGCACAGAAATTTTTTCTTTTAATTTAGATTTCAATACTGCATCTTTTTTGATCTGAGCATTAATTTCATCAGATTTTTTCTCGCATTGTCTTATTTTTTCTAAAAGTTGCGGGTTATCTTCAATAGCCTTTGATGTTTCTTCCTGTTCCTTGAGCTTTTTCAAGGAAGCCTCCAGGTCGAAAATTTGTTCATCTTTCTCCTCTATAGCATCCTCAAGTAAGGTTATTTTTTCTTTAGCTACAGAAGAAACCGGCATTGTCTTTTGACTGAGGAGATCTTCCTGTCTTACACTTTTCAGTTCTTCAGTAAGTTGCTCTACTCTTCCCATAGCTTTACTAAACAGCTTGGATAAATAAGACGCTTTTTTTTCTTTTTCATGACGTTCAACACTCGCTTGGACAACACTTTTTAATTCCTCAATATCTATTGGTTTATTCAGAAACTTGTAAATTTCTCCTTTGTTAATTGCCTTTTCCAAAGTTTCCGTGCTGGAGTAAGCCGTGATCATGACTCGGGTGGCTTCAGGCACCAAAGTTTTTGCCTTATTCAGAAATTCATTTCCTGTCATTTCAGGCATCCTTTCATCAGAAAGAATAACCGAGAAATCCGAGTTCGATTTTAACTTTTCAATCCCAATCTTTCCATTCAAGGCCGTTGTCACTGCATAGCCATCCTCGACCAACAATTCCTCCAAGAGGCTGAGGAATTCTTGCTCATCGTCCACTATTAAAATAGAATGTTTTTTCATTCGAGAAAACCTAGTTCTGGAAAGCCCTTTAATTACCAAGTAGGTCCAAATTATACAGCATTTGGTTTTTGAATTTATGAAGCCTTTTGGCTTTCAAGGCAACCTCAATTTCCCATGTTAAGAAACAGGTCGAAATTCCGAAGTATAATATGCGAGGCTTTTAAAAAAGGAGGTAAAAACACAAACTTCAAGGGATGAAGCCAGAGTAGCTGCTAATAAGTCAAACTCAAAATATCAAGAGAAAAAAGCTGACTTTGAGAAGGCTCTGGAAGAACAGAATCTCCGATAGATGGTTGAGTTCTACGACTCAGAATTTTTGGTCGAGTTTCACAAGAAAAAACCGAAGGCCAGATCAGGCTATAAGTTACCACTGTTAATGAGCCAATTCTTTTGACCGACCCCAAAAATCTTTTAGATTGGCATCATGTTCTTTTTGGGCTCTGCTGCGAACCTCATTCATTTCCTCGTAATTCTCTAAAAGAATATCTGCGGCTTTTTTATCAATTTTACCATCTGATATCATTTCTGAAAAAATCGCAATCACCTTTTCTTTTTCCATTCCTTTTCTATAAGGCCGGTCTTCTGTTAAGGCCGTGAAAATATCAGCTACCGCCATAATTCTCGATCCAAGTGGCAGCTTCTTGGCAGACAGGTGAAAAGGATACCCTTCTCCCGTTAATGTTTCATGATGAAAGGATGCCCAGATGGCTATCTTTTCCAACCCTTTCACTTCCTTCAGTATTGAGTAGGTATGGTAAGTATGAGATTTTATGACATCTCTTTCTTCTTTATCCAAGTTTCCAGGTTTTTCTATGATTGTTTCAGGAACAGCTAACTTACCCAGATCATGAAGGTAGCCTGCAATTCTCATTTCATGGCATTCGGTGGAGGTCATATTTAATAATTCTGCCAACTTCATGGCAGAAGCCGATACGCCACTGGAGTGATTTGCTGTAAAGTGACTTCTTGTGTCTATTATGGTTGAAAAGAATCGGGCTAATTCCTCCATTCCATTCAGATCAAGAGGAATGGCAGGTAATTGAGATTTTTCTTTGATTACATGGTCCAGGTTTTGAGAAACGATATCCAACCAGAATGCCTCTTGCTTAGCTACATTGAGAAATGCATTAACATACTCTGGGATAAACTTCTCACCGCTTTTGGAGGAAATTTTTTCACAAATATCCTTAACTTGTTTTGAAACTGGGGTTTTTCGATTTACTAGAACAGCTATCCTATCTGCAAGGTGAATCAAATGACTTAATTTGGGGACGGATTGGTCTTTAAAAATTGCTCCTTTACCATTCTCCCACGGAACATGGTGGAATCGTACCAAAGAGGCGAAGAATTCAAACGGATGAAAACTCTCCAACAATAAGGCTCCGAGTTCGGCGTGGGCATGAGGGGACTTATCCTCAAAGTCCATCAATTTAAAACGATCAGCTAAAACGATAGCTCCAATATCATGCAGGATTGAGGCTAGAAAAATTGTGCTGACTTCTTTAGTTGGCAAAGCCAATTCACTTGCAATGCACGAAGCTATATAGCAGGTTCTCTTATGGTGATCATTTAAGGCGGGGTTAATAATATCCAAAGCGTTCGATAGGGCTGAAATCATATCGAGCATTTCAACAGGGGTAAAGTCGCTATCATCTTTAGAACCTTCTTTTAACGCAGAACTATCAAAACCTTGTTCATCTCCTATTTGAGGGGTGAGTTCAAGAGCATCTTTTAGCTTTTGAATGAACTCATCTTTTTTTCTATTCTGCTCGTCCTCTTTAACAAATGTTTCGTATTTATTAATAGCCGACCGAACCACTTCCAACAAAACTTCAATATCAATGGGTTTAGTCAAAAACCGAAATACCTCACCTTTATTAATTGAATCTTCCATCATTCCTGCACTTTGGTAAGCCGTGACCATGATTCTGGTGGAGTGCGGAGATATTTTTTTTGCTGT
>JAJDAV010000187.1 GCA_029261695.1 Nitrospinaceae bacterium | reverse complement strand
AAAAAAGGAGTTCATTCGGTACCAGTTGTTTGTGGAGTTTTGACTATTCATTAATTTTCTCAGCATCAGCATCAGCGTGTCTGCATCAGCAAATTGATGAGAAACAGGAAAAACAGCCTGCAGAAACTGCGATAGTTTTTCGCTTTCGGAAGAATCTATATTTTCCTGCAACTGGTTTTTTGTGTATTCCAAAGAGTGTTTGACCAAATTTGCATGGTTCAACTTGCGTTGGTAATCCATATACTGTTTCAATTCATCATTTTCACTCTCTTTGGAGTTTGCAGGTTTGTTCTGGGTAATGTCTAACGCAAAAGCTAACATATAAGGTTCTCTTCCAAATTGTTTTTGAAGGGACGTTTATGGGGAATACCCCGCCCGCCTGCCATGGGCCGTTTATTTATATATAATGAATAGATTATAAGATAATTTAAAATCCTCTCCCTGTCAAACGCCCTCTAACCTAAGGAAGCTACTAGATACGTAACAGTTAATTATTATCGTTAAGCCTTCAGGATATGCTTACGCACTCTTTCCCAAGACTTAGTCTTGGCTTTGTACGGCCTGGAAGTTTGAGAGTGTTTGTGTCGCTGGAAAAAGCATCGACCTATTTCACCAAAGCCGTAGCCCGGAGGTTGACAAGAATGGTGGGGTCTGATAGCGTAAATCCTATTGTTTTGACTATTTAAAAATCTTTTTTGGATGCAAAAAAAGTATGCCTTGGGACGATTTACACGAATCTAAAGAGCCTGATGACAGGTTTAAAAATAGAGGGGGACAAGGAGGTGGAGGTCAAGGTGGAGGACCACCAAAACCGCCCTTCGAAATTCCTCAAATAAAAATTCCGCAATTCAAACCTTCCATGATTGTAGGTATCATTCTACTGTTATTGGTTGTCTGGATTATTCCCGGCACGTTCTACTTTGTAGAACCCGATGAAGAAGGTGTTGTGACTCGATTTGGTAAGTTCAGCCGAACCACCTCACCCGGATTGCATTTTAAATTTCCTTCACCGATAGAGCACGCAGCTACTCCAAAAATCACACAGATCAGACGTGCTGAAATTGGATTCCGAGCGGCACAGGGAAGACCCACGCAAAGGGTACCCGCAGAATCGTTAATGCTTACTGGTGACCAGAATATCATCGACATAAATCTGGTTGTTCAGTATCGAATTATGGACTCTGTTCAATTCCTGTTTAATGTACGTCGTCCTCACAAACTGATTCGTGATTCAGCAGAAACAGTTATTCGTGGAATTACGGGCAGTAAAAAAATTGATGAAGCGCTGACTACAGGTAAAGCCGAGATCCAAGTCTTGGCGAAAGACCAAATTCAGGCGCTCCTTGATCATTACAAATCGGGACTGCAAGTAGTAACCATTCAGCTTCAAGACGTGCATCCGCCAGAGCAAGTGGCAGACTCGTTCAAAGACGTTGTGCGCGCCCGAGAGGATAAAGAAAGAATGATCAACGAAGCTCAGGGTTATCGCAACGCAGTGATCCCAGAAGCCCGTGGACAAGCTGCACAAATTGTCCGGGTTGCTGAAGGTTATCGCGAAGAAAAAATTAAAAGGGCTGAGGGTGATGCCAAACGTTTTCTTCAACAGTATGAGGAATACAAAAAGGCCCCTGACATCACGCGGAAAAGAATTTATCTGGAAACCATGGAAGAAATTCTTCCAAGCATAAAGAAATTCGTCATGGAAAAGAAAAACGGTAATGGCGTGTTGCCAATCCTTCCGTTGGGCGGAAACTCAATTTTGGGAGGCAATAGTAAATAATCATGAAGCAAAATACTTTCATTATTGCAGCCGTTATCGCCATTGTCATTCTTTCGTCATCTATGTTTACAGTACACATGACGCAAAGCGTAATTGTGCTCGAACTACAGAAACCTAAAGAAACGATTACGGAACCGGGGCTTTATTTCAAAATCCCATTTTTTCAGCGGGTTAAATATTTCTCCAACCAGTTGTTGGATAACGATTCCTCCCCAGCTGAAGTTATCACCAAAGATAAGAAAAATTTATTGATCGATAATTTCACCATGTTCCGCATTGTCGATCCGCTAAAATTTCTGGAAACGGTTCGCGGCGAACAAGGCGCCCGTGCACGGCTTGACGATATTATTTATTCCGAATTACGGGTGGAGATTGGTAACCACGACCTGATCGATATTGTCACCGAAACACGAAACGCCATTATGGCAAAAGTAACTAAAGAGACCAATATTAAGGCCGCTGAATATGGTCTCGAAGTTGTAGAAGTTAGAATTAAACGCACTGACTTGCCCCCTGAGATTGCTAACTCCATCTTCAATCGCATGCGTACAGAGCGTGAAAGGATTGCTATGGAATACCGTTCTGAGGGCAAGGAAGAGGCCACAAAGATCCGCGCTGAAACAGATAAAGAAAAAACCATTCTCGTTGCCGAAGCCTACAAGCAGGAGCAGTCTATTCGTGGTGAAGGGGATGGAATGTCTACCAAAATCTATGCGGATGCTTTCAGTAAAGACCAGAAGTTTTACACCTTTATGAGGTCTATGGAAGCTTATAAAAAGTCGTTGAAAACCGACACCACTCTCCTAATGTCTGAGGATTCCGATTTTCTGGGATTTCTTAATAAGTCTAAATAATACCCCCAATCTGGGGTAGCAAAAATAGTGAGAACCTCTTATTATAACTGTAGGAACCTTTCTATTTTTCTATAAGGTCGCATGAGAATACTCATTGTTGGAGCGGGAATAGTCGGGTTCAACCTTGCCCAGGAATTGTCCCACGAAGGCCACGATGTAGCCATCGTAGATATGGACTTGGATCGCACCCGGCGCATTTCGGACACTCTGGATGTAATGGCTGTTCATGGTAACGCATGCTTGCCTAGCGTATTGGTTAAAGCTGGCATCAAGTCCACCGAAATGTTGATTGCCGTTACAGAAAAAGATGAGATCAATCTGCTTGCCTGCTTTCTTGCTTCCCGTTTTGATGTGCCCAATCGGTTTGCCCGGCTTCGCGATATGGAATTCACCACCAACGGTGCCGTTCTTTCTCCGCAGGATTTATTTATCGATCAGGCGATCAACCCGCCCCAGATCATGGTCGAAACCATTCTGAAGTTTCTTGACACCCCAGGGGTTCTTAACGTCGCCGAATTCGCTGATGGGGAAGTCCTTTTACGCGAATTTGATGTTCCGGAAAATGCTCCCATCGCTGGAAAGTCCATCCAGGACATTCGCTCCATCACGTTGTTGGATTCATTCTTTATTGTAGCCATCGTTCGCAATGGGGAATTAGTTATCCCTAAAGATGAGGATATAATTCATGGTGGCGATAAGTTTTACACCTTGGTCGATAAAGAATTTCTACCTTTTCTGCTTCCCATGTTGAATAAAACTATGGATGAAGTTCAGAAAGTAATTATTTATGGGGCCACCCCTATGGCAATTCACTTGGCAAAAGCAATGGAGGAGGGGACTCGCGATGTGCGCATCATTGAACCGTCAAGAGACTTGGCACACGTTGCCGCTGATGTTCTAAAAAGAACCGTAGTCATGCATGGCAGTGGAACGGATATGGACCTGTTCAATGAAATCAATATGAAGGAAGCTGATTTCTTTCTTGCCCTTTCTGACGATGATGAAAATAATATCCTCTCTGCTTTATTAGCTAAAAAATATGGTGCGAAACGGGCGCTAGTGATTACCAACGATCCAGAGTATCTCCCCATTCTTGACTCCATTGGAATGGACATCACTATCAAT
>JAJDAV010000186.1 GCA_029261695.1 Nitrospinaceae bacterium | reverse complement strand
ACATCCTTAACGCTTGCCGTCTTCTCGACTAAAAAAAAATCTAGTTCTTTAATTCAGGAAGTGGAAGAACCTGCTCAAAAGCAGGAGGTCCCCATTACAACTGATAACACTTCGAACTAATATTGCCGATGTGGTGGAACTGGTAGACACGTGCGCTTGAGGGGCGTATGGAGCAATCCGTGGGAGTTCGACTCTCCCCATCGGCACCACCTATTTTTTTAGTCCAAAACTCTTTTCCCTTAACCTTCGCCTAAATTATGTCCAAAAACCAGACAGAAACTCCCCCTCCCATAGAATTTACGGGTCGCATAGCACGCGTACTGCTTTCTCTGATCGAAGGAACAACGAAGCTTTTGGCCAACGAGGACACGCTACAAAAGCAATTGAAGGAAACAGCCACAGTCATTAAGAGGGGAATTCGTGTCTCAACTGCCACAGAATTAGATAAGCTGATTGACGATTATTTTGAGAGGTTGATTCTCGAACAAAAATTTGCAGGTGGAGAAAAGGAACTGGTTAAAACAATGGTTTTAGAGGTCATCGAAACCATTAGGGCCATGATGAGTAGCTCAGGGGACTTTAATGCGGGCATTGATGAATGCACGGATAAAATTCAAGATGCTGAAACAATCCAGGATATTTTAAAGGTTAAAGATTATTTGATCGTGGAAATGCAGAAAGCCCGTGAGCATTCAAATGCATTGAATGAAGAACTGGAAAAACATCGCGTAGCTACAGAAACTCTTACCAAAAAACTGGAGGAATCTGAAGCCAAGGCGATGGTTGACTCGCTTACCAATATACTCAACCGTAATGCTTATAATTTGAAAATTGGACAACTGGTCCATGAATTTAAAAGATATAAGGAGCCTTGGGCTCTATTGGTTCTGGATATCGATCACTTTAAATCATTCAATGATACTTATGGCCACAAAACCGGTGACAAAGTATTAAAGTCTGTTGCAGGAACTATTAAGGACTCCATACGCTTAAGCGATCATGTATTTCGATATGGAGGAGAAGAGTTCGTAGTGATTTTGAGTCGGATTGATAAACAATCAACCAGCAACCTTTCCGAAAAAATTCGTAAGGCCATCGAACGAGATTATTATGTGGATGGTGACAAGAAGTTACAGGTAACTATCAGCATAGGCGCTGCTATTATTGGTGAGAATGATAGCGAAACAAGCTTGTTTGAAAGAGCTGATAAAGCTTTGTATCAGGCCAAAGAAAATGGTAGAAACCAGATCATGGTTGATGTTTGACATGTTAATGCATTAACTGACTTATCCCACTGTCTCATTCAATGCAACCCACCACACTTGAAGGCCTATTTTCAACCCCTAGTTTTTTAACCATATTTTTTGCGTTTTTGCTGACCATAGTAAATGTAATGATTGGCGTTAGTATGTTGCCGAGCGATAATCGTAAGAAGCGATATACGCTCCACCGCATTATATATGCAGCAGTAGTGTCAAGTTTCATTTTGTTCTTAGTTATTAAATATCAAAATAATCAGAATTCAATTTTAAACTACGCGGTTTTTGTTTATCTTCTATTTGTTGTTCCCATAACCAAACGAATAAATGTTACCTTGCATGCAGTAATTTCTTCAATCGCCTTGGTCTTAGTTGGGTTGGTATCTTTTACCAATTTATTTTGACTAATGCTTGATTGGGGAAACGGACTTTTCTTCAATAAAAATTTTCGAGTATAAATACATTTCATGGAAGAGTTTGATGTCGTAGTAATAGGGGGAGGCCTTTCCGGCAGTCGAGCCGCACTCAGAGCCGCCGAGTTGGGAGGCAGAGCTTGTCTTGTTGAACGTAAAATTGTGGGGCAAAAAGGTTTCACAAGAAGGAATGCTCTTCCGAGCGGAAATGACAGCGAATCTTTAATGTGGTCAGTTCAAAAAGAAACGCTTAAGAAACTTTCAGAGGAGTATTGTGAACAACTAAAAGATTTGCTGGAAGAGGCCGGTGTAACTTTAATTAAAGGTGAAGGTAGTTTAGCAAGTCAAAATGAAATATTGGTGCAGGATGATAATAATAGTCAAATTGTTAAAGGGAAATCCCTGATTTTCGCGTGTGGTTCTGAACCCTGTTTTTCACCGACACTACCACACGAAGAAAATGTAATAGTAGCTTTAGATGAAATTCCCCAGTTGGAAAATTTGCCTGAAAAAGTTTTGGTTGTAGGGTCTGGCAAGTGGGGAGGAGAGGCAGCGCTTGGTTTTCAGAGGTTAGGGTGCAAGGTATTTTTGTGTACGGACTCTGAAGATATTTTCCCGGAAATGGACCCGGAATTTAATTTCAAAGTTGAGGCGCAATTAAAAAGTAGGAAGATAAAAGTTCTATACAATAAAAAAATAATATCCTTTTTTAAAAATGGTAATGATTTAGAAGTAACTTTGGAAACGGGAATTAAGTTGACAGCCAATCTGATAGTTATGGCGGACCATCGAAAAGGTCTTGAGCAAAATAAAATTGCGCAGAAACTTGGAGCCAGACTTGGGAATAAAGGAGAAATTCTCGTTGATGATGTTATGATGTCGAGCATTCCTGGTGTTTATGGTGTGGGAAGTATTTCAGGTAAAAGAGTTACGGATGCAATGTCGCAAGAGCAGGGTAAGGTTGCCGCAGAAAATGCAATGGGTAAAAAGCGACAGCTAAATATTGAATGGATACCCGAGTTGAGTCAGATGGTACAAAGCGTCGGGTATGTTGGTTGCTCAATGAAATCGGCACCTCACCAAGGGTTTCATCCGGTTGAAGGCCTAAATGAAAATGTGAAATTTGCCGATTCTGAGATGGACCTTGAAGTGTTTAAAATCGTTGCGGACAAACGTTCGAAATTGGTGGTTGGTGCACAAATTATTTCAAAGCAGGCTGCTGAGTTAATCCCCATGATTTTATTACTTATCAAGAAAGGTGTCACGGTCCCCAATCTTGCAAATACTAGCTGCAGCGAAGGGACACGTTTTCAAGCACTTTGTGGTGCTGCTCGAGCCTGTTTGAAGGCCATAAAATCTGGATAATTTTGGCAATATTCTCAGGAATACTTCTTGCCTTGACTCGATATTTTAATTATGTTAAAAAC
>JAJDAV010000185.1 GCA_029261695.1 Nitrospinaceae bacterium | reverse complement strand
CGCTAATCACTTCTCTGGGGCGTTCGATTCTAGTTCTGCATGCTGGATAGTTTGGGATAAAGACAACGGATCAAGTACTTTTGCGGACGCAGAACTAGCATACGCATCTTTCAGTTCTGCAGTAAGAATATTCAAATATATGTGGAACGGAATGCACCAGGGAAGCCACGGAGGAAACGTTAAATTAAATGAGCGGCGTATTCACCCAACACAGAAGCCAGTAAAACTTTATGAATGGCTTTTGACAAACTACGCAAAGCCAGGACAAAAGATATTGGACACTCACCTTGGTTCGGGATCAAGCGCTATTGCGTGCAATAACATGGGCTATGAAATGGTCGGTTGTGAACTTGATCCAGATTATTACGCCGCAGCTTGCAAGCGTGTGGCTGAATATTCTAGACAAGAGAGATTGTTTGCATAATGACTAAAGCACAAGATCATATAACCAAAGTCAAATCACTGCCTTGCGCGTTATGTGGACAGCATGCGCCTAGTGATGCTCACCATATTCTAGAAGGAAGAATAAAGGGTAGGAAATGTTCTGATTATTGCACGATACCGCTTTGTAAAGATTGTCACCAGGGCGAAAGAAATGGAATACATGGGCAGCAAATCATGCTCAAAATAATGAAAGAGAACGAGCTTAATTTATTGGCTAAAACAATAGAGAAACTATATGCCTAGCTTCACAAACGAAGATATAAATCGTGGATATAAAGTGTGTGAAGAATGCAGAAAAAGCATACATCTTTTGCAGGCAGGATATGACATAAGGCAATTCAAATGCCAGCAATGCTATTCATGGGTATGTGATAAGGCTGAGTTTGAGGATGGGAATGTTGGGTGTGAGATTTTAGTAAAGTAAAAGTATCACATAAAAATCCATATGATACTTAAATTCGATAAATGATCATATAACAGTGAAAGTGTTCAAAAATGTTAATTAATGAGCATAGATAAAAATTCCGAAAAATGGCGCCGATTTTGCGAAGTAAAACACGTCCTAAGAATGGATGAATATGATCAGGATGTCTACCTACAAGGCATAAAAGAAAAACGCAGTGAAGCAGGCTATTGGCTGCTTAAAGATGATATTAAGAAGGTTCAAAATAAGATTGATAAAAATGGTTAATAGATATAATAATCAAAGTGTTATGGTATAATAATGATGACTCGCAGCTAACAGACATAACACCCAGGAAAGACTGGGGCTAACAAGGAAGCGGTGGCAATAAGATAAGGTGGCTCAAAACATACACAAAATACTTTGTGTAGCGTGAAACGGGAATTAGGCTACACAAACTTAAGGGTGAGTAAATCATGATAACTGAACAAGAAAGTAAACGAATAATCATAGCGGCTTTGAAAATAGCTATTATCGAATCGGAAAAGTTAAATAAATGTTGGGATGAGATACATAAACAGTTGGTATTGAATAGATTTAGGGTGGTTAAATGATAATCCAAAAAGACGGCCAGATCATAGTTGATAAGTTGCGGCCTATGAGTGAAGTTTATACGGAGCGTAAAGCTTTTATTATCGTGGATGCGAACTATAAAAGAGTGGTTGCGATGATAAATAACGATAAACACATCCACATGTTGATGTACTTAGATTCAGACTTTGGGCAAGCTTATATCGGATGGATTCCCATGCCCATATACCAACCTAAACCGGAGGAATGATGACTAAGCCAACACAAGAACAGTGGGATAAAATACTCGTAGAGTGCTTCTACAAGCACAAGGAAGCGCCTATGTGGCGTTTAGTGGATGGCGATTTAGATAAATATTCCCATTTATTGAGAGTTCCAGACTTATATCACTTGAATATGAATGTGACGGAGTACGTTTGTTCAATACTGCCAAAGTTGGGTAAAATATTATGGGATACCGACGAAAGTAAAATGCCAAATATTATTAAAGCATTGGGAAAGTCAAAGTTAGACAAGCTAAAGATTAAAAGAGCCAATACACCACGAGAAGAAAAGCTGGCAAGACAAGCGGAACAAAGACAGTTTAGAGTTCTAGGTGCTGAGCGCGGATCTTCACGGCGACACGCATCTAAAATGAATGGTACGGATTGGCATACATGCAAGTAAGGGGCGCATTTTGTTGATAATAAAGTCAATACGGGTCGGTTTATTAAAAAGACTCAGAGAAAAAGCGAAAAAAATGGCGGCTAATGGCAGTAACTGCGCGGATGTTTTAAAGAAAATAAAAGCCATTGAGAGTGGCAATGACCAGCTTTATAAAAGCGAATCAGCCGATATTCTGAATTAATGTTTAAACGCCATAAACACAAATTTAATGCAGTTAGGACTGAGATTGATGGCATTAAGTTCGACAGCAAAAAAGAAGCTAAGTATTATCAAGAATTAATGCTTAGAGTAATGGCTGGTGAGGTTGTTTTCTTCTTGCGTCAAACACCGTTTCATTTGCCCGGCGGTGTTACTTATAAGGTAGACTTTCAAGAATTTCATAGTGATGGTACGGTGCATTTTGTTGATGTTAAGGGGATGGTCACGCCAATGTTCAGAGATAAGAAAAAAATGGCCGAGGATTTATATCCAGTTGAGATAGAGATTGTTTGACGTTTTTAATGATTGGAGGAAGTATGGTTGATGAAGAGTTAGATCGTGAACAAAAGGCAATAGACGAGGTAAAAGCACAGATCAATAAAATTGATTTTAAGGCAATAATAAAGTCGGCAAGGTCTCCAGATGAAGAGTATGACTGGAGGTCGTCAAAAGCATATGCAATGCTGGAAGTATTAGTTGATGACTTCGGCGATACAAGAGGCTATCAATTTCTAGAAGAGGCTTTAAACGAAGTAATAAATACTAAAACTGGAGCTGATATGAAGCCATTTATCAGGCTTGTCGAATAATACGGATATCTTGAGCAAGCAAAATAACTGAGGTAAAAAATGAATATTTTTATATGGTTTGTAATATTAAGCCCAATGATAGCGGCACTGCTTATTGTTCGCTTTTATGTGGGCAATATATCGAGTATATTTGGCATAAGGAACTCTTGCGAAGATTGGCCTAATTATCCAATTGGTAAGTATGGCAGTGAGAACACAATAATAAAAGGTTTTGAATAATGAAATACCCAACAGTAGGCGAGGTCATGTCCGCTTGTGTTGATGACTTGGCAGTATGGCATGAGAACTTGCCACCACCACAAACTGATGTTGAGCGCACAGTGCATAGGCGTGTTCAAAAAAGAGGGTTTGAGCTGGCCGCTAAAAAAATACGAAACGATGAGCCTGAGCTTGCCAATGAATGGAATGATTTAATGGATAAAATTGAAGGTATTGGCGTTCGTGGCACAACTAGAATGTAAAGAATAAAGATAGTGCAAAAGCTAAATAACAAAGATAAGATTCTTGTTGATGAGTACCTGCTACATTTGGACGCTGGGCAGGCGGCATTGACTGCGGGATACTCTAAAACGGTGGCAAGGACAAAGGCTTATGTCTGGGTAAGTAATAGTAAGCATAACCCGAAGCCGCACGTTTTTAAAGCTGTCCAGGCGGCGCTTAAGAAGCGATCACAGCGAACAGAGATATCTCAAGATAGAGTTTTGGAAGAGTATGCTAAATTAGCCTTTCTTGATCCCCGGTTATTTTATAATGATAATGATGAGCTATTGCCTGTTAATAAACTTCCAAAAGAAGTGGCTGCAGCTTTAGCGGGGTTTGAGGTGGTGCGCACGTCATCTGGCGATGATGACCCTACCTATACAAGCAAGATTAAGTTTGTTGATAAAAAAGGCGCGTTAGATAGTTTGGCCAAACATCTAGGAATGTTTAGTGAAGGAAGCAGTAAGCCAGAAGTGCCGACTAGCGTTAATATAACTTTCTCGGATGCTTAATGCATTTAGACTTAGATATACCTCTATTACCCGCCCAAAAGGAATTTGTAAGGACCGAGTCTCTATACCCTGCATTAATTGGCGGTTTAGGAAGTGGCAAGAGTGAGGCTGGTATAATGAGGCTGTTAAGCTTCATGCTTCAAGAGCCGGGAATTAACACACTTTACGCCATGCCAACATACGACTTATTGCGGCTTCGGGCGATCCCTGGGTTTGTTGACACATTAACCGGCATGGGGCTACCCTTCAATATAAATAAATCTGAATATGCAATAGAGGTTATCGGTTTTGGTTTCATTTATTTGAGGTCATACGATAACCCGAAGAGGTTTATAGCGTTTGAGGTTGCTCACTCAATAGTCGACGAAATAGATACGCTTGTTAGAGATAAAGCGCGGGAAGTTTGGAGAAAGGTGGTTGAGCGGACCCGGCAAAAGACAAAGACAAGAAAAAATACAATTGGAGTGGTAACTACTCCAGATCACGGGAAGCATGGTTTTACTTATGAGCAATGGGGTAAAAAGCCAGATGCTGATCATCAACTTATAAAGGCTCGGACAGCAGATAATAAGTTCCTGCCAGATGGATATGTCGACCAGATCCGTTTGAATTATGACGACAAGTTGGCGTCTCTGTATTTAGATGGAGAGTTTGTTAACTTAACAAGTCATACGGTTTATCATTTTTACGACAAAGAGCGTCACGGACTGCAAGATAAATCAAAGCGCGATATAAATCATATCCACATCGGGCATGATTTTAATATTGGCGGGTGTTGTAGCACGGTATGGACAGTTGAGGGTAAGGAAGCATATGCGATTGAAGAGTTTGTGAGTCATGACACGTATGATTTTGTTAATAACCTGGAAAGGTTCAAGGGTCGTCAAATAACTGTTTACCCAGATGCAACAGGCAAGGCTAGGGGAACGAATGCCAGTCAGAGTGATATCCAGATAATAACCGGCGCAGGTTATCGGGTAAGCGCACCAAATGCAAACCCTTTTATACGCGACCGCGTGAACTCAGTTAATGCTAAACTATCAAGAGATCAAATATTTATTGATGTAGATAAATGTCCTGAACTAGCGGACGCATTAGAGAGCCAAGCATATGACAAGAATGGCGAACCAGAAAAATCAAACCAACACCCGGCAATTGATGACTGGAACGACGGTGCTGGGTATTTTATTAATAGAAAATTTCCTTTTTCAGTACCACACACAAGAATTAATTTAGGCGGATTATGACAGCTAATAAAGATCAATACGGCGCAATGGCGTCAAGATGGAAAATGGCACGAGACGCTGCTGCAGGAGAATATGAGGTTCACAATGGCGGTGAATTGTACCTACCAAAACTCACTGGCGAGAAAAGTGAAGAGTACGAAAAGAGAAAAAAGAGGACTCCATTTTTTAATGCGACTTGGCGGACTATTATTATGTTGCGCGGAATGATGTTTCGGCGCGATCCATCGGCGGTAGTGCCACCTCAAATGGTGGATGAGTTAAAAAATATCGATAACACCGGCATGCCATTAAAAACTTTTGCACAAGAATTAAGCTTGGAGGCTTTGATCGTCGGCCGTTCCGGTGTGCTTGTTGATTACACGCAAGTTAAAGAGGGAGTAACAAGGGCGGATGCTACTAATGCACGGGCTTTTATGCGCCTTTACCATGCCGAGAATATGCTTGATTGGACGTATACCAATGATAACGGGATGAAGGTCCTGTCAATGGTGAGTCTGGCAGAAGATAAGGCGGATCACCCAGATATAAATTTCGATGAAAGCGACCAAGTTAAGCGAGTGTTGCGGCTTACAGATGCAGGGTATATTCAGCAAGTTATTGTAGCAACAAAAGACGGGGATGTTCAGGTAGGCGGTGATATAAACCCTAAGATGAACTCACAGTCGTTGAACTTCATACCTTTTCAACCGATTGGCGTTGATTCGCTGCAGATGAAAATAGAGGTGCCGCCTCTTATCGATTTAATAACGATGAATTTTCATCATTATAGACAGACATCATCATATGAACACGGCTGCTACCTGTCAGGACTGCCAACATTATTTATTTACGGCAACAGTGATGATGAGAAAACTATTCAGCTTGGCGGGTCTTCAGCTAACAGCTTTACGAATCCTGAGACTAAGGCGGAGTTTGTTGAAGTATCAAGTAAGTTCGAGGCGCTGGAAAACAATATTACCAAGAAAGAGCATCAAATGGCCGTGCTTGGCGCAAGGATGCTGGAAAGTAAAACTGCTGGCGTGGAGTCTGCAGAGACCTGGGAAAGAAAGCAATCCGGGGAAGAGTCGGTATTATCTGACATAGCAACAACACTCAGTGGGGGTATGACGCAATCTCTTAAATGGTACGCTGAGTGGCAGGGTCACGCCTCGGAAGATATTTTGTATAATTTGAATCGTGAGTTTTTGCCTTTTAATATGACCGCGCAGCAGATAACGGCGATGATGGCCGCTCATATACAGAGGGGTATAAGTTATGACACTCTGTATTATAATTTTGATCGTGCTGGGCTATACCCGCCAGAGTCGACCAAAGAAACAGAGAAAGGCGCTATTGACGATGGCGGTGGTGAGATTTGACAGGGAAGTCAAACGTAATCCCGGTTGATTTCAATAAAAACCTCTGCAATGAAGATGCAGCGACATTCGAGGATGACTTGAACAAAGCTGTTATCAAGGCTGTAAAAAACCGTGTGGATATTGATATTATTTACACTTACCTTTTTTTGATGCTGCAAAGATGCGGCGCAGGGTACGATAAAGAAAAATAATGACAACAATTAACCAGGAACTTCTCGACCAAATCATAAAGTTTCAAATTGACATTCGACGGTTTGAGGCTGGGCTAAAAAAAGAGGTTCAGGTTAAGCTTGAGAAGATGCAAAGAGATCTGATTGTTGAGTTGTCAGGTGGTGAACTAACAGAGTTTTCCAAAAAGAAGACACAAGCTTTATTATCTAACCTTTCCCCTGTTCTGGCCAATCATTACGCTGGCATTGAAGAAACGGTTCAGGATAGTCTTGATGGGTTGTCAAAAGTTCAGGTGAGGCAAGCAGAGAAGTCTCTAAAAACCACCGTATTTATTGAAAACGCGGTTAACCTCCCGACTCAGCATGTTATTGAGCGCGTATCAAGGAATGTCCTGATTAATGGCGGACCGTTAAATGATTGGTGGCAGAAACAACGGGCAGATACATTGTTTAAAGTTTCAGCACAGATTCGGGAAGGTATTTTATTTAACGAAACAAATCAAAGCATAATAAGTCGGATCATCGGCAAAAACGGCGCTCCTGGGGTAATGAATCTCGCTAGGAATAACGCGGCATCTTTGGTTCAAACAGTTACACACGCAGTAGCAAATGAAGCAAGGCAAGCAGTGTATGAAGAGAATGACGATATCATCAAGTCATTTGTTTGGACAACAGCCTTGGATTCGCATGTTTGCCGTTTATGCATAGCGAGATCTGGTAAGCGCTGGAAGAATGATAAGTCGCATACACCAATAGGCCATTCAATACCGTTTCAAGTGCCGGGTATTCATTACAATGATAGATGCGTATTGCTTCCAGAAACACTGACATTCAAAGAGCTTGGCGTAGACCTTCCAGAGCCGCCAATAAGCACCAGGGCGTCATCATTAGGCCCAATATCAGCTAAATCATCATTTAGTGATTACCTCAAGCGGGTGCCGGTATCGCAGCAGAATGAAATGCTTGGTGTAGGCCGTGCGCAATTATGGCGCGATGGAAAAATAACTCTTAGTCAATTGCTCGATGGTAAGGGTAGGGAGCTTTCGTTGGTCCAATTGCAAAGTAAGTATGGGGTAACTAAAATCACAAAGATCGCGCCACCAGCAATTATTAAAAAGGCGGTGGTGCCGAGTAAGTTTGTTGAGGCAAAGACAACAAGAGCTGCAGAGGAATGGGCTATTGCTTCAAATCTTGCGGATAATGCAGATTACAAGGGCGTTGACGTTAGAGTGGCGAATGAGTGGAATAAGGGTCTGCATTTTCACTTAAAAGAGTTTCCTGAGTTAAGAAAGAATCAAAAGTTTACAGGAACAATTCAAGGGCAAAATAAATTATGGCACGAATTAGAGGCGAAAAAGGTTGCTGAGTACCAGCGTAGCCATGGCCTGAAAAAAGATCTATCTGATACAGATCTTTTGTCTTGGGCAAAAAGAATGGTACGAAAGCGCAAAGCTGGGGGAGAAATGGCTCACTCTTGGAGGCATAAAGACGTGTCTGGAATAGCCGTTAACAAGAAGTTTGGTGTTGATCATGATAAGTTTGTTGAAATTAAAACAAAGAATGTTGTGTCTAAATATCATGCTCAAGGAACAGAGAGTGTTAAAAGTGTTGTAGATCATGAGATGGGTCATGAGCTGGACGCGCTTCTAGGGTTGAGAGGTGACGCTGATGTTGTGAATTTATACAAGAGTTTTAATAGGGAGGAAGTAACAGAAAATTTATCTAAATACGGGTCCACGAATATTGCTGAATTTATAGCAGAGGCATGGTCGGAGTCACTTAATAATGCAAAGCCAAGAGATATATCTAGGAGGATGGATGAAATTATCAGAAGAAGATACCGAGAGAAATTCGGTGGATAAATTAATTGACACGGGCATCATAACTGATGGTGTAGCAGCTTCAGAGAGTGATCAGATAGAGTTCGATAAAGAGCAAAAAGGCAAGCCACCGAAGCCAGTTGATGGCGTTGAATAAATCACAGCAACCTGGCTAACGTGATTAATCATTATTACGTCAATTAATCAAAAAAAGCAACAATAGTAAAGTATATTTATCATTGTTCACTAATCGTGTACAATCAAGCTGTCATGTGCTATAAGTAGCACTATAAATTAAGTCTATTTCTAGGCTTATTCAAAGCGCGAGATGCGCGGCTGACAACAGTCAGTTTTCTTTACAATTTTCAAACTATCAGAGGGACTCTGTTATGGCTTTAGCTATGCTACTCGATTCTATAGAAGATCTAGATGAATCACAAAAAACACTTTACAAAGAAGTTAACGGTAAGTATCAACTTGATCTAGAAGGATATGAAGACCCAGCAGGGCTTAAGTCTGCGCTAGAAAAAGAAAGGCTTTCCGCGAAAGAATCAAATAAGCTGGTTAAAGAGTTACAGCTAAAGTACAAGGATATTGATCCAGAAAAAGTAAAAACGTTACTTTCCAGGATAGAAAACGACGCAGAAGCAAAGTTACTGGCGGAGGGTAAGCTTGACGAGGTTGTTCAAGGTAGGACCGAGAAGCTGAGGGTTGAGTTAGAGAAGCGAGTTAGCGAGGCAGATTTAAAGGCTGATGCGGCAAATCAACGGACTTCAAAATTTGAACAGCGTGTACTTGATAATAATATACGCGCAGCAGCATCCACAGCAGGGCTTCATGCTCACGCAATAGAGGACGCATTAATCAGAGCTAGGACAATATTTAGGCTTGATGACAACGGCGATCCTGTGCAGCTTGATGCAGATGGTCAAGTGGTATTTGGTAAAGACGGGAAGTCACCATTTAACCCTGGCGAATGGCTTGAAGAAATGAAAGATAAGGCCCCTCATTGGTTCCCAGTTGGAAACAGTGGAGGCGGTGCAGGCGGAGGAACTGGCGAGAAGTCAGGAAAAAAAGAAATACCAAGAGAACAATTTGACGCAATGTCACAAAATGAACGGGCGAAATTTATCGAATCTGGTGGTAAGCCCGTTGACACATAAAGGATACTAAGTAATGGCTAATGTTTTAACAGATCTCGCAGCAGATATTTATAAGGCTGCTAATATCGTTGGGCGGGAAAGAGTCGGAATGATCCCGTCGTCTACTATTAACGCAGGCGGGGAGAGAGCTGCTAAAGGCGACTCTGTTAAATCTGCCTTTACAGCACCTTCAACGGTTGACACGACCTACGCGCCTTCTATGACAATTCCAGAAGGTACAGATCAAACCGTAACAGGTAAAACTCTTACTCTCAATCAGTTTGCTTCGGTTAAAATTCCATGGACTGGTGAAGATGTCAAGCACGTAAAAAACGGCGCTGGATTTGAAACCATTTACGGTGATCAAATTGCTGAAGCCATGCGAGCGATAACAAACGCAATCGAAGCGTATGTGTTTGGGATTGCGTACAAATCAGCTTCTAGGGCAATCGGCACGGCTGGCACTACTCCATTTGCATCTAATATAGATACAATTGCTGAAGTAAGGCAAATACTCATTGATAATGGCTGTCCAGATTCACCGGGCGCATTGTCTCTTGTTATGAGTACTTCGGCAGGGACTAACCTTCGCAACATTGCGAATTTACAGAAAGTTAATGAGGCGGGTAGCGATTCGTTGCTACGTCAAGGTGTGCTGGCTGACTTGCAAGGTATTATGATGCGGGAAACAGCCGGTGTTGCTTTGCATACTAAAGGTACTGGTACTCTGTATGACATTAATAACGGCGCGGGTTATGCTGTTGGTGATACGGATCTCGTGCTTGACGGTGGTACAGTTGGTGGGACAGGTATTATCGCTGGTGATGTGGTAACTTTTGCTGGTGATACTAACAAATACATCGTAAAGACTGGATTAGCTGCAGTTAGTGGAACAATTGTTTTAAATTCACCTGGAATGCAAGCTACCGTGGCGGATACTGTAGAAATGACCATAGGCGGTGATTTTACTCCAAACATTGCTTTTCACCGGAACGCGATAGAAATTGCTGTTAGACCTCCAGCTATGCCAAATGGTGGTGATTCTGCAGTTGATACGCTTTTGGTTCAAGATCCTTGGAGCGGACTGTCATTTGAGATCGCGGCGTATAAAGGGTACATGAAGTCTATGTTTGATATCCGATGTGTATATGACGCCAAAGCATGGAAGGATGAGCATATCGCTCTTTTACTGGGGTAATTATGGAAACAATTAAGGTAAGGCGTGATGGTCCGAAGGGATTTCATATCATTAATAAAGATGATTTTAATCCCTACATCCATGAGGCGCTGGAAGATGAGCCAGAAAAGCCCTTGACGGTTGCTCAGTTGAAAGCTGAGTTAACTGAAAGTGGTGTTGAGTATCCTGCAGATGCAAAAAAACAGGACCTTATTGACTTATTGAACGCGCCTGAAGAATGACATTAATCGTCGAAGATGGATCAGTTGTAAGCAATGCGGAAAGTTATATTTCTGTAGCCGATGCTGATATTTACTTAGGTAAAATAGGCAAGGTTGACTGGTCTGCCTTCGATGATTTAGACAAAGAAGTATTTTTGCGAAATGCTACTAGTTACATGGTAGGTAGATACGGCGCTAGGTGGGCTGGATATATAAAATCAAGCTCTCAGACGCTTGATTGGCCACGTAGCACTGTCCCTATTGAGGGCTTGGCAACAACTGAGTATTTGAGTGAGACCGTTGTGCCGGATGAGGTGAAAAATGCTTGCGCATTGCTGGCTTTTAAGTCGACAACAGCGGATTTATTGCCCGATGAAACACGGGTTATTATCAGAAAGAAAGTTGACGTTTTAGAAACTGAGTATAGTGAGCATAGTCCGCAAACAAAGCGGTATAAAGAGATTGATGCGATGCTTGGTAAATATTTGGCCATTAAAGGTAGCGGGAGCGGCGGTATTCTCCCGATGGTAAGAGTAGCTTAATGGCGGACTATACAGAGGATATTAATGGTGCTTACGATGACATTAAGGAAGCTGGCAGGCTAATAACCATTGTTCGAGAAACATTAGGCGTGTATGACCCAGATACGCGCACAACGGCGGCATCAGTAAGCCAGTCGATGAGTCTATATGCTATAACGCCACCAGCGACACAGAATAAGATTTCATCGTTTGAAAGCATGTTTGTTGATAAAGATGGCCTTGTTGGGCGAGAAGTGAAGTATGTTGTTGCTGCAGCTAAAGACGCGACGTTTAAGCCTTCATCGGCTGACAAAGTGACAATAGATACGGTTGTTTATTCGGTGGCAGGGTTAACGTCTTTGTCAGTAAATGGTCAGGATATATTGTATAAGATGGGAGTTTATAAGTGAGCTTTTCTCTTGATATGTCAAAATTTATTGCTAAAGCAAAAGGTAATGCTGACAAGGTAGTGAGGAAGGTTGTTATTGATTTGGCGACCAGTGTTATCCTGAAAAACCCTGTTGGAGATCCTGATCTATGGAAGTCTAGCCCATCCCCAGGCTATGCAGGGGGAAGATCTAGGGCAAATTGGCAGTATGGTTCAGGCGCTATGCCTGGAGGTATCACAGATGGGCTTGATAAGGAAGGCAGCAAGACGATAGCAGCGGTAATTGCCGGGGTCAGCTCAGCTCCAACATCAAGCATACATTGGATATCAAATAGCCTTGATTACATTGTCCAGCTGGAAGACGGAAGCTCAACACAAGCACCTGAAGGAATGGTAAAATTAACTGTTCTAGAATTTAATTCTATTGTAAACGGAGCGGCGCAAAGTGTCCCTAAGTGATGTAGCCATAGCTTTGGAAACAGGTTTAAACGCAATAAGTCCGAGCATAGATACGGCATGGGAGAATATAGATTATGATCCTGTTGTTGGAACTCCATACCAAAGAGTTTATTTCATGCCAGCAGACCCGGACAATAGTGAGGTAGGGGGCGACATATACCGGCAAGACGGTATCTTTCAAGTTAATTTATTTTATCCTTTGAAAACCGGGCCTTCTGAATCCACGGCAAGAGCGCAGCTAATCCGCACAACATTTAAACGGGGCAGCACATTTAGCAAGAATGGAATAAATGCTAATATAGATGCGACTCCAAAAATAAAGCATGGTAGAGTTGATAATGGTTGGTGGATGGTGCCTGTTGAGATTAATTTCTTTGCACACTTAACGACATGAATAGCAGCACTAAAAAGTTACACGAAACACTGATAAGAGCCGCTAAAGGCATTATCAAGGCCTGGGAAACATGGCTTAACGAGCAATAAACGATTTTAACAACCTGAGTACGCGACAAGCCGCACACTGTAACGCCTGTCAAATTGCCTTCTCGGAAATATTAAGGGAAAAGTGATATGACTATAGCAACGGGTGTTGAAAAGCGGGTAGCGTACAAAAAGCAGACTGCTTTAAACACAAAAGCCACTGCAGGAAGCGCGCAAATCTTGCGCAGAACAACTTCCGACATTCAACTTACTAAAAATACTTTTGCATCTGCAGAGATTCGGGATGATTTCCAGATTGCCGATTTTAGGCATGGCGTAAAATCTGTATCAGGAACATTAAACGGCGAGCTTTCCCCTGGGAGTTACGCTGACTTCTTCGCGGCTGCATTAAGACGTGATTTTACCGCCGTATCTGACATAACCACTTTAGCTATAACCATCACAGGCTCAGGCGCTCCATACACTGTATCTCGTACGGCTGGCTCATGGTTAACCGATGGCGTAAAGGTTGGTGATGTTGTAAGGCTCACGGCTGGGTCGTTTGACGCGGCAAATATTAATAAAAATCTATATGTCGCATCAGTGGTTGCTTTAGACATTACTGTTTATCCACTGAATAGCTCGGCGATGACGGCTGAAGGCCCTATTTCTTCATCTACTTTATCATTCCCAGGCAAAAAGACATACGTGCCTTTGACGTCGCACACTAGCGATTATTTCACCTTTGAGCATTGGCATTCTGATATTAACGTATCAAAGTCATTTGTTGACGGTAAAATATCAACTGCAGCGATATCAATACCAGCATCGGGCATGGTAACAACCTCATTCGGTGTGATCGCTTTATCTCAAGATCTCGACACTTCAGAATACTTCACTTCGCCGACAGCAGCGACTACTTCAGGTGTTACAGCCGGTGCTAATGGTATGCTTTTAATTGACGGCGTTAAGGTAGGGACATTGACCGGTATCAATTTTGATATTAATGGCAATGTGACTACCGAGGAAGTTGTGTTTTCTGAATCCTCTCCTGATGTATTCCCAGGCAGTGTTGGCGTCACAGGCCAGTTTAGTGTTTTATTTGAAAATGACACTTACCTTAACATGTTCGCGGATGAAACCGAGGCGACTATTGCTATGGTATTAACAACCAGTAACGTTGCTGCTGCTGACTTTGTGGGATTCACAATGTCGCGCGTTAAGGTTGGTGGTAACTCGGAAGATGACGGGCAAAAAGGCATCATTCAAACAATGCCATTCACCGCACTACTTAACGTGAGCGGAGGCGCTGGCACAGATTCAGAAGAAACTACTATTTCCACTCAAGATTCATTAGCTTAATAACTTAAATAAGGCTCATACCATGGCAGAAGCAATAAAAGGTATCTCCCTAGATTCATTAGATTTAACCGCAAAATGTGAGGTCGCGCACGAATTTCAATATCTGGACCCTAAAGGCAGGGATACAGGTGTTTATATTAGCGTACTCGGAAGCGATGCAGAAAAAGTGCAGAAATTCGAGAATGAAGAGGCTAATAAGCGCAACCGGCAACAGCTAATCGAAGCAGAAAAACAGGTTGACGGAGACGGCCACCCTGCAGAAGATTTGAGGGATTTAATTATTAGGCAAGCAGCAGTTAGGATGTGCGGTTGGCGAGGAATAGACCAGCCTTTTACTGAAGCCAATGCTCTTAAGTTGTGCAAGATTAACTCCGAAATTAGAAAGCAAGTTTTCAAAGAATCACAAGACTTGAGAAATTTTATGAAAGGCAAGTAGTTAATCTGCTTGCGTATGCGGAAAAGTATTTCGAGTTAAATAAAAAACAAATTGATGGGTGCACACTTAAGCAGCATTTAGATAAGGCTTGGGAGCAAACAGGCAAAAAACCAGTGCAACTAGAAATAGGTGCTTTGCCTGATTATTTCAGACATCTTTGGTTGTGGTTTCACGAGTTAAGCAAAGGTCGAGAGTATACCGGCTCAGAGCCTTTGCCCTTAACTTGGCAAGGGATTAAAAGTTGGTCGGAATTAATGCATAACCCTTTGCTCTCAGCAGACGTAAAAATCATAAAAAAACTAGACCGGATCTATTTAAACAGTAAATGACAGACATTGCCAAATTAGCCCTACGAATAGACGCGCTGGAAGTAAAATCGGCGGGTGCTGAGCTTGATCGTCTAGGGGTAAAAAGCAAGAAAGCTGAACGCGACGTTGAGTCGTTTACAAAAAAATCTGATTCCGGTCTAAAGTCGTTAGCATTAAGATTCGGCGGTGTCGCCGCTGCTGGCACAGCGATGATAGCGACGGTAACAAAGAGCGTTTCAGCGGCTAGTACTTTCGAGACTGCCCTTGTAGGAGTGTCGAAAACTACAGGCCTTGCGGGTAGAGACTTAAATGATTTCGCTGGAAGAATTGACCAGATTTCCAGAAAATTACCGGTAACAACATCAGAATTGCTTGAACTGTCACAAGCCGCTGGTCAGATGGGTGTGACAGGTTCGGCAAACCTTGAGAAATTCGCTGTAACGGTTGCTAAACTTGGCCGGGCATCAGACCTAGCTGGCGAAGAGGCCGCAACAGCGCTTGCCAGGATTTTAAATGTAACCAATGAAAATATAGATTCCATTGATGTTTTAGCAAGCGTAATTGTTTCGCTAGGTAATAATGTCGCAGCAACAGAATCCCAGATAGCCAGAATGACTACGGAAGTAGCAAGGGCCACAAGCGTATTTGATGTCACATCGGCAGAGGCTGCAGCAATGGGTGCGGCCATGGCATCGATAGGTGTACAAGCAGAGCTTGGTGGGTCGTCTGTTGGTCGCGTAATGCAAGAGATAACGTCTCGCGTTCAGGCTGGAGGCAGTAGCTTAGAAAAATTCGCTGACACGCTAAACCTAAATTCAGAAACACTAACCCAGTTATTTAAAGATGATAAAGTCGCGGCTTTCGAGTTGTTCCTTGATAGTGTTGGCGATCTTGGTCTTGATGCAGGAAATGCCTTAAAGTCGGTTGGCTTGGGTGGGCAGGAAATACTCAAGACAATAGTTCCTTTGTCTAATAACATGGGGATATTTAGACAGACCTTAGCTCTTGCAAATGAAGAGGTTCAGAACGCAACCGCTTTGGATCGGGAGTTTGAAGCCACGTTAAAAACTCTTGGCACACAATGGCAAGTAACCAAAAATATTGTAGAGAGTTTCGCACGATCAATTGGCGGAGTTCTGGTCCCTGCTTTAAATGATGGGCTGACAGCATTAAATAACTTCTTTAACGCTGGAAGTGATGAGAATGCCATTCAAAGCCAAGTAAAACTAATAGAGAGTATTGATGAAAAATTAAAATCTTTGAGAAGTCGTAACGCTGGTCTAAATGGCGTTATTCCAGGGGCATCAAAGATTTTCGGAACCAACAAGAAAGAGTTGGACCAGCTAGAGGCTAGCCTAGAAAATAACATAGAAGACCTTTTTAAAATGATTGATGCGCAAGCCAAGTTAGGCGCGGAATCGAAAAAGGCGACTGAAGTTATTAAAAAAGCATCGGGCGCAACGGGAGGGTTGGGCAAAGAATCTGATAAGGCGAGTGAAAAAGTAGAGGGTCTAGCGGACTCTATTGGCATGGTAACGATTGGCCAACTAAAGCAGCAAGAATCAACACGGCGCATTATCTCTCTCAATGATGAGGTTAATAGAGTTACTGCAAGCGTAGCAACAGAGCAAGAGAAGTACAATCAGACACTTGCTGAGCTTGAGAGGTTAAAACCTTATCTTAGTGTTGAGACTTATTCCAGGGCATTAAAGCAGGCAGAGGATGCGTCTCGTGGATTAACTGCAGAAACAAGGGCGGCAACGACCGAGATTGATCAGCTTTGGATACAGGCCAATAGAAATATTCAATCTTCACTGGCAAACTCAATATTCAATTTCTTTGATGATGGGCTGAACGGAATGGTGCGCGGCGTAGGTGTCGCGGTTGGCCGTATTGCTTCAGAATTTGCAGCATTAAAGCTTGCCCAGGGTTTAAACCTTGGCTCCTTGTTTACCACTGCTGGCGGTGTGGCTGCTGCATCAGGTGGGTCTAGTGCGCTAAGTTTAGCTGGCATCGGATCAAGTCTTGCTGGCGGCTTCTCAGGCATTAGATCGCTATTAACTGGTGGCGGTAGCTCTGCATTTGCTGCAGGCGCAGGCGGTGCTGGAACTGCATTTATTGGCGGTCCTGGAACAGCTATCGGCGGATCGGGTCTAGGCGCGGCAGCGGGTGGGCTTTCACTGGCAACCGGCGGGCTGGTCTTGGGTGGCGCATTATTAACTAAGGAATTCAATAGACTAATAGAGAATGACAAAAAAATTGCTGGCGTTTCTAGTAACACCCTTAATAAATTTATTAACCCATTAAGTCAAATACCAGTTATCGGTAAATTTCTGCCAGATTTGGGCGGAGTATTGACCGGAATTTTTGGACGCGGCGAATTAAAACAAAAAGAAACTAATTTAATCGGGGACTTTAATTCAGAGGGATTCGAGGGCGTTACATCCGTTAAATTCAAAGCAAAAGGTGGTCTTGTACGGGGCAGT
>JAJDAV010000184.1 GCA_029261695.1 Nitrospinaceae bacterium | reverse complement strand
TCTTCTAATCCCATTTCCCCCGAGCCAACGCATTGAACTTGATAGCCTTCTTTGGCTAAATTGTACTTAAGGAGTTCCTGGATATCTTCTTCATCTTCAACTACAAGAACCTGACTTTGAGCCATTTTTATTTGTCCTAATTATAAAAAACTAATGCATTCTATTAAAATTATAACTCTAGTTTAATCCATAAGTGTTAGGTTTCGGTTAGTTTGATAAATTTGGGGGCTATCAATTCCATTCACCTTTTTCTCAAAGATTATTAAGATAGGCTTGTGCAGAATTAGAGAAAGTGTCGGTTTGTTTATAAGCCTTCATTTCTGTTGGAAGAGCTGCAAGCGCTTTTGAAAGCCTATCTGCGGCACCCTTTGTGTTTGCAATTTGGTTTAATGGCCGTAAGTGGATGCGGATTGTAAATAGTATGGCATCTGATTCTTTGAGCTTTCTGAGCGTTTGACGTTCAACCCTTAGCCAAAGACAGTCACCAGCATTTTTAGCCGTTATGGCTTTTTCACTGGAAGGTTCTGTTCCATCCTGGCGTAAAGAGGGATTGTCATGTAACGACCAATTGCGTCGAGAAAAAATTTCATCCCGCGGCATTGAGTTAAAAAAATTATTAGTTTGAGATTGAATTTGTTCTTTATATAAAGGGACCGGCGCATGGATGCTATCCATAGTCTTCCCAAACTTTTCCTTTAAGCTCCAGCGCGAGGGAAAGGCAACACTTCCTGCCGCTAACCACCATCCTTCTTTCTTAGAATCGGGAGGTAGCATGATGACGAGATCTTCCTGCACTAATCTCGCAGCAAGGTCTAATGGATGTATTTTGTTTTTTTGCAGATCGGTTGACAGCTCTTCTCCATTAAAATGGATGTGTGGTTCAAGCTTTATGAAGTTTTTCCTTAGCGAATATAAGTCAGGGCGAATTACGGGCAAATGTTCCAGCATTAAATTAAGAACTTCCCTCGATGCAGATAAAGCGGTAGGAGCAGTCATAAAGACCTCGTCATGAATGCTGGACAGAAACTTTCTCTTTTCTATTAATTGTGTAGCGCGCTCATGCAGGTCGAAAATTTCAAACCATTCGCTTTCAGGTATTTTGAGTAATCCCATTGAATGGCGAAAGGGGGGATCTTCGAACGGAAAATGGGGAGGGCTTTGCTGATCTGTTTTGCTATTGTTTTTTAGGGTCTTTGACATTGATTGAATTTGAAAATATAAAGATAATAAGGAAGTATATCATCAGTTTTATTGCTCAAATGCTACTCGCAGATTGGCTTCGCGAAATGGGGGGCGGTTCCTATTTTCAAAAATGAAAATATTGTTTAATCGCAGAGGCTATGGCAGGATGAGCTATCTGTAGTGATTTTTTGCTGTTAAATAGAGTGGGAAAACAGGAGACTGATTTGATGGGTAGACCGGAAGAGCTAAGTGACCCGAAGAAATTTGATGAAATCATGGAAAAAATAAATACAAGATTAGCTATAGGAGCGATTCCGCTCAGAGAGAGGGCGCTGATGGCGCAGGCTATCTTAGGAGATGAGCTGGACTACGATATTGCAGGCGATGATTCTGTCTATCCACAAACTGTAGAGTGGTATCGCAAAACATTTCCAGATGAAAAAATTTAAATAACAACCAAGCGAATTATAATATTCACTTGAATTAGTAGATACGAAGTCAGTCTTTAATATTTACTCGAACGCGTTTAATAGTAAACTTTTCGATCTTTTCTACGGTAAGCTCGCAATTTTTTATAGTTAAAGATTTGCCGACCTTGGGGATTTTTTTAAAGTATTCAATCAACAGCAAGCTTACAGCCTTTCTTCCTTCTTCTGGGTCTTGCTCATCGGAGTCTCCTAACCAGACACCTATTTGGTCTTGAATGGTTTTTAATTCCACTCTGCCGCTGATCGACCAGGAATCTTGGCTGTTTTTAATGATATCCATGGATTCTTCAGAGTCTGTTTCGTCCCGAATTTCACCCACAATTTCTTCAAGAATATCTTCCATAGTAACCAAGCCGACAACACTTCCATGTTCATCGACGACAAGCGCGAGATGTCGTTGTTTCCAGCGGAATTCATTGAACAATTGTTTGATAGGTTGAGTAATGGGGACCACAATAGGAGTTGGTAGCTTTAGCTCTGCGAGAGTCTTGTCGGCCTGGGTTTGATCGAAATACAATTTAGCCATTTCTCTTAAAGCAACTACTCCCGTAGGATTTTCCAGTGTTTCATGATAGACAGGCAGTCTGGAATGTAAACCTTGCTGGACCATAAATTCCATCGCTTCTTTAACAGTTTTGGAATCATCGATGGTGCAAATTTCAGAACGAGGGGTCATTACTTCTTCAACCAATATAGCGCTAAAATCAATAACCTTGTCGATCAACGCAGCTTCAGATGCTTCGATGGAACCTTCTTCTGAACTCAAATCCACCATGGCTCGGAGTTCATCTTCAGAAACCGCTTGATAATCTTGATGCTCCATGCCAAATATTTTATTTATCAATAAAATAAATTTTTCCAATAACCAGATTAGGGGGGAAAGAATTTCTTGTAAAAAATAAATGGGGTACGCAATAAAAATGGAAAAGCCCACGGCATGTTTGTGCGAGAAAGTCTTCGGGATAATTTCACCGAAAACTAAAATTAGAAGAGTTAAAATTCCTGTAACCCAGCCTATAACATGATTTCCGAAAGCTTCTGTAGCTACAACGGTGGCAAATACGGAGGTTCCGATATTAACCACATTATTTCCAATAAGAATCGTAATTAATAATCGTTGAGGCTTTTCTTTAAGCTTTTCAACAATCTTGGCTCCCTTCTTATTAGATTGAACTAGATTCCTCACCTGAGATGCATGAAGAGAAATCAAGGCGGTTTCCGCTCCCGAAAAAATTCCTGAAAGAAGAATCAGTGTTGCAAGAATAAATATATTGTTCCAATCAATCATTGAAAACTTTCGAATGTAAAATGTTTTTCGTCAAACTTTAAATCCTTCTTATGATCCAAATTATATTCTACTATAGACTTTACGCTTTTGTACCCCCAGCTGCCTTTAGTGGATACGGATGGACCTTTTGTTGGGATAGATAGTTTGGAAACAAAAAAAACCGTTGGACCAACAAGATTTTTCTTATTGGATCCAACGGCTCGTTTGTGGTCGGGGCGAGAGGATTTGAACCTCCGACCCCCTGCTCCCAAAGCAGGTACGCTAGCCAGGCTGCGCCACGCCCCGAATATTTTTTATGCTCTCATTAATGAGATGCGTGCATTTTTTGAACCATACTTCTTTGCTCGTCGGTCAAAAGTTTCATTAAAGCAATTTTAGCTTCAACCTTCGCTCGAATCTTTTTGGTTTTCGCTGTGATGATTTTTTCTCCCGCCGCGCGGATTGCTGACTCATCCACAGTTTTTCCATGTACCAACTGATCAAATTCCATTTTAGCAACTTCTTTTTCTGCTACTAGCATTACTTTCGTTTTTTTGTAGTCGAAACGCATTTTTTGAATGTCTTCCACTTGAGTTTCGCTTAACTTCAATTTATGGCGAAAGTTTAGTAGATGACTGAAAAAACATTTCGATGAATGTGCGCTATGACCGCTATGTTTGCCGTAGCTTTTATGGCCGCTCTTTGCATAATGGTGCTTGCTGTGACCGCCTTTGCTGTAACCCTTATTGCTATGGTCAGACTTGTGATGACTTTTTCCGTATGAGTATGATTTTTTACCGCTGCCTTCACTTTTTCCTGTGCCGTGATTATAGCTACCTGCACTACCAGTGCCAATCGCATCCATAGCTGGAGATTGAAGGGTTAAACTTTCTTTAGTTTTTGCTACAGTTGCTAAACCTGCATGCGCAGATTGAAAAAAGAATAAGATCATCATCCCGCTTACTGCGCATGCAAATATTTTTTTTGTTCGAGTCATTTTACCTCCTTAACAGAAACCAATTCTGTTAATTCATGCTACTGCTGATTCTTAATAATTCAAGTCTTTTTGACTTGGAAATAAAAGTACGCCCGGCAGGATTCGAACCTGCGACCTACGGATTCGAAGTCCGGAACTCTATCCAGCTGAGCTACGGGCGCATAAATAAAAAAAGGGGCGAGAAGGAATCCGCCACCCCAAAATGTCTAATAGCTAACTCATAAAAATAGTATTCTACTTTTTATTTGGAGAGAAGGGAATAGAAAATTTTAATTGTTTTTTATGGGCTTAAAGAACCGAACTTGGACCTTTGTCGATGTTTTAATTAGTAGCTCATTTAGGCTTAAAAATTCATGTAATGCCGCTTAGCTTGAAATTTAAGGCTGGTAAATATATTTATCCTAAAACATCGTCGATTGCGGCTAGAAATTTCGACACATTGATTGGTTTTGTGATGTAGTCCTTAAATCCAAGTCGCGTGGCTCTTTTAATATCTGCGTCCATTGCATCTGCAGTCAGAGCAATCACGGGAATGTTTTTAACCTTTTCAATTGCTTGTAATCTTTTGAAGGCTTCAATTCCGTCCATTTCTGGCAAATGAATATCCATTAAAATTAGATCGGGAATTTGAGTTTGGGCCATTTTTATTCCCTGTAGTGCATCTGGGGCTGAAATTAAACTAATGTTGGGCTTGTGTTGTTTCATAATTTGTTTTACCAATTCAATATTGGTTTTGATATCTTCAATGTAAAGAATTTTTTTGGTATTTGTATTGGCGGGAGATGCTAAAAAGGATTCTTCTTCTATTTCTGTTGGAAAAGGAATTTTGTCGGAAACAGGAATATCAACATAGAAAAAGCTTCCCTCTCCATAAACACTGTCAAATCCGATATTCCCTTTCATTAATTTGGCCAACTGTTGCGAAATTGTAAGCCCAATTCCAGACCCCTCAATAAATTCTGAATTAATACCAATCCTTTCAAAAGGTTTGAAAACCATTTCTTTTTTATCTTCAGAGATTCCATGCCCTGTGTCTTTAATTCCTAAACGCATCATGCCATTCTTTTGCAATTCGTAAGAAACAACAATAGAGCCATTGGGTTTGTTGTATTTGATTGCATTGGAAACTAAATTTAAAACAATTTGCTTGAATCGAAGCGGGTCTACCTCCGCAAAACAAGATCCTTCCGAGATAACTTTGTATTCAAGAGAAATTCCGTTTTTATCGGCCATAGGCTTAGAAATGGAAATAACATTGTCCACAATTGGAATAATATCGACAATGTCAATTGAGATTCCCAAATTTCCAGTTTCAATGGTCGATATATCCAATACATCATTGATTAGCTGTAGAAGGTGATTCCCGGCGGATAACACACTTTTCAAATTCTTCCTGTGAATATCACTTAAGGAGTTTTCAGAACCCATTTGTATTAATTGCGTGAATCCTAAAATTGCATTCATAGGGGTGCGTAATTCATGACTCATGCGAGACAGAAACTCAGATTTGGCTTGGTTGGCTTTTTCAGCGAGTTCTTTTGATTGCAATAATTCCGTTTTGGATGTTTTTAGTTTCTGCGTCATATCATTTAAAGCTGTTGCCAGACTACCAATTTCATCTTTCTGGTTATTTTGTAATTCAAAATCATATTCATCGCGTGAAATTTTGTTGGTAACTGTGATGAACTTTTCGACGGGTTCGGTAATGCCTTTTAATATCCAGCGGTAGGCGAGCAATAAGATAAGTAAGGTGGTTATTTGGGCAATCCAGGCAAACAACTCAACGAATTTAAAGTTGTCCTTGATTTTTTGGTCGACCACTCGAATTTCTTCTAATTCCCCCTCAACCATTTCTTGAATGAGCTTCGGCCACGCATCTTCAAAGTTGTTTTCTTTGTAGGCTCTAAACTCCTTTCTTTTCTCATTTAAACTTTTGTTTGAAGATAGAATGGAATCAAATTTTGAATAGTGAGCCATATAAACCGAAAACAGCTTGTTGATTTCTTGTAGTTCTTCTTCTTCTTCTTCTTCTTCTGCACCTTCCAGATAGGTTTCTTCAGCCGATACTACCGCTTTAAAATTTTCTACCAATTTTATTACTTGGCTATGAGCTTCAATAATTTCTTCTTTGTCATCAATTCCTCCATCCAAAACATCTCTAAACTCTCGCACGACAGTTTGACCTAGGATTAAGATATCTTCAGTTATTTCTATTTGCTTATAGGAGAAACTCATCCTCTTTTCATGTTTGTTGAAGGAGTTTATGGTGTGAGAAATGATTCCGCTGAGGATTAAAACCGCCAGAAAAATAATCGCGAAAAAAATGAGGAATTTTTTTCTGATTCCGAATTTATGTTTCATTTGAAAGACTCAAAGGAGGACGGTATTACTTTAGTTGGTGATATTAGCCAATATCAAATTCATAAATTAATTGAGTGATGATTCTGTAGTTGTCAGATTTATCGTTCAAGCCGATAGGTGCACCAACTCCCCATTCCCATGATCCCGGTAAATCCCAAACTACACCAGGTGTTAGGAAGATTTGATTTTCGTCCCCACTATTATGCCACTCATTGGTGCGCCAGTTAAATTCTGTTGTAAGTCGTATCGCCCCGATAGGGATAAAAAATCCAACATCCCAGCTTAGCTCATTGGCTTCTACTTCGTCTTCATCCGGGTCTTCATGCCTCTTTTTTCGATCTGCAAAGCCAACACTCAATCGGGTAAAGATTTGACTGTTGTTTAATGTGGGGAAATCTTTTGCAAGAATTATAAAAGGTTCATATTCGTTGAAACCTTCAGTCAACTCTTTGTCGATATTACCGGATGCAAGACCGATTTCGAATCCAACCGCCGCATGAAAATTTGAATCCGCCAGATTCATAAAGCTGTATTTTGTGGCGATCTCAAAATCACCTGAGCCTCGTGTGGTGACGCCAATATCAGGGTTACGGTTGATATGCGAGATCCAACCCAATTCTATCTGCCAGGAGTCGGTTATGCCGTATTCGAGGGTTAGAGGGACTTGGAAAAGCTTGCGGTTATTTCCTTCAGAGAATGTAGGGGACAGTTGCAGTTGCACTTCACCCTGTTCCTGCGGATAAACCGTCTCCGTTTGAAAAACTTCATTCAGCGGTTGAACATAACCTCTTTCTTCATCCGCCCAGGAAGAAAAGGGGATAAGGAAACCGAGAGGGATTGTGATAAAAAATATCAGTGCCTCATTGAAAATTTTGTCCAAAGTTCTAGAGCCCATATTCTATATGGTTCCCGAATTAAACCTTAATAGCAATACGAATTTTAGAGGGGCTGGGAAGATATCATCATAATTTTCGCTTGAAGATTTGTGGATATAGATGGGGCCTCGAGGCGAAGGGATTGATAAGTTTGTCTGGCGGCAACTACATGGGGTAAGCGATTTTTTGTAATGGTAATATGCGGCTCACATGATGATTTCTTGAACAAGGTAACTAAGATCCATTTTTATAAAATTCAAAATCAGTATAACCCTCCTTTTCAAATGAAAACCATGCACCAACTTCCGCATCGGCAGCCAGCGGCCAACCATTTCGGAATCGTTCCACAAGATCGGGATTACTGATAAAAGGTCGTCCAAAAGAGATCAAATCTGCATTGCCTTCTTGGATAGCCGTTTCCGCTGTCTCTTGTGTGTATCCGCAGTTTCCAATGATCGGGGCTGAAAAAATCTTACGAAATTCATTCAACTTCATGGGTTCCCCAAGCTCATGAAAACCAAATGCCACGCCATCAAGAACGTGCAAAAACGCCAAGCCTACCTTGTCGAGCTGGCTGGCGAAATAGGTAAAGGCTTCTCGATAGTCTTCAGAGCCCATGTCATTATAATTTCCATTAGGG
>JAJDAV010000183.1 GCA_029261695.1 Nitrospinaceae bacterium | reverse complement strand
ATACACCGAACCACGTGGGCCGATGATGATACCACCGTACATACCATCACGAACGTTCGTCGTCAGGTTACCGAAGTCCCAGATCAACGCGCCGTTGATGTTGTAATCAGGATGCGCGTAGAACTCGTAGTTCTTCGATTTACCCGGAGCAACCGTTTGGTCGCCAGGGTTGTTCCCAACGTTGATACCCTGAGATGTCAGAGGATCGAACGCGATGTTGTTAGCATGAATTGAAGCATTGCCAGATTTCAAGCGGTTGGTCAGTTTGATTTTGACACAATCACCGATATTGGCGCGCAAGGTCAACGGATGCGGCATATGCCCATCTGCTGCGGCTTGCTTGGCTTCGCCTTCGAGTGCGTAAATTTTACCCATGGCGTTACCCACTAGTAGTTTACGTTCGAAGTCGACCTCGATCTCATTTTCAGTGTTTGGATTGAATTTTAGTTCTTGATCAATCGCTACAACACTGAAGGTTTTAACCGGTGCTCCATTTGGGCAAAGTTGTTTCTTCACATTTTTAGCGAAGTCTTCGTTACCCGGAAGCACTTTAAGGTCTTTTTGCTTCTTGTCATGTACGCGGAAGATACCCCAGCTGCCTTCAGACAGATGCGAGGTTCGTCCGTCAAACATCAGGTAGTCACCGGCCATTTGTTGATAACCACCTGCGGTGGTTGCCAGATCAAATCGTTCAGCGATACCAATATGAAGAGCGTTGGTGACACGAGAATCCGGATCATAACGCTCAGGTCGGAACCCATGCCCTGAAAGGGAGAAAACATGAGTTTCGTTCATCATTCCGTGCAACATACGGAACACAACGTTATCGCCTACATACGCACGAATCATAGGCGTATCAGGATCACGATGCACTCTGCTGCTGAACAATTGCGAAGCATCTTTGTTGGATCGCAAGCGAGCCGACAATGAAGCTGCGCGGAAGTTAAACCCACCACCTGTCGTGTGTGTTCCGCCATTGAGATGTGGAAAAGCAGCTTCCTGCATCGTCTTAGGCATCTGGAATGAGATCGACTGACCTGCTGCGATCGCATTTTCACGTGACAGTCCCGGAGGATTTCCTGCCGTTACCAACTGCGCGGTATGTGGAACCGTATCGTGCAGTTGAACTACGATTTCACGGAAACTACCGTTACGCCCATAAGCGAAAGGTTCGGTTCCATGAATGTCGGCAACTGGACCACTGCGGATCTGTTTACCGGTTTTCGGATCATGATACGTAGAACCCCAAGGCTCGACGATGGTAGATCCGATTCCGCCATGCGGCCAAGTGGTCGCACCAAACGCATGGTCATGCCAGAAGACCAGTCCCAGATCTACGTCTACCCACCATCGGTAACGAACGTACTCGGTGCTGACAATCTGTCCTGCTGCATGTCCATGGGTCATGCCTTCTGTAAACTCGATGGTGTATTTACCATCTTTGGCAAAACCTTTGTTTGGATCAGGCGTGATCTTTTTGATCCAACGTGCATCTTTACCATTTGGCACTTCGATACCTACGATGATATCAGCACCGACATGGTAAGGCGTTGCATGATCAGCCAACTTGATTTCAACCTTGGTATCACCCGGTCGAGTCGCCTTTATAACTCTGGCGTTCATCGGAACTGGCATACCTACATGATGGCCGTCTTTCATCTTCTTATCAAACTGCCTATAAGACCTCATGGACTGGTCATAAGAGAAACCAGAGATAACACCATCTGAGGCCTGGTTGTCGAACTGGAAGAAATGCGGATGAATGTTCAACTTCGACATCTGGAAGTTGGTGAAGTCATCATCATTCCATTCACTGGTCAAAAGAAGATCCACACAATCGTAAACGTTTGCACGAATTACGAGAGGAATGGCTTTCTTAGGATCAGCTTTAACTTCCGCCATATCTTCATCGATAACATAAATCAAACCATATTTATCGATAACAGGCGGAGTATTTCCAACCGCTGCTGAAAGCTCGATTGGAGTGTTGATGAAATGCAGGTTGTACTGTTTACGTCCTGCACCTGGAGGACAAAGACTCCATCGCCCTTGTTCACCTGGTTTAGCACCCCCTGTATTCTCCATATCTGGACCACTACGAGCACTACCGGATTCTGTCTTGGTAATAACATCGGTATCGGTCTGCATATGGAAAGGTTCCAACCAAGGAGCACCACCATGGTTACGTGCAAAAGGCACACGCTTACCAAAATGCGGTGTCATATGCGGCCATGCCAACTTACCGTGCTGATCGAACTGCAACGGATGGCGTTTGCCAGGGCGTGGTGAAACATATTTTGGAACTTTGGTTGTAGATTCACGCTCAGAAAGTGCTTGTGTGCCTTTCCAATCGTAATCCCAAACAGAACCATCGTAAGCAAGAATCTGCCCTTTTTCATCATCAGTATGACCAGGTTGCCCTTTTGGAGGCAGCATGTACTTAACCCAGTCTTTAACATTTACAACTGGCGTTTCTTTGGTCCAGTCGCTTTTTCCATTTTCAACAATTTTAAACTTCTTACCAAACCAATCCATGGTTTTGCCAACCAGTTTGTCTGAAGTTTGTCCTCTAGGAATTCTTCCTGCACGATCTGGAAGCTCCTTTAGCGGACGCATAACATCTGTACTTCCTAAAGGATAGTTACCGGTTTGTAGTGTGTTGTACACACGCCAGTAACCCCACATGCCAGCAACATAGTGATGCGCTACATGACAATGAAAAAGGAAGTCACCTGCTAAACGCTGACAAAGTCCTGATCCACACTCGGTCTCTAGATCGAGCGCTTCAGAAGGCCCAATAACTTCAACGTCAACACGGTCAGTTGTGGTGCGAACTACAGGATACTTAACCGGCCCATCATAAGCAGCATAGGTCAAGTTCTCTTGATGTGGCTCACGATCAGGTGCACGCGTCCAACGAATTGACCCACCATGCGGATGATGTGAATGAAACACTTCACCACCGCCATGAATCAAACGAAACTTCGCAGGATCACCGAGATAAGAACGAGGGATCGTTGTTGGTGCATCTGCAAAGGTATAAGAACTATAAGACAAGGATTCGTCTTCATAATGAAAACGTTTTTCTTGCTGAGCCAGATTGTTGATACCGAACGGCTCAGAACGAAAGTTCATCGCACGCGCTGAAGGACGATACGCATCCGTCAACGGGTCCCGTTGTGGAATCATTTCACCATGTCGGTTCAACGGACGAAAAGATTCGTCACCAATCTCATGGTAGAACAACGCGAATTCACGAAAGTCTTTCGCTTCATCATTGGTAATCATCGCCATCCAACCATTTTCCAGCGCTTCGCCAGTCCAAGGATCGAGATAACGGGAACCTCTTGGCTCTACAATGAAAGCACCAATCAAACCCAGAGCGGAAGGATCGCGACCCGCATGGTTTTGAATCATATGGCTACCTTCTTGCTCGTCAACAGGGATGTACCATTCGAACTCTGTAGTTTCCCCAGAGGAAATAATAGATCCCTGAGTAGCCGCAGTATTAGGTTTACCCGATGCACTGATGATCATTGCAGATCCACTGATCTGGAATCCTGCATCTTCATCTTCCAAGCGGTTGGTAAACTGAACGCGAACACAATCGCCCTGGTTACCACGAATGGTCATAGGTTGAATCGCATCGCCCTGTAAACCGGTAGAAACCATTCCAGGATCAAGCTCACTTTCATCCTCACGCGCTTTTGCGTTGGCTTTTTCCTCAGTTCGAACTTTTCCAATGTCTTTATCGAGAACATACATGTACCCGGGATAGTAGTCACCCCATTGGTTCAGCATGACCTCAACATTGATAGCAGAAACTTTATAGGTTTTTGTTGGAACGTTGCTTGGGCAATGCGCGCCTTTATATACTTTAGCCGCAGCCTCTGTGGGTCCCAACAAATAACTCTGGCCCAATTGATGGGCAGACCAGGAGTCATGAAACATACCACCCGATGATGCCGGGCTTGCGTGTTCCTTGAGTTTATTCTGAAGCTGACCCATCAGCTTCATAAATGTATTGTCCAACTTTTGCTGACTGCCTTCCAATCCACTCATCACGTCTTCGTGGTTCAACTGATTTTCCAGTTTGTCCAACCACACAGGACGTTCAACAGCAGGATTGGCATTTCCGTGAGAACCACCATCGTGTCCATGCTCGACACTGATGGCTCCCGCGGGTGCAGTGAGCACAACGGAAAGAATGAGAGCTAAAAATAGCCTCAAACTTGCACTCCGACTCATAATGTTCCTCCGCATAAGAGCCTCCTCCTTCACGTTAATTAACAAAAACAACTATTAATAAAATCGGGGATTAAAAACCACCGAATGCTGAAAAACGTTCACAAAAGCCCTAAAAAGGCTGGTTTTACAGGGTTTTTCACCAAATCTGCGGAAATGTCGCAAAAGACACCCCTCCCTCCACGAGGTCATTAGATAGATACTGTTTTCGAGAAATTATTCCCGGCAAATAGAGAATTATCTGAAATAGTTTGGGCTTGTAGGATATAGCCCTAACGGCTTTCTTTATGGGGATTTGAACAGGGTGAAAAAACCTCGAGGCATGGGAGGACTTAAAGAGGATATAGCTATAAAAAACAACAAACTAAAGAATCAGGAGGGTGACCTATTCAAGGTCGTCCATGTATTTTCCAATTTCCAGTTTCATGGATTCTGACCGTAAAAGTTCTCGCTTGAGGTATACCTTGGCACGAGCAATTCGCGACATGACCGTTCCGATGGGAATATCGAGAGAACTTGAGATTTCTTTATAGGATTGCCCTTCAAAATAAAACATCACAAGAGCAGCTTTTAACCTCTCATCTAACTTATTGAGGATTTCCTGGATATTATTTTTGACCTCAGCGCGTAGAAAATCTTTTTCAGGGTGTGAATTGTCAGAAAGTTTATCGCAAACGGATTCAAATTCAATCTCAGCACGCTTTTTGGTTTTTTCAATATCCTTCAGAAAAACATTGCGCAAAATGGAGAACATCCAGTATTTGCTTTTTTCTGGGTCGTGAACTTGATGAAAGTTTTTTATTGAACTATAGAGGGTTTCTTGAACCAGGTCCTGTGCATCATTGGGATTGCCGCACATGCGAATCGCAGACTTATAAATCATAGGAACATGGGGGGAAAGATACTTTTCAAAACAGTCTCTTTCACCCTCATCTTTCAAGCTGTTTGTGAATAAGTTTAAAAATTCCATGTACTTAAATATGCCGTGCAATAAAAAATTTGATGCTATTGGGGAATATTATCGAACTTCTAATATCTTTTAAAGGTAAATATGCGAAACAAGGCTCAAGAGTCGATAAAGACAGCATATTATTTTTAGGTTAGGACGTTAAAATGAACCTCACCAACAAAGAGCTTCTAGAAATTTCCACAAAATTAGAGCGTGATGGCAAACGTTTTTATACTGAACTTGCGAAAATAGTAAACGATCCTCTTTTGAAAGATTTTTTCAAACTAATGGCACGTGAAGAAGCACAGCATGAAAAACAGTTCAAGAACCTGTTTAGCCCTAATAAAGATTCAAACCTGGGCTGGGAAAATAATCCTTCCCTGCGAAATTTTATTGATCGCGAATTTCAAACGGACATCTTTCCCTCTCCACACCAAACCCTTGAGGAGCTACCCAGCATAAGGGGAATTCATAAGGCTTTGGATATAGCTATTGAAGCTGAGCGCATTGCCGGAGAATTTTTCAAGCTTCTTCAAGAATCCTGCAACGATATTGAAATAAAAACGCAATTAACCATTTTGGAAAAACTTGAAGCCGAACACCTTGAAAAAGTCCTATCCTTAAAAAAGCGCTTTTTAAACGATAACAATTGATTCTCTTGAGCTAACCCACGCCTGTCAATTTCATTTTGACAATTCCTCTCAAAATGAATTATCCTGTCTTATAATCAATATCCTACAGTCACTATAGGATTAGCTTTACACCTTTTATTGAAACAAAGACCATGATAGCTACTAACTCAGAAATCCTTGAGCTGGCCATAAAAATAGAGCGCGAAGGGAAACTCTTCTATACGGAGCTCCAACAGCATGTTGATGACCCTAAGGTCCAGGAGTTTCTAAAACTCATGGAAAAGGAAGAGGCCACACACGAAATCCATTTTAAAAAAATGCTGGAGACTAAAGAAGACTTAGGTTGGGAACAGGACGAAAACCTAAAATGTCTGGTAAAAGAAAAATTTCAGACTGATATTTTTCCTCCACTAGAAGAAACTCTCAAGGAACTTCCTCGGTTTGAAGGACTCGAAAAAGCTTTCAACTTTGCCATTGAGGCAGAAAAGATAGCCGCAGAGTTTTATCGAATGCTTGGCGATGCCTGCACCGACTTCGAAATTAAAACCCACCTCGCCCTCCTTGAAAAAGCAGAACGGGAACATTGTAATGTAGTGGAAACACTCAAGGCCCGCGTTCTTGATGGCCTCTCTCATTAGCCCCCTCTAACGAGGGCTGCAACTCGGCATTAATTAAATAGCAATCAAAGTTTATTGAGGGTATCACCAAACTCACTAGTTGGATGCAATACTAGCAAACCTATAGTAAAAGGCTTAATGGTGCTTGTTTGCTTGATGGGAATCGACCTAATGCCAGTGGCGGCTCGCCACTAGTCGAAATCGAAATCACGCAGGGGTTTGTCAGTCGATGAACGGTCGACTTGCTTGAGGGATTCTTTAAGCTTCTCATCTAGAAGTCGGCTACGCTCTTTTTGAGTTTCACTGTGTTTTTTGAAAAGGCTTTCTTTTTCTTTTTGCTGGCTATCTAAATCATTGACCATGTCTGTCAAGGAAGGCATTGCTTTTTCCTTCCTCTCTTCCCAGATCACTTCACCGGTCTTTTTGTCGACCTGCAACTTAGTTTCGCAACAGGGGCAAACCACTTCAAGTTTATTTGATCCCATAACCTTCTTTCCCCAATCGATTAATAACTTGCCTCCCTGATGGAAGCCGTTAATAATTATATCAGATTTGTAATTTACTGAAAAACCTAAGGGAAAAATACGTGAATGGATTTTTCATAACAGGCACCGATACTGGTGTTGGGAAAACGGTTGTGACGGCTTGTCTGGCTACTTTATATAAAAGTCAGGGCATGAAAGTTGGAGTAATGAAACCGATTGAGACCGGTGTCGACCCTGAATGCAGTTCTGCGGCTAATTCCGATGCAAAATTCCTGATGGAAGTTTCCGGGAACAACGATGCTGAAGAAGAGGTCTGCCCCTATCGGCTCAAAACTCCGGCATCCCCTTATCAATCTGCCAAAATCGCTGGGACTTTGATAAAACCCGCCACCCTTTTAGAAAATTTCAAAGTTTTACAATCGCGCCATGACATGATGCTGGTCGAAGGCATTGGAGGCCTTATGGTTCCCATAACGGCTCACTATAATGTAGCGGACCTGGCTCTTGAAATTGACTTGCCTCTCATTATCGTAAGCCGCACTCAAGTGGGGACATTAAATCACACTCTACTAACCATTAATGCCGCCCGGCAACGCGGATTAAAAATAAAAGGAGTCATCTTAAATGGAAGCGGTGACCTCAGTGACATTGAAAAGCAACAAGGAAAAATAATTGAAGAATTTTCCGACACCCCCATCTTAGGAACCTGTCCGTATCTAGACGATGTTTCTAAAGAAGGCCTACAAGAAAGTCTGCCAAAAATCAGACAGGCCTTTCAAGATCATGGTTTATAACGCATTAAATTCTCAACACTCAAAGACAAGAAGCGACTGCCCCCTTGGGCGGCTTGACAAAGGAGAAAAGAGATTTTATATAGCTAGTAAGGAACAGGAGGTGAACCATGTATCACGACAATAATATTTCTAACTCCATTTTCTCAAGAAGCCATCGCACTCTGACTTGGAGCACGGTTCTCTTGGGCGGCATGTTATTTTTCCTCGCCATTCTGATTTTTGCCTATCCCGCTTTGATTGCTTATTTCATCGCTGCAGTCATTTTGTTCGCGGGCTTGTCCGCTCTGGCGATTGGTTGGAAGCTTTGGCAAGTTCGAAACGAAATTAAAAAGCTTGATAATATAGATTACGAAACATACAGGCCCGGTCGAAATCACTTCACATTCATCAGATGGTGAAAAATGAAATATAGCCATATTGATGGCATTGAAAAAGACTGGAGCCGAATCACATTGGGTTGCTGGCAAATTGCACCCAGCGGCGGTTGGGGGGATATTTGCTCTGCCAAAGATGCTGAAAAAGTTGTTCGCGCTGCGCTCGACCAGGGAATCACTGCATTCGACACGGCAGAGGGCTATGGAGACGGAGAATCAGAACGCCGTCTCGGTAAGGCTTTGGGATTACAAAAAGATTCCGTAATTATCATTTCAAAAATTTGGCCCGAACCCGATCAAACTCTAAAAGACTATCAGACCGCCCTCGATAATTCCCTCAAAGCTTTGAATAGAGATTACGTCGATCTGTACCTGATGCATTGGCCGGGAATTTTTTTCAACAGTCGCGAAAAAAGCACACAACTTGCCGAGCATATGCTTGCCCTCAAGCAAAGCGGCAAGGCAAAAACCATTGGCCTGTCTAACTTCAAAGCTGGCGATCTCGGACTGCTTGGCGACAACCTAAAACATTTCATTATCAATCAGGTTCCGTACAGTCTGTTGGACCGAGGTTATGAAGGAAAAACTTTAGACCTTTGCAAAGAAAACAAAATGCAATACATGGCGTTTTCACCAACAGCACAAGGACTCCTCGCTCGTCCCATGAAGGATGAAGACCTTAAAATGCCAACCCGGAAAATGCACCACCTTTTCCAACCTTCAATCTACCCTGAAGCAAAAAAGGTTTGGGAAACCGTACGTATTATCGCCAATGAATTGGGTTGTAATCCCATTGAGGTAGCCGTTGCCTGGGTACTCAAGCAGGAAAATATTTTTACAGCCATTGTCGGTTCTCGCAAACCCGAACAGATAGCAGAATTCGCCCCGACAGAGGACCTCGAATTAAGTGAGGACCACCTCTCCCGCTTAACAGAAGCCAGCGATGCCTTCCCTGCAGTGGATGCTCGAGATTAGCAGGCAAATTTCCTTCTTCCCCTCTTCTCCTTAAAATTATATTATTAGGTTATGAACGATGACGAAAAATGGGAAGACCCTCTAGACGACAATGGCCTTACATTTGGGCCTGAAGAATCCCTTCAACGCGAAATAGAAAAATCAAAATCGCTTAAGGTCGATCGGCTGCGGCTTAGAGACGAGATCGACCAACTCAAGGCACAAAAAGAAGAACTGAAGGAAAAAAATCGACAGCTCCATGAAAGAGTCAATGCTTTGAGCAATGAAAGCCCCTCCCCCCTCTCTCCTCCTGAGCCCCATGATTCTAAAAAGAAGGAATTACTTCCTTTCTTCATAGCCCTTTCCATATTTATAGTTTTATATCTTCTTCAACGAAACTAACAATACTTGGAATCTTTCCCATAAAGTGTCGCCCCAATAGAATTTTTGAGGTTTTTCTGCTAAAATTCCGCATAAGTGAAGAAATAGTTGAATCTTTTTTCTCTATTTTTCCATCCAAACTAAATACGCTCCCTAACGGGGAACCCAAAAGCTGTGACCCGAGAAATATCAACCAATGTATTGAGAGGAAAACCAAATGTGGGTATATGAATTTTTTCATGTGATCGTCGGAATTTTGTGGATAGGCTTGTTATATTTCTTCAACCTGGTTCAAGTGCAGTCCATGCCAAAAATGGTTGAAGCAGGCGCGGCAAAACCTTATACGCAGATCATTCTGCCAAAAGCCTTGTTCCTTTTCCGCCATGCCGCATTGTGGACGGTTATCACGGGAATAGCCTATTACATGGCTGGTCGTGGTGTTGTTCAGGGAATTCCCAGCGGTGAAATCATGATCGGTATGTTGCTCGGTATCATCATGGCGGGAAATGTTTGGTTCATCATCTGGCCGAACCAGAAAAAGATTATTGCAGGTGAACTCGAAGGCGATGCTCTGAACAAAGCAAAAAGAAATGCATTCCTCGCCAGCCGCACCAACGCATGGCTCTCTATCCCCATGTTGATCGGAATGATTTCCGCAAATCACGGCGGCATCATGTTCTAGCTGGCTAACGCCAGAGGTAATAGAAAATCTAAAAGGCTCGTCCACTGTCAAGGGGGCGAGCCTTTTTT
>JAJDAV010000182.1 GCA_029261695.1 Nitrospinaceae bacterium | reverse complement strand
GTAGATTTTATTAGTCAGACCGAATCCCCGGCTGGCAGTTAATTTAGGAGACAACAATGAATAAGACGTTAGTTAGCTTTTTGGTATTTGTTGTCGGCCTGGCGGTCTTTCACAACGCCATATTTCCTATCTTTACACCGAAGGAGGTCGGCTGGTTTCTAAACAGATACGTCTACTTTTTATTATTCGTAGCGTATTTGCTCATCGCAAATCTTGTGCTAAGGCTCAAACCACCTATTTCAATGATGGGTTTGTTTGTCTGGAGCATAGGGTTCTATTTTTACAAATTTGTTTTGTATCCACCCATTCCCTGGACTCTTTTCATCACCTATATGGTGATGTGGTCAATCGGAACCTTTCTATACATTAGTCAGGATCCGGAAACTTTCCGGGAGTTCAGGAAGCCGATTGTTAAAACAATCGTAGGTGAGTACAAATTGGCTCGAATTATTGTGTTTATTGCATTACCCATTTTAGTCGGGTTTGCTACATATAAATCAATTTATCCGAGTTTCCAGGAGCCAGTTGAGTTGAGGACGGTTCATCCCGCACCTCCCGCCACCACCAAGGTGCACGGAAAGACTTATCCGCTGGAATCCACGGACAACCCTTTTCGTATTGATGAGCAGGACAACTATAAAGATAGTTTCCCCTTCCTCGATGCGGATAAGCATGAGTACATGAAATATGTGACTGAAGGTGGCTCTATTTTCTTTCAGAATTGCCATTACTGTCATGGTGATCAACTGAATGGTTTGGGAATGTTCTCACATGCGTTCAACCCCACTCCGGCTAACTTCATTGATCCGGGTACCATCGCTATGCTGCAGGAGGCATTTATATTCTGGCGGGTATCAAAAGGTGGACCTGGTCTACCTAATGAGTCTACCCCCTGGTCTTCAGCAATGCCTCCGTGGGAAGAGCATTTGAAAACCGACGAAATCTGGAAGGTTATCCTGTTTGAGTATTGGTACACAGGCTGGCATCCAAGAACATTCGGTACAGAAGGCTCTACTGCAGGTGGTGGAGAATAACTTGAACTTAACGGTTACTAAACCTAAACATATGGAAATGACCATGACAAAGAATAATAACTATTTCAAACGCCTGATTTTATCTTTTCTGGCAGTGGCGTTGATCGCGGTACCGGGAACGGCTTTAGCCGCTGCGCCCGATGCGGTCAAAAAGGATCTGCTTGAAAAGGGAAAGAAGGTTTATTTTAAACGCTGTGTCTGGTGTCACGGTGTTGAAGGTGGCGGTGATGGACCTTCTGCAGACCGTTTGTTCACTCGACCGCGAAACTTCATTCAGGGAACTTTCAAAATCCGTGTAACGGATTCTGGGGAACTCCCAATGGAAGCGGATTTGATCAAAACCGTTAAAAACGGTCTCCCTGGCTCAGCAATGCCAGCTTGGGGTGAGTTTTTATCGGAAGATGAAATTGTCGCTGCCGTTAACTTTGTTAAAACACTGGTTCAGGATCGAGATTTTAATGATACTGAAGATGAAGAAGTAACTGTCCAGGAGTTCGGTACAAACCCATGGGGAACCAAGGGGCCTTACCACTTGGGTATTCCGCAAGCTGATGTTGATGCGGGTAAAGAAATCTTCATTAAAAATAAGTGTTTTGAGTGTCACGGTGGTGAAGGCCGCGGTGATGGTAACCCGACGATGAAAGATGATTGGGGCTTCCCGATTGTTGCGGCAGACTGGCAGCAATGCTGGAATTTCCGTGGCTCACGTCGAAATCATTTCGATCCTTTCAACGTTGTTCGTACAATCACGACGGGATTGAATGGTACACCTATGCCTAACTTCAAGGACCAAATCACAGTTGAAGATCGTTGGAAAATTGCAGCGTTCGTTAACTCGCTTTGTCCTAGAAAGAACATAGATAAACTGACCAACAAGCCAGTTCCTGACTTCCTGATCCAATCTGTTTATACGGAAGGTAATGTAGTTCCAAAAATTGATGATCCTAGCTGGGCATCTCCAGACACCGATTCACGAATCGTTGCTTTGTCTGAAGAGCTAGCTGAGAACCCATTGAAACACTACATTGCAATGGCGGGTCAAATCACTCGTGGTAAGCGTAACTTCGATCCTAAAACAGACAACCTTTGGATAAGCTCTCGTTGGAGTGCTGAAGAAGGTGCTGTTTACTATTTGGTCGAGTACCATCAGCGTTTTATGTCCCAAGATCCGGAATATCCGGATGCTGTAGCAATCCAATGGCCTGCGAAGTTACAGGATCTGTTTGGTGCAGAGAAGCCGTATTTCATCTTTGGCGATTCCAAGAAGCCGGTTGATGTTTGGAAAGCTAGTTACATGGCTAAAGATTATAATGCGACCAATGCGCCTAACGAAAAGGGTTATCAGTTGGACGTGAGTGTTAAAGAAACTGTTGGACATGGTTTTGACGCGATTACTGATAAAGAGTCCGAAGGAAAAGTGGAAGTTGTAGATTCCATTTTTCATCAAGGGCGTGTCAAAATTCTTTTCAAACGGTCATTGACGACGGAAGGCGAGTTTGATGTTCAGATTCCATCTGAGCAGTTCATTCCAGTTGCTTTCATGCAATGGTCAGGTCGAGATAAAGAGCATGATGAACATATGGCTATCTCTACCTGGTATTACACCATTCTGAAACCAGCTTTGCCTGCGTCTTTGTACTACATGCCTCCCATCATTGCAGCAGTTTTCATCTGCTTCCAGGGTTGGTTGGTATGGATGACCAAGCGTACACGTAAAATGTATGACGAAGGGAAAATGCGTCGAGACGAGCTTCCTAAGTAGTCATTAGAAGTTTTATAAGAAAGCCCGCCGGATTTCGGCGGGCTTTTTTTTTGTCTAAATTATGGAGAACTATTAAAGTGGGCTTTCCCGAAAAGGGTGGGTGATACAAAAATTTAAAGGCGTGGCCAAATGTAATCCACACGCATTAAATTGAAGAAACTGTAGTAGAGGCTTGGGAATTTTTGAGTAGATGGGGCAGCCTTCGCCCCAGAGGGGGGAATTACTCTTCTTCGGTAACTTGTTCCAGATCCATATTTCCTTCGATAATCTCTCTCAAAGCCAATTCAAAAAAGATTTTAGGATTGGTAAGATCATCTGGGTCGACTTCGATAGTGGGTTGAGCACCATTTTCCAATTGATGAATTCGCTGGGTAACGAGAATGCATAAGAGATATCGGCTTTTTACGACATCTTGCGCTTCTTTAACCAGTTCCAT
>JAJDAV010000181.1 GCA_029261695.1 Nitrospinaceae bacterium | reverse complement strand
CCCCACCCGTAACTAAAGCTTTCATACCCATTTTTTGTACCATTCGATTGTCCGTTTCAATCCCGTCTCAAGATCGTATTCCGGCTTCCAACCCGTTTTTTGTTCTATCACTGAATAATCCGCTTCCAGCGACATCAGGTCTGCTGACCTGCCCGGCTGGTTCTGAATTTTAGAACGCGACCCCGTTAACTCTTTGATCAAATGCGCGAGATCACGAATTGATGTTTGTTTGTTAGTTCCTATATTGAAAACTTCCCCAGAAAACTTTTTGTTTTTGGTGAGCACCAAAGAATAAGCACGAACCGCATCCTTCACATATTGAAAGTCGCGAGTTTGTCTGCCCTCATCATGAATGACTATGGGTTCTTCTTTCAGAGCATCCAATATAAATTTAGAAATAACCCCGGCGTTGACAGAAATATCCTGATTCTCACCAAAAGTATTAAAATTCCGAATCACAATAACAGGATATTTGTACCACTCATTCATTGCCTTGCAATGCTTTTCCGCTGCAAGCTTGGTCACCGCATAGATGCTTCTGGGCAGCATGGGGTGGTTGATATCCATCGGAGTGTAGATAGGGTTGCCAAAAACCTCCGGCGAAGACGAATACACCAGCAAAGGCCAGTTTTTGGTTCGCACCAAAGTCTGCATTAATTGGAATGTTCCCCATTCATTATTGTGAAAATATTCATTAGCCTGTTCCATAGATTCTGGAATGGAAATATGAGCTGCAAGATGAACAATGGAATCCAGATTCATCTCATCCAGTTCTTCAGCTGTCAGGTCATAATACTTTTTTCGAAGGAGGGTGAATTTTTTTTCGAAGGTCTCAGAGTTTATAAAAGGATCATCCTGAAAAAACTGGCGTGAAAAATCATCAACTCCAATTACAGCTTCAATATCTTCTCGATTCACCAATTCATCTACCAGGTGAACTCCGTACATGCCTGCTGCACCTGTAACTAATACTCGCATAATAATTTCCAGCTTAAGATGACAAACGGTTTATTGAGATTATTCGGAGAGGCCAATAAAAAATGCGGATACGGGTAAGATGACCGGAGGGGCAATTAATTATCGCCTTGGCCTAATTTTATCGCAATCCAGTATACCCCGCATTGTTTTGCAAAACCAGACATAAGCCCGATTGAACTTACAAAGTATCTCTGCTAGCCTCTACCAAAAATAAACCCATTTTCACTGCTTTTTTGGGCTATTGTTACTTTAATCTTGGCGGTATTTTTCACAAAAATCTTGAGAAGAACCTCATGCTCCACATCCTGACAATATCTCTGCTGGGCCTCACTCTTTTTGCCAGTCCCACGTATGGACAAAAACCGAGCCAGACAGAGCCCAAATTCCAAGCCGCTTTACCCGGCTACACCTACCAGTTTCCCCGAGATAATTTTTCTCACGACGATTTCCGAATCGAGTGGTGGTATTACACAGGAAACCTTGAAACGGAAACCGGGCGGAGTTTTGGCTACCAAATGACCTTTTTCAGAGTGGGACTTGAAGGCGACAAACCTATCGAAAATCCTTCAAAATGGAAAGTCGATCACATCTATTTCGCCCATATGACCGTTTCAGATATTCAAAACAAAAAATTCCACTTCTTTGAACGCATCAATCGCAAAGGAATAAAAAATGCTGGCGCAGAAACCGACAAATTTCATATATGGAATTCCGATTGGAGTTTGACCGCCGAAGGGAACACCCAAAAAATTATTGCGCAGGAAAACGATACTGGAATCGAGCTGAACCTGACCCCCATAAAAAAAAGGGTATTTCACGGGAAAAACGGCATCAGCGTTAAAGGCAGTGACAAAGGAAACGCCTCCCATTATTTTTCCTTCACAAGAATGAAAACCAAAGGCTCCGTATTTATCAAAGGCGAAAAGTTTAAAGTGACAGGAACCAGTTGGATGGATCGAGAATTTTCGAGCAATCAACTCAATCCATCTTTAGTGGGGTGGGATTGGTTTTCGCTGAAGCTCGACAACCAAACCGAGATCATGCTCTATCAGTTGCGACAAAAAGATGGCAGTGTTGACCCTCATTCCAGCGGAACTTTCATTGCCGCCGATCAAAACTACCATCACCTGACCCTGGATAAATTTTCCATCACACCAAAAAATACATGGTCCAGCGAAAAAACAAATGCTACCTACCCGGCGCTCTGGGAAATCGACTTACCCGAATCAGATACCCACTTAAAAATCACACCGGATTTTTCAGATCAAGAACTCTATAACCTGAGATCCATTTCAGGATCCTATTGGGAAGGCAGTGTTTCAGTCAAAGGAAGCGTGGCAGGAAAACCCGTAACCGGCAAAGGATACGTCGAGTTGGTCGGTTACGAAAAAGCACTCAAGCAAGATCTACCCGACTAGCTACTGACCATCGTGCCACGACTAACCGTCGGGGCAGATTTATTATTCCCGCACAACCAATCCCGCCGGCACAAAAAAAACAACAATCCCTTATGCTATGATTC
>JAJDAV010000180.1 GCA_029261695.1 Nitrospinaceae bacterium | reverse complement strand
TCCACGCTTTCGCGGGGGCTCATGGCAGTGTGGATTCGGTTTGTCCGGAAAATACCGGAACTTTGTTAATATTTTTCTCTATTTTTTCATCATCCTTTGTTGCATTGGACGTCTCAATTTAGTTGGGATGTAAGATGATAGCTTTTCATATACTAGCATGGGGTTATTGTCTTGAATTATGGAAGCCGCACCCTCAAATATGATTTCCAGGTTAATTACTTCGATTATGGTTCTGGATTGCAACTTCCCAGCAATGGGATTGAATATAAGTGATGCCAATAAACTCCCATAAAATGTAGTTAATAGAGCGACTGCCATTGAGGGGCCAACCGTTTCTGGGTTGGATAGTTTCTGCAACATCTGTACTAGACCTATCAGAGTTCCAATCATCCCGAAAGAGGGGGCATAAAGGCCCATTTTTTTGAAAATATCCTGAATGATGTAATGCCTTTGCTTCATCGATTCAATTTCGATATTCAGGGTATCCCGCATCATATCTTCTTTGGAGCCATCAGCGATAAGGTTGCAGGCTTTCTTCAGAAAGTCGGATTCGATCTCCAGTTTACTGAGAGCAACGATTCCCTGTCGGCGGCTCAAGGTACAAAGCTCGACCATGGTAGAAACCATGTCATTTGCTTCTTCTTTGTTGGATGAAAAGACAAATACGGCCGCTTTGAAAGCGGATTTAACGTCTTCAAATTGAAAGGTGATCAGGGTTGCGGCCAAGGTTCCACCGACAACAATCATCATTCCGGGTAGATTAAAGAAGGATTGTACATCTCCACCGATAAATATAGCGGTGATGATGAGAGCAAGGCCCGAAATAATGCCTGATAATGAAGCTATGTCCAAGGTTCAGCCCTTTTAAAAATTCAATAATTCGAATAAATTGGAAGCTTTAAACTTAACACTATAACCCGTTTTCTGCAATCTTTTCCGTAGGTTAGCCAGATTTCCAACTTTGATTGCCTGGCACGCTTTTAAAGGTAAATTTTGCATAAAACGCATGTTTCCAAATGTTTATCTTGTAGTTTTGTTCATAACGGTTTTTTAGAGCTCTATAATTAGCGTAAAATCAAAAATTTATTGGAATATTGCTGTATTTTATGTGTTTTTTGGAGATGTCTTTAATTTGGAGGGCGTTCCTAAAAATTCTGGAGTCTATAATAAACAGAAACGACTATTTCTACTGCGAGAGGTAACTTTATGAGTTGGGTTTATTTGGTACTGGCGGGAGTTTTTGAAATTGGTTTTACAACCTCCTTAAAACTTTCGGAAAATTTCTCAAGACTTTGGCCTTCTCTTTCTTTTTTGGTTTTAAGTATTTTGAGCTTTTATTTTTTAACGAAGGCCATACAAACAATCCCTCTTGGAACCAGTTACGCTGTATGGACCGGGATAGGCGCATTTGGCACGGCGATAGTGGGAATTGTCTTTTTTATGGAACCGGTTACAGCATCCCGTATTTTTTTCCTTCTAATGCTTATTAGCTCAATTATTGGCCTAAAGCTGGTGTCGACCTGAGCCTTGGATTGCTAGAATCCGAGTTTACTCATCGAATAGATGGCAATATACGGTATGTCCTTCTTCAAGCTCAATTTTCCGGGGAATTTCTGTTTTGCACCGGTCCACGACCTTGGGGCAGCGGGGATGAAAATGGCATCCTGAGGGGGGATTTAGAGGAGAGGGAACGTCTCCTTGAAGTGGTTTAGGTCGATTTCTGTTAGTTGGATCTAGAGAGGGCTTGGAGGCTAACAATGCCTGAGTGTAGGGATGCGCGGCTTTCCGATTGAGCAATTCTGTCGGCGCCATTTCCACAATTTTACCAAGATACATGACTGCGGTTCTTTGACTTAAATGCTTTACAACATTTAAGTCATGGGAAATAAACATTAGAGAAAGATTATCTTCTTTTTGCAGAGACTGTAATAAGTTTATTATTTGAGCTTGAATGGAAACATCCAATGCTGAGACAGGTTCATCACAAACGATGTATTTGGGATTAAGAGCTAAAGCACGGGCAATGCCAATTCTCTGCCTTTGTCCCCCAGAAAACTCATGAGGATATCGCTTTAAATACATCTTGGAAAGTCCTACTTTTTCCAGAAGGCCTTCTATTTTTTTTTGTAGATCACTTCCCTGAGCCAAGCCATGAACCGTAATGGCTTCGCCTATGATTCTTTCAACTGTGAAGCGTGGATTGAGCGAACTATAAGGGTCTTGGAAGATGATTTGCATTTTAGGGCGAATCCTTGCCAACTCTTTTCCTTTAAGTTTTAGTATATCGGTGTCCTCGAAAAACACTTTCCCAGATGTGGGTTCGAGCAGACGAAGAGTCATACGACCGACCGTGGTTTTGCCGCAGCCGGATTCTCCAACCACTCCCAATATTTCTCCTTCCTTTATTTCAAAAGAAACATCATCGACTGCCTTAACCTGACCAATGACTCGGGAAAGCAGACCACCATATACAGGGAAATATTTTTTTAAGGATTGGACCTTCAAAAGTGTTTTCATTTTTCTTCGCTATAAAGCCAACATGCAGTTTGATGTTGTTCCGAATTGTCTTTAAGAGTTAATAGCTCAGGAATTTTCTGGGCGCACAGATCCATTTTTTCGACACAGCGTGGATGAAAAGCGCAACCCTCTGGAAGAAAGGCAGGGTGCGGCACAGCGCCGGGTATAGTTTCGAGTTGTTTGCTTATTTCATCTTTGGGGAGTGAGTTGAGCAGTCCCTTTGTATAAGGGTGTGCTGGAGATGCGAAAATATTTTCAACTGAGGCTTGTTCTACAATTTTTCCTGAATACATGACTGCAACGCGATCCGCATATTGAGCAACAATGCCAAGATTGTGGGTGATGAGCAGAATAGACATTTGGGTTTCTTTCCTCAGGTCATCCAGCAGGTCTAATATTTGCGCTTGAATGGTAACGTCGAGTGCCGTTGTGGGTTCATCGGCTATTAGAAGGCAGGGTTGGCAGACAATAGACATGGCAATCATCACTCGTTGTTTCATGCCTCCCGATAGTTCATGGGGATATTGATCAATCCGTTGTTCAGGAGAGGGCATTGCTACTTTTTTTAATACTTCAAGGGCCAGTTCTCTTGCTTCATCTTTGTTCTTGTCCTGATGCAGGCAGATCGCTTCAATTATCTGATCGCCAATTGTGAAAATCGGATTCAAGGAGGTCATCGGCTCTTGAAAT
>JAJDAV010000179.1 GCA_029261695.1 Nitrospinaceae bacterium | reverse complement strand
GAATCTTGTCTTACCACCAGAGTCAGTTTCGAATTTTTTTCTTTGTGGAATTTTAGGACGTTGTTTAAATCAATATCAGCTAGGACATCGCTGTTGATAAGAAGAAAAGTCTCGTCTTCTAAAAAAGATTGCAGTTTTTTGATTCCTCCAGCGGTCCCTAAAATTTTTTCTTCATTGGAAAAATGCAGGTTTACTCCGAAATCTTTACCATCACCAAAATAATTAATGATTTTTTCAGGTTGGTGATGAAGATTGATGGCAATCTCTCGGATTCCCTGCGTTCTTAAAAAATGCAGAGTGTGTTCAAGAATGGGACGGTTGAGAACAGGGAATAATGGTTTGGGCAGGTCGTCTGTAATAGGCTTGAGGCGCGTGCCGAAGCCCGCCGCCAGAATCATAGCTTTCATTTCTGGTTGGCAAGGGCTTTCAGAGAGTCGGTAAAGGGCGCGCGTGCAATGCCATTTTCTGTGATGATAGCTGTCACCAGATGATTGGGTGTTATATCGAAGGCAGGATGGGCCGCTTCAATACCTTCTGGGGATATTTGTTTCTTGTTTATGTGGGTCACCTCATCGGATGAGCGTTCTTCAATCGGAATTTCTTTTCCAGATGCCAGGGAAAGATCGAGTGTGGAAACCGGTGCTGCGACATAAAAAGGAATATTATTTTCCTTGGCGAGTACAGCGACCATATAAGTTCCAATTTTGTTGGCAACATCTCCGTTTGCGGCAATTCTATCGGCACCCACAACGACCAAATCAATTTCCTGTTTGTTCATAAAGAAACCACACATATTGTCGGTGATTAACTTTACAGGAATGTTATCTTCTTTTAATTCCCATGTGGTCAAACGTGCGCCTTGCAAAAAAGGCCGCGTCTCATTTGCCATTACTCGAATATTTTTTCCCGCATTCACTGCTGCACGAACTACACCTAATGCTGTACCAAACCCTGCTGTGGCGAGAGCACCCGCATTGCAGTGAGTTAAAATCACACTATTATCTTTAACAAGGGTTTGCCCGTGTTCGCCCATCGTTTGATTAGTTGTTATGTCTTCAGTTAGAACGGTGAGGGCTTCTTCCTTTAGTCGTGATTTTAATTCATTAATAGGAAGTGATTTATTATCTTGTGTCACCTGCTTCATTCGATTAATGGCCCAGGCAAGGTTTACCGCGGTGGGCCGCGATTGCCCCAATCGATCACATTTTCCTTCTAATTCTCGGTAGAAATCCTCAAAGTTGGTAGCCTCTATGGAGTCTGCTCCCAGGCTTACTCCCATAGCGGCTGCGACCCCGATAGCCGGTGCTCCACGAATGATCATGGTTTTAATTGCATTTCCAACTTCTTCAATGGTACGGCAATCGACAAACTCTTTTTCTGCGGGCAATCGGGTTTGGTCGATCATACGTACGACCCCGTCTATATATTCAATGGTTTTGATCATGTTCTCTATTCGATATAAAGGTTTTTGTTAGTTAATATTTCGTGAAATTTTTTTTCTGTGAGGCCTGTTACTTCAATAGTTTTGTTTTTACTGCTCAGTCCTTTAACAATGCTGACATCCGAAGGACTGATTTCGAGCCATTTGGCCACAAAACGCATGCAAGCTTTATTAGCAGCACCATCGACAGGAGGAGAGGTCAACCGTATTTTTAGTGCTTCGTTGTATATTCCCGCAACTTCGTTTTTCGATGATCTGGGCTGTATTATGGCAGAGAACCGGATTCCATTTTCACAGGGGTTAATCCGCATTTCCTGAGCGGCCGTTTGATGCTCCCGTTTTAAATTTACTCAAATGCTCAATAGCGGTTGTTTTGATGTTTTCCATCAAGGTCTTTTTTTGCTCTTTTAATTTTTCGATTTCCTGTTCCAAAAGCTCCATCTCTTTTGCTGCATCTTGCCGATATTGTTCGGCTTCACTTTTTGCTGCATTGAGGATGGTTTTCGCCTTTTCCTTGAGCATTTCAGGGGTGAGCTGGGAGAAGGGGTTATCGTCATTTTTGGATTGGTTTTGAGATTCTTGTAATTCTTTTATTATTAGATCTTTTTCTTCGACCTGTTTTCTCAATTGTGCCAGATCTTCCTCTACTTCTTGTGGGATCTGGATTTCTGTTTCTTCGGGGAGGGATTCGAGATCGGCAAGCAAGTTTTTAATTTCATTATCTTTGCCTTCAATCAACTTTTCCTTGTCTTTGATTTCTGCGGTCATAGACTTGAAATCATCGGCGACAAGATGCAAAAAGGTGTCGACCTCTTGCTTGTTATACCCGCGGAACTTATCGTGAAAGCATTGTTCCAGAATGTCGAGATAGCTCAAACGCATGGCTGTTTACTGTAATCTTGCCCCGAGTGCGGCCAGAGATTCCACTAGGAATCCTTGTAGAAACACGATTGCTAATAGGACAATAATGGGTGAGAAGTCAATTCCAATTCCAGACATGGGAACGAGTTGTCGGATTCGATGAAGAACAGGTTCTGTTATACTGTATAGGAATTGAACGATAGGATTATAAGGGTCGGGATTGACCCAAGACAATAATGCGCGAATAATAATTACCCACATATAAATTTGCAGGATTATATTTAGAATTTGTGCTGTTGCTTGTAGTAAGTTTCCTAGAATAAACACGGAATAAAATCTGGAGTGTGGGTTTCCCCTTAAGGGAAAAAATATTGCTGACTACCGGACTGTTTCGTAACTAAAATATCTGAAAACTCCTTTATTGTCAATTAGAAGTGGGTTCGCCTTATGTATGGAATATTAGAGAAAGAAATCAATGAAACGAATTAAAATTAAAGAGTTATTAAATAAGACAGAAGGTCAGGAAAGTATTTTGGTCAAGGGGTGGGTTAGAACCCGGCGCGACTCCAAAGGTGGGTTCTCTTTTCTTGAAATTAATGATGGGTCTTGTATGGGGAATATCCAAGCTATTGTCGATCACACTCTAAATGAGTTTTCGGAATTGGAGAAGCAAATTACTACGGGAAGTTGTGTGGCGATCAATGGCAAACTCGTTGCCTCGGAAGGCAAGGGGCAAAAGATGGAAATTCAAGCAACGGCTTTAGAGGTTTATGGCACTGCAGATGCGGAGACATATCCGTTACAAAAAAAACGCCATTCATTTGAATATTTACGGGAGATTGCGCATCTTCGTCCACGCACCAATACCTTTGGTGCTGTAATGCGAGTTCGAAGCCGACTGGCTTATGCCATCCATCAATTCTTCAATGACCGCGGCTTTGTCTATTTGAATACCCCGATTGTAACGACGAGTGATTGCGAAGGCGCGGGGGAAATGTTTCAGGTCACCACGCTAGATATGACCAATCCTCCCAAGGTCGATGGGAAAGTTGATTACGCTCAGGACTTTTTTGGTGAGAAAACTTCTCTCACAGTGAGCGGGCAGCTGGAGGGCGAAATTTATGCTTTGGCTCTTTCAGAAATTTATACTTTTGGTCCGACCTTTCGCGCTGAAAATTCCAATACCAGTCGCCACCTTTCCGAATTTTGGATGGTGGAGCCGGAAATGGCTTTTTACGATCTGGACGATGATATGGACCTTGCTGAGGAGTTCATCAAATACTTGCTTGCGGATGTGCTTGAGAACTGCTCTGAAGATATGGAATTTTTTAATCAACGCATTGATAAAACCATTCTAGAAACTCTGCGTCATATTGTAGATAATCAATTCGAAAGGTTGACCTACTCAGATGCTATTCACCGCTTACAGCAATCGACGGAGAATTTTACCTACTCGGTTGAATGGGGATGTGCTCTGCAAGCAGAGCACGAGCGTTACCTCAGTGAAAAAGTGTTTAAGAAACCGATTATTGTTTACAATTATCCGGAAAAAATAAAATCGTTTTATATGAAGTTGAACGAAGATGGAGAAACGGTTCGGGCGATGGATGTTTTACTTCCGAAGCTTGGAGAGATAATTGGCGGCAGTCAGCGCGAAGAGAACTATGAAATTTTATTGAAACGTTTGAAGGACAGTGATCTGGATCCAGAAGAGTACTGGTGGTATCTCGATCTCAGGAGATTCGGTTCGGCCCCACATTCCGGTTTTGGATTAGGCTTCGAACGTTTGGTCCAGTTCGTAACGGGTATGGAAAATATCCGCGATGTCATCCCTTTTCCACGCACCCCGAAACACGCCCGCTTCTAGCCAGCGTGACGCTGGGCTCTATAGGTCGATGCCTGTAAAGCGAATCAAATATCGTTGAGCCTTTTACTATTGTTTTTCTAAGAGGGGTGATAAGGCGAAACTGAATCGAGAAGCTTGAGTGTGTTTGCTTTGCCAAAAGGGAATTGATTTATTTTCCACCGGGTGTGGCCCGGTCCAGAGGCTTGAAGGTGTTTGTTTCGCTAAAAAAGAATCGACCTATTGCTTCTCGCGCTAGCGAGTGGGGAGGGTGAAGTGGAAGGTGGTGCCTTTTCCTGGTTCGGTTTCAAACCAGAGTTTTCCCTGATGATTCTCTTCGATAATGCCTTTGCAGGAAAGTAGACCCAAACCGTTGCCGTCTTTCTTTGTGGTCAATGTATCTTTGAAAAGGTAGTTTTGAATATCTTCCGGGATTCCGGCACCTTTATCGGTAACACTGACTTGCAGGAATCCGTTATTTTGACTGATTCCAACTTCTACCATTCCTCCTGTTTCGGTAACGTACCCGGCATTGATAATCAGGTTTTGTAATACGCGTTGAATATCGAGCGGGTAGAAGACCGCTTCCAAATTATCACCAGCAGGAACAATCTTAACGTCTTTATCTTGGAGTTGGGCATGGGTTGAAAGACCCTCTACCGTTTCTTCTACAACGGGGAGAATGGATTTCTTCGATTTAACGTACTCGGTTTTAATTTTTTTGATGTGATTCAAACTGGAATCGAGAAGGTCCATCAAGTTTGTTCGAACGGTTTCAACCACGGTCTGGCACTTTTCCATTTCTTCCAGACCTTCCCGTTTTTTGTGTGCAGGTTCGGTTCCTTCAAACATTTCGACAGATTCTTCTATCGTTAATTCTGCAAGGCCAAGGGTGCTCAAAAAATTACGGATGTCATGAGTAAAAATACTCAACTTACGCATATCTTTCATCATCGTATCCAGATCACCACGAACTCGGCTGGACAGGGTGCGCATGATAGATAAAAGGGCTTTTGGTTCTGACGCCAGATAGGTATGGAAATGTTCTTCATTTATTTCCATGAGCAGCGTTTGCTTTTGGGCTTTTGCTGAGGCAGAACGAGCTTTTGATTCAATCAGCGACATTTCCCCCAGATATTGACCTGATTCCAAAACTGCAATTTGTTTTGGCCCTTTATATACATCAAGTTCGCCTTCAAGGATGAGGTACATTGCGTTTTCAAGGTCGTCTTCATTGAATAGAACTTCACTTGGGGCAAGGGATATCTCGCGGCAGTGATCGACCAGATTGCTCAGGGTAGATTCATCGAAAAAACTGAGCAGGTCGGTTTCCTTCAATAACTTGATCTTTTGGTCTTTATCCATTGGAAGAGATTATCATATCAAGCCCGCCTAGGCAACAGAGCCGAGTCTGAGATAGAAAATCGATACATTATTGTGACCTACGAGTTTTTTCGGATTTTTGGTACTTTTTTTATCTCAGTCAGCAGGGGCTTCGCGATGGAGGAGAACGGCAGTTTCAATATGGTGAGTCTGCGGGAACATGTCTATAACTCGAAGATCTTTGATTTTATAGCCTTTTAGCCGCTCCAGATCCCGAGCCAGGGTAGAAGGGTTGCATGATATATAAATTATTTGTTCTGGTTTCGATTCTAGTAATGTTTCAACAACCGATTCAGAACAGCCCTTTCTGGGCGGGTCAACGATAATGGTATGGACTTTTTCTTTAGATACAACAAGAGGCGCTTGTTCTTCCACATTACCCGTCAAAAACTGACATTGGGTTATCCCATTTGTTTCAGCGCTAAGACGAGCGTCTTCCATGGCAGGTTCAAATTGCTCAATAGCGATCACCTTATTCTCTTTTGCTGCCAGCCACAATGCGATTCCTCCTGAGCCGCTGTAGGCATCGATAATGGTTTTCCCTTTTGCATCCTTGCTCCAGTTATCGATGAGATCATATAAGCGTAACGTTTGGGCTGAGTTAATTTGAAAAAACGACCCCAGAGAAAGATGGAAACTTAAATTTCCGAGTTTGTCGGTAAACCTGTCTTTCCCCCAGAGAACTTTGTTTTCTTTTCCTAAGATCACATTGGTGGGACGCGGGTTGATATTTTGAATGATGCCAACGATTCCGAGTTCTTTTAAATTTTTCTCTTCGGTGAGTTCTGCCAGGAAGCTACGTGGAAATCGTCCTTCATTGGTGATTAGCCCAACAAGGGTTTCTCCGGTGGTCTCCGAATGGCGGATGACCAGTCCTCTTACCAGCCCTCTGTGATGTTGCTCGTGGTAAATAGAAATCTGATTTTTCTTTAAAATTTGTCGCAGCCATTCTTTGGTTTTGTTGATGGGTTCCAAAAGAATATCACAAACAGGAGAGTCGGCAACATTATGCGAACCTTCGGAATAAAACCCGATTTGCGGATCGCTGGTTTTCCCCTGCACTGCAAAACTTCCTTTATTGCGGTATTGGTATTGTTGTTCTGCCGCTAAGGTTTCTATTTTTTCAGGCAACTCTACGCCGCCTATGCGGCTCAAGCTATCCCTTACAACTTGAACTTTAAATTCGAGTTGTTTTTCATAATTGAGGTCTTGGAATTTACATCCTCCGCATTTAAAAAAGACAGGGCAGGGCGGGTCGACCCGATCTTTTGAAAGCTGAGTCCGTTCGAATATATCTACAACACCGAAGCGCGGTGTGGTTTTTATAACTTTGCCTCTAACTCGGTCGCCGGGAAGGCCGCCGGGAGTAAAAAGAGTATATCCTTCGTGACGGCAAAGCCCATCTCCGCTGGAAGCAAGGGTTTCTACATCCAATTCAATCCGGTCGCCCCTTTTCACCGGTATATTTAGTTTTTGTTTTGCCATGATTTTTTATAATGTTTGTGGTGTTAAAAGAGACGAACCTTAGCACACTCCGATACCAGAACCTAGCAGGATGCAGTAAAACTAATTGTAACCTCATGATGAGTTAGCTTGAGCTTGTATGCAATCATGTCAGTAGGAATCTTTATTGAAAGGGAGGTATACTTGCCACTATGAATAAAACCATAGTCATAATGGGAGCGGTTTCTGAGGAGATTGCTGGAATCAAGCGGGATATGAATATCTCCGATAGGATTCGTTTGGGCAAATCCGAGGCTTGGCCAGGAAAATGGAAGGGGCGGAATATTCTCCTCGTGCGTACGGGTGTTGGCAAACAGAGAGCAGAAGAAACTACACGCCAAGTCATAGAAAAATTCCATCCTGAAGTTATTATCAGCATGGGGTACGCCGGGGCTTTAATTAACGGTTTGAATGTCGGAGACTTGTTCATTGCAGATTGCATTTTGAGTGAAGAAGACAAGGCTTTGGAAATAGATTGTTCTCTCAATTCAGAATGGTTGGGATTGGCAAAAAATAATCCTCCCCCGGAACAAGCCAAAATAAAGTTTGGGAGGTTAATTACAGTTGATTCTGTTATTCATTCCCCTGAGGCCAAAAAAAATCTTGCTAACCAGTTTTCTGCCCATGCTGTTGACATGGAAACCCTTGTAATAGCCCTGCTTGCCCAAGAAAATCAGATTCCTTTTTTATCTGTTAGGGGAATTTCTGATGAGGTTGATCATGAGCTTATTGACTCTTCAAGTTTTTTGGGGGGCGATGGTGAAATATCTAAAATAAAAGCAGGCTGGTATGTTTTGACCCACCCTAAGTCCTTTAAAAACGCACTTTCCCTCCGATCTCAAACACAGATAGCTACTCGAAACCTGACTTCCTTTCTCTCTTTTTTGATCTATAATAAGGCTCCCAAAAAATAACATTTAGTGTTATAGTTATATAATCATAGCAATAAAATATTATTTAGTATTGTTTTTCGGTTTTAAAGTTGGGCGGCGAATAAGTGCCAATGGGCCATCTTTTTTTCGGGGAGAAAAATAATGAAGCCATTAATTTTTATATTCAGTAGCAGTCTGCTATTTGGGATTGCCACACAGGCTTTTTCAGAGAGTATCGAAGTACACTGCAAAAGAGCTATGGGGGGCAATGCTACAGCGCAAAAAATGTGCGTTGAAAACGAAACCGCCGCCAAATTAAGTATTGAATCCAAGCCTATTGAACATGGGATTAAGAGCTATTGTGAAAGGAATGCAGGTGGTAGCTATACCATTTTACAAGCCTGTATACAGCACCAACAAGGTATCCACAGTCGCGTCAGTAAACGACAGGTAGAGCCCACAATTCTGGCCTACTGTAAAAAGATCGTGGGTGACAGTATTTCGCTGCTTGAATCTTGTATTAATAGTGAAGAGGCATCCCCCCAATCCCCCTAAAGTTAAATATACAGCTATTTTCTTTTTCAGCCATTTGACAGGTGAAACGGAAAAAATTGACGTTCCTCCTCGATACCCGGACATTTTTGCCGGGACTTCTGACGCTATCTCTTATTTCTTAGAATCCTAAAATCCCTTTTTTTGTATAGAGTTATGGTTGTTTTTCGGGCGAGAATCTTATTTGGCATGGGGATTGCTATATTAAAAATGAAGATTCGAACTGGCACTGCCACCTCCAACGGATTGGGTTCACCTCCAAGTGATCCAATCCGTGGCGTGCCAACCTCGATGGCTAACAAGCTTTTTTCTCTCCGGCTCCCTTTTAGGGAGCCACCCTCCCCCCTCTCTTGATTCCAATAAGATCTAAGCTACCCCCATATTTATCCTTTTAATTCGAAAAAATTAGGCCACAACAATAAATCCTTTTGCTAGAATTAGAATCAAATAGTTACGAATAATTGGCCATCATTTTTAAAGGACAAGGGATGATTAGTATCGCAGATTTAATTGATATAGTTAAAACCGCCGTTCCAGACGCGGAAGTGAACGTCTTGGATAAGACAGGGATGAAGGATCATTTTATTATCCACGTCGTATCGGCATCATTTGAAGAATTGGGAATAATGGATCGACACCGCAAGGTTCAAGATGCTTTGAATCCCGCCATGCAAGACGGTCGAATTCATGCTGCTGAAATAAAAACAGCTACCCCTTAGTGTATGGGTAGTTTCAACTTCATTCATTAAATATAAAACAAAAATAAAAGGAGTTAGCAATGTCAGGAATGGAAGATCAAATCAAAGAAGAAATAACTGCAAATAAAATTATTATTTATGGAAAGGGTACCAAAGAGGCACCCCAATGCGGTTTCACAGTAGAAACCATCCAGTTTTTTAATAAATATGGCTATCCTTTTGAGGTGGTCAATGCGCTTGCAGATCCCGATAAGCGTCAAGCTCTCACTGATATGACCAAATGGCCCACCTTGCCAAAAGTTTTCATTGATGGAAAGTTTTACGGCGATACAGATATCCTTGATGAGATGGAATCTAAAGGTGAGGTTGAGCCTTTACTTAAAGCGGCATTTGGCGAGCAATAAATTTTAATCGGGATTCATAGACCGATAATTTAAATTCAGGTAACTTGTAGGCTCTTGTTATGCAAGAGTCGATAAAGGTTAGAGTTGCCCAAAAGAAAGAAGGATAATTTTCATGCCCGATGAATTGGAAGTAGGGGATCGTGCACCAAACTTTGAACTGCCTGCTTGCTACGGCTATAAGGCGGGTGCATCCAGCCCTTCTGCTGAAGAAAAGGTAAAGGTAAGCCTGAAGGATTTTGAAGATAAGAAATGGGTAGTACTGGCTTTTTATCGGCAGGATAGCAGCCCCGAAGATACTCGGTTGATGGTCGGGTTCAACGAGTGGAACCGCAAATTTAAAACCCGTGAGGTTGAAGTTCTGGGATGTAGCTGGAACGGAGTGAATGCTCATCAGCAATTTATTGAAGTCTTCCAATTTGGGTTCACTCTATTAGCAGATGAACATAAAAAGGTGACGGATCTTTACGGAGTGATCAAAGAGGAAGAGGACCTCGGTGACATGGTCAAATATATTGAACGCACTACCTTTGTAATTGATAAAACCGGAATGATTCGCGGTATCTGGAAGAATCCTGAAGACTTGCGCGAACACCCTGCCAGTATCTGGGAATTCATTCAAAAAGAAAAAAAGTAGTCCCCTAATCGTGGGAGGCAAATTGAAGTAAGTTTTAGGCCTCTTCACCAGCGGCAGTTCGCCGCTGGTTTTCTAGGATAGTGTCGCGGATAGAGTTTAAAATTTTTCCATCATCTTTTTCTTCCAGATGTTTGCGGACGGGTGGCGACAAAATAATTTTAACCGAGCCTGGGTTAATTATTGCGCTGCCTTTTTTAATTATCGTGCCACTACCAATAATAGTCACTGGAACCATAGGGCTATTGGATCGACTGGCAATGAGGTTGCTCCCCTTTTTAAACTCACCTAATTTTCCATCTTCGGAACGGGTTCCTTCTGGGAATATAATAATTGAGCAGCCTTCCTTTACTTTCTCCACCGTTTTTATAAAAGCTTGATACGATTTTTTTCGGTCTGTTCGTGTTACAGGGATGTAGCCGGCAGCTGTCATTGCCCATCCCATAAAAGGAATCTTGAAAAGACTGGATTTAGCAACCCACCTTATTTGAACGGGCAGATAAGCAGATAGGGCGAATATGTCAAAGTAACCCTGATGATTAGAGACAAAAATCTGCGGTTGATCGGTTAGCATATGTTCCAGGCCGGTGATTTCAACCTTCACCCCATTCCATTTGCAAAGCAGACGGCACCAGAGCCTGGCTATATTGTGGGAAGAATCTCCAGAGCTGTCAAAAACACGTGCTATGACTGCTGCGATTCCCAGGGTAAAGGACAAAGAAATAATAAGTGTCCAGAATTTTAGGGTGTGGTAAAAAGAATTCAGTTTTTTCATCCGCTTAAAGTGGAACGGTATACATGTTTAGAGGAAAGAAAATAAGTTTATTTGTTTGCAGGTTCTGGTTGGTCGCAATATTGTTCTCGATAAATATTGATGATGCGCATGGCTGGGGGCCTCAGGGACATCGTGTGATTGGCTACATAGCTGATTTAAATTTGACCCCCGAAACAAAGAAAAATATCGTTGAAGAGTTTAACATAAACAATCTGGCGGATGTGGCAATCTGGGCCGATAAAAACAGGCGAAAACGAAAACAGGAAAAACCTTGGCATTACACCAATATAAAAGAAGACGAATGGACCTATGTAATGCAAAGAGATTGCCCCGATGGAAACTGTGTAATCGAAAAAATAAAAGACTTTTCCGTTGAATTGTCGAATGTAGGAAGTCCACTGGGTAAAAGAAAAGAGGCGTTAAAATATCTTGTGCATTTTGTTGGAGATGTGCACCAGCCTTTGCATTTGGGCAATCAAAAAGATCGTGGTGGAGGGAAAATCCGCCTTTCTTATTTAGGGAAGAATGTTAGTTTGCATTATTTATGGGATGGTGGGTTGATCGATTGGAAAAATGAAAGCTTGTTTAAATATGCTACTCGCCTGAACAACAGGCTGTTGAACTCAGAGAAGTCTGAGTGGCTTAACTCGAAAATTAACAACTGGGCTGATGAGTCCAGATTAATGGCTTTGAAGTATGCCTATCCATTGAAAAATATGGAATTGTCGAAGAAATACGTGGTTAGGGGTAGAGAGATCCTTGACCAGCGTATGGTTCAGGCAGGAGTTCGACTGGCGGACTTATTAAATAAATTGTT
>JAJDAV010000178.1 GCA_029261695.1 Nitrospinaceae bacterium | reverse complement strand
TTACATAGGGCGGCCTATGAATACAATTTGGAGATGGTTCGATTCCTACTTTCTAAGGGAGCCGACCCAAATGTAGTGGGTGATGGCGACATGCTTTTGCGAAGTGTAATTCCTATGAATAAAATAAAACTTGTTGAGGTGCTACTTAAGAATGGTGCAGACGTTAATGCCGTTACGGGCAAGACTAAGAACACGGCCTTGATAACGGCCACCAATTTTGGACGTATTCCTATAATGAAGCTATTGCTGGATAACGGAGCCTATGTTAACTCTCGAGGTTATAAAGACTTGACTGCTTTGGGGATTGCGCTGAAAAAGAAAAATAATAAAGCCGCAGACCTTTTAAAAAGCTACGGCGCCAAAGAATAATTTTTAATGGAGTTTATGTTCGATCGTCATCTTGTAGTATGTGTTCCGGCTTTACCTTCTATGGCGGGAAGCAAATTGTTTAAGTCTGCAATGATTGCCTTTTTACCTCCATTTTTGACAAACTCCACTGCCGCTTCGACTTTGGGTTTCATGCTTCCTTCTGCAAACTCGCCTTCATCGAGATAGGTTTTCAACTGGTCCGCAGATATATTCTTAATCAGCTGAGGTGCGTCGGAGTCGAAATTCAAATAAGCACCATCGACATTGGTTAGCAGTATCAGTTGTTCGATTCCTATACTATTTGCCAGCAGAGCGCTTGTGCGATCTTTATCGATGACGGCTTCGATTCCGGTCAATGTTCCGTCGGAGTTTCTAATGACTGGGATGCCGCCACCGCCACAACCGATACCTATAAACCCTTGGTCGATAATTTCTTTAAAGATTTTTGTTTCGACAATTTCTAATGGAGCAGGGGAGGCGACGACGCGGCGATAACCGCGTCCCGCATCTTCAATTAACTTCCAGCCACGTTCCTGTTTGAGTTTGTCGGCTTCTTGTTTTGAATAAAAAACGCCGATAGGTTTGGTGGGTTGATCAAACGCCGGGTCTTTGACATCCACCACAACCTGGGTGACCACCGCGAATGACTTTTTGTCTATTCCACGTTGCTGACAAACATTGTCGAACACATTTTGCAGGATGTAGCCGATTCTCCCCTGACTATCGGCAACGCAGACATCCAACGTGATTTGTCTAGGGAACTCATTTTTGGTGAGTTCCTGCTGTAAAAATATTTGACCCACTTGCGGTCCATTGCCATGCGTTAATATGATTTTGTTATATTCATTTTCCAGCAGGTCTACGATATTGCTCATGCTTTTTCTGGCAACTTCAAACTCTTCCTTTTGGTGAGCATGAAGAGGATCAGGAACATTGAGTGCATTGCCACCTAAAGCTATAAGCAGACTTGGTTTTCCATTGGTCATATTATTTTAAGAAAGGTATTAAAACTGTTTCGAGGTTAGGAGTTCCAATTTCTTTCAGTTCATAGGTTACTCGAACCGAAGGTTTTTCGATATGGATCACACGTGTCAGGTCGATAGGTGTGCCAATGACCACGCAATCGCAGTCTGAATTATTTATAGTTTGTTCGAGATCTTTCATTTGTTGTTTGCCATAGCCCATTGCTGGTAGCAGTTTTCCGATCTTTGGATACTTTGCAAAAGTTTCGATGAGAGTTCCGGTCAACCAGGGCCGTGGATCAATAATTTCTTTTGCCCCATATTGTTTTGCAGCAATTGTACCTGCGCCAAACTTCATACCCCCATGCGTTAGAGTAGGGCCATCTTCAACCACCAGCACCCGCTTCCCGGATATATTTTGTGCCTGTTCACAAAAGACAGGAGACTCTGCCTCGATAACCGTAGCGTTGGGATTGGTGCGTTCAATATTGTGTTTGACTTGTTGGATATTTTCGGGATCGGCTGAGTCCATTTTATTAATGATAATCACATGGGCCCGCTTAAGGTTCACTTCTCCGGGGAAGTAGGTTAGCTCGTCACCGACACGGTGAGGATCGACAACGACGATCTCAAGATCGGGCAGATAAAATGAAAAATCGTTATTGCCACCATCCCAGATTATTATGTCGGCCTCTTTTTCCGCTTCGCGCAAAATGGCTTCGTAGTCCACTCCCGCATAAACGGGGATGCCAATGGTGAGATAGGGTTCGTATTCCTCCATTTCTTCAATGGTGCAATCGTGTTTTTCTAAATCTGCAATAACTTTATAGCGTTGAACTTTTTGTTTTTCTAAATTGCCATAGGGCATAGCGTGTCGCACTGCCACTACATTTTTCCCGTAATTTTTTAATATCTGCGCTATTTTTCTGGAGGTTTGAGATTTTCCGCATCCTGTCCGGACCGCACAAACAGAAATTATTTTTTTGGTTGAAGGGATCATTGAAGAGGCGGTCCCCAGCAACCAGAAGTCGGAACCGGCTGCGATAATGCTTGATGCTTTATGCATGATATATTCGTGGGACACATCGCTGTAGGCGAAAACTACTGCGTCTATTTTCTCTTCCCTAATAATATCGATTAACTCTTCTTCGGGGCGAATGGGAATACCTGTCGGATAAAGATCACCCGCTAATGCGGGTGGATAAATTTTCTTTTCGATCCCTGGTATTTGGGTTGCGGTGAATGCAACGACTTCGTAGGAAGGGTTATCGCGGTAATTGGTGTTGAAAGCGTGAAAATCTCTGCCCGCTGCGCCCATGATGGCAACCCGTTTCTTGTTTGGTTTCGTCATAAAATTTAAGCCTTTCTAATATTTTTTCCCTATATATTAGATGCGGTTTTCCTTCAATATATTCCTCAATCAGGCGATAACAAAAAAGCCTTGGTTGAAGTAAAAAATTTAATGAATGAATGGAATAGGGCGCTTATTAAAGATACCCCTAAATAGAGAAGGCTGGCTAATTATTAAAATGGTGAGCCGGATCAAAAATGGGTCAAAAAGAGGTCAGAGTGCTATTTGACTATGTTTGACTTTTCTGAAACTTCCTGCACTTCTTTAGCCTGATAAGGTGGAATAGCTTTTTCAGCAAGTGGTAAGTCGATATAAAAAGTACTTCCTTCTTCGAATGTGCTTTCAAATCCAATAGAACCGCCCATTAACTCTATTAGGTGTTTAGATATGGTCAACCCGATTCCAGCACCTTCAATTTGGTAAACATCAGAGTCAAATCGCTCAAAAGGTTTAAATACTTTTTCCTTATTTTCATTTCTAATGCCATGTCCGGTATCCTTAATTGCCAGGCGCAAAGTATTTCCTTGTAGCTCTTCTAAAGAAATAACCACCGAACCATTTGGTTTATTATATTTTATGCTATTGGAAATCAGGTTTAGAATTATTTGCTTGAAGCGAAGCTTATCAATCTTGGAAACAAAGCTTCTATCTGGAGTTTTATTATATTTAATGGATATCCCTTTTTGATCTGACAGAGGTTTTGAAATCGAAATTACGTTATCTACAATGGGGATAACGTCGATGGCTTCAATGGTGAGACCCAATTCTCCAGATTCAATTGCTGATAGGTCTAGGACCTCATTTATTAGGTCGAGTAGATGTTTTCCTGCTGAGATTACACTTGCCAAATTTTCTTTTTGACGATCAACAAGCGGGTTTATGGTATCCATCTCTAAAAGTTGAGTGAAGCCAAGTATTGCATTCATTGGTGTTCTCAATTCATGACTCATTCTTGCCAGAAATTCAGATTTTGCCAAATTTGCTTTTTCTGCTTCTTCTTTGGACTGCTTCAAATCTAAAGTTCGCTCTTCGACAATATCTTCCAATGAGGCGTTTTGCTCAATAATCTTTTCAATTAAAGTTTGAAACGATTCCGCTAAAACCCTGGTTTCTGCATTTGATGTATCCACTTCTGGGAATTGAGTGGTTGTTGAGTCCAATTTTTCTTTATGAATTTCACGAGCCCATTCTGAAAGTTTAGTAATAGGACGAGTTATTTTTTTTGCAACCTGATTAAAAAATATCAAAGAAAAAACCAATGCTACAACTAAAAATCCCATTTCGTATTTTTTCAAAAGGTCAATTTGGGAGTAAACATCTTTCTCTTCAATAGCTAAAATTAGGTTTAAATCAAGCTTTGGCACAGGCGAAGTAAAAATCATCCAGCCTGGTAAATTATTATCAAGCAGGTTTGCTTGAATATTTGGAGTAACATTTACTGACCCCGCGACGCTTTTCTTCCCATTCAGAACCATTAAGAAATGATTATTGAAATCGCTGGGGTGATCAAATACATGCTCGATTAAATGAGTGAATGGCATGTGCAGAAATATATAGCCTTCAACTTGATCGAAATACTTTAGTGCTTTTCTCGTTTGCAAAATCCACTCTCCAGGTTCGGACTCAATCAACCTGAAAGTTGTTTCCTGTAAATTATCATGGGGCAGGTTTGGAATTAAGAGTGTAGGTTCTTCAGAACGTTTGCCCTTTACAATGCGAAGAATTATTTCATTATCAATAGTAGAGAGAAGGCTTTCTCTGTACTGAGGCTTCGCTTGTTGAACCTTGATGAAAAATTTTTCAAGTGAGGATTCTGCTTCCAACATCCCATTTTCATCATCAAAGTATTTTGAGTTGAAATAATCTTCTAAAGCCTTGTGCGAGTATATGACTTCAAGGTCTTCATGGATGTCGATCAGGAATTTTCCAACCAAATTTACATGATTGTCTATTTCATTTTTAAGTTTGCGGTCCAGCCCAGACTTGATTTCATCATTTACTAATTTTTCAAACATTATTCCTTGAATAAATAGCAAAATAAAAATCAGAAAAGCGCCACTGAATACAATTTTTTTCCAGATTGTCATGGGATGGGAATTGAAAAATTCATGGGATTTTTAGCATTGGGTGAGTTTTGTTCCACAGATCGGTTAGTGCTTTTCCTTCTTCAAGGTTCACAGTTCCCTGATTGGATATTATTCTTTGCCCCTCAGCCCCTCTGATAAAATCTATAAACTTTTCTACTTCAGGTCTGGGCTCAATTTTTGATGCCGTTATAAATAAGGGTCTATATAAAGGGAATTTTCCAGACGCTATATTTTCTTTAGTAGGGGAAATTCCATTTATCGAAAGAATTTTTAAATTTCTTCTTTTTGCTGAGCTAATGCCACTCAAGCCAAAAGAGCGGGGCGAGCTTTCGATTTTTTGTTCAAGAGAAGTTGAGGATTTAAAAACTAACGAACGCCCTTTAAATTTATAATTGAAATCATTAAATAAAAGCCTTCTTGCCATAAAACCAACTCCAGATTCATTGCCCTCTCGTGTGCATAGGATAATTTTCCCAGAATTTGGCCAGCTAAGATCATTCCAGTTCTTTAGTTCACCATCTAAAATATTTTTTATTTCTGTTATAGATAGATTTTTTATAGGGTTTCTGGGGTTCGCAATAGGAACCAAAGCATCCCATCCCACATGAATCAATCTGGCATTATTTTCATGAGGGTGAGTCGTACCATTTGGCAAAATCAGCCATAATCTGCAGCTTCCGCCTAAGTCTGTAGTTTTTGCAGAAACCGAGCGAATCCCTTTTGTTGCACCCCCTCCAGAAAGTCTTATTTTTAGCCCGGTTTTATTTTCAAATGCGTTTGCTACCTCATTCATAAAGGCGAGTTTGGTAATTCCACATCCTGTCCAAGAAAGCTCACTTGCGGCGAGAGGATTTGGTAAAATTAAAGAGATAAAAACTAAAATATATGAGATTTTTCTATGCATTATTAACTTTCTTCCTAACCCTAAGAGGGTAAATTTTAAAGCATTTATTTAGGGTAAGGGTTAATTATTATTTTACAAGGGCTAGTTAATATAAAAAAGACTTCTCAGAGGTAAAAATCACATGATTGTAATTAAGGGGAGGGATTATAGGGCTACCCGTAAAAGTATAAAAATCGGAGTTTGTTTTTGTGGATTTATGGAATAGGGGAGTGATTATAGATATCTTTATATATAGAAGTCCTGTTAATTTTTAAAATTAGGAGCGTAATTATGTTGATTTCGCCCATAGACCGTAATAATGAATCGGAATCAGAAAAACAAGTAAGCCGGATCAATTCACCCTACTGGACGCTTCCCGCGGGTGTGGGGTTGGGGTCGCCGCAAAGCATCCGATCATCTCATTCCAGTGAAGGCATGGTTTTGCGAGTGAGGGACACGCGTTTGATGGAACGGCGCAAACTGGCTGCGGGAATTGTGGAGCCTGAGCGTCGGAAGATGGAAAACCGGAAGCATGACTCCAGATGGAATCCTGCTAGCCATCATATTTTAGTGATAGCCATCGAACGCAAAGCAGGGGCACCAGAACAATGGAAAGCCGGTGATCGAGTTTCGGTCGTTCCTAAAACACGAACCCCCTCAGTCAGACCCCAGGAAGGTGTACGCTCCGCTACCGAAACTCAAAAAGATAGATTTCCCTTGTTGACCATCGACGATGAAGATTATGTGGTGCATTTGAGTGGGAAAAGTCCGACGGATATTAACGAAAAGAGTGGTTAATATTTTGGGGTTATATTGAAATGAAACTTTCCACTCCAATTTCCCCTCAAAAAATCTGGCACACTCACACTGAAGCTTCGCTGTTTTCAGAATTAAAGACCACCTCAAAAGGCCTCTCAGAAGAGGAAGCATCGCAGCGTCTTGAGTTGCATGGTGCAAACCGTCTTCCACAGGCGACCCCCCCGACAGGGTGGGAAATTGCAGTTCGACAATTTCAAAGTCCTTTCGTATACATTTTGGCTGTAGCCGCAATCGTGTCTCTTTTCATTGGTGAAACCATTGATGCCGGTTTCATTTTTGGAGTGCTGTGTTTAAATGCCGCCATCGGTGGGTTTCAGGAATGGAAAGCGGAACAAAGCGCTCAGTCATTGCAGAAGCTTTTGCAAATTCGCGCCATGGTTGAGCGTGAAGGTCGAGTCTATGAAATAGAAGCAGAGGAATTGGTGCTTGGCGATATTGTTTGGTTGGAATCTGGAAATCGAGTTCCTGCCGACCTTCGGTTGTTGATGACTCATGGCTTTGAGGTAGATGAATCGTTATTGACTGGAGAGTCTCTGCCCGTGTTAAAAAAATCGGAATGGACTGGGGATGAGCTCATACCGGTTGCGGATAGGAAAAATATGTCTTACGCCGGTTCAACGGTTGCGCGCGGAAGAGGCCGGGGCGTTGTTGTTGCTACGGGTAACGTTACCGAAATTGGAAGCCTGGCAAAAGTGATGATGGATGCAGGTTCTGGCAAACCGCCTCTTATGATTCGCATGGAGCGGTTTAGTAAAACCCTGGCTTGGATCGTGATGGTCGTTATCCTGATTGTGGGAACGCTCGGTGTTCTTGTTCAGGGCTATGGTTTATTGGAAATGTTTATGTTTGGGGTGGCGTTAGCCGTTGCAGTTATCCCTGAAGGCCTTCCCGTAGCGCTAACTGTTGCTTTGGCTATTGGAACAAAAAGAATGGTTGAGCAAGGGGTTATCGTCCGTCGGCTGGCTGCAGTAGAAGGCCTTGGTAGTTGCACGATGATTGCCAGCGACAAAACGGGGACACTCACTTGTAATGAGTTGACGGTTAAAGAAGTTCGGTTTTTGAATGGCCCGATTTGTGAAGTCACTGGGCAGGGGTTTGCTCCTAAAGGAAAGTTGATTCTTGAAGGTCGAGAAGTAAATTCGTTCAGAGAGTTGAAGGAATTGGAATCTCTAATAACCGCAGCAGTTTTATGCAATGAAGGAGACCTTCATGTTCATAACAATGAATGGACGCATCGTGGTGATCCTACGGATATTGCTCTTCTTAGTTTGGGACGCAAGCTCGGGATTGGGAAGGAAGAATTATTGGAAGACCAGCCTCAGATAAACCAGATTCCTTTTGAACCTGAATATCAATTTGCAGCATCATTCCACAAACTAACGGATGGAAAGGTGCGCGCTTATGTAAAAGGCTCCCCTGAGAAAGTTCTTTCAATGTGTAAAGGAGGAAACGAGGAAAAGTATCGAAATCAGGTTCTTAAAACAGCAGAAGAAATGGCGGCTAAAGGTTTCCGTGTTCTGGCATTTGCCCAAGGGATTGAAACCCTGAACTCAAGTCATTCTCCTGCAGAACCTGGTGAACTGGAATTTCTGGGGTTTACTGGAATGATTGATCCACTGAGGGAAGGGGTTAAAGAAGCGATTGCCTCTTGCCGTGATGCTGGGATTGAGGTTTCCATTATCACAGGGGATCACCCGGTTACGGCTTTTACCATAGCCAGAAACCTGGGATTGGATTTAAAACCAGAACAGGTTGTAACTGGAACTGAGTTGCAAAACAGCTCCCCTGAGAAAAAACAGGAAATTGTAAAAAAAGCCCGTGTTTTTGCACGCGTGGCTCCCAATCAAAAATTAGAACTTGTTAATGCAATGCAAGCTGCTGGTAATTTTGTGGCTGTCACGGGGGATGGTGTAAATGATGCCCCTGCTCTGCGAGCCGCTAATATTGGGGCTGCTATGGGGAAGTCAGGTACTGATGTTGCTCGCGAGGCAGCTGAATTGGTTATCGTCGATGATAATTTTGCCACCATAGTTAAAGGTGTGGAGAAGGGCCGTATTGCCTATGACAATATTCGCAAAGTTATTTTTATGTTGATATCGACCGGGGCAGCGGAAGTGGTTCTGGTTTTATTAGCTGTGGCAACAGGTATGCCATTACCCCTCACAGCTGTTCAATTGCTATGGTTGAACCTTGTCACTCAAGGGATTCAGGATGTGTCTATGGGATTTGAACCGGGTGAGGGTGATGAGTTGAAGCGACGCCCACGAGATATTCGAGAACCTATTTTTAATCATTTAATGATAGAGCGTTCTTTAATCGTTGCCATTTGGGTGGGGCTTTTAGGTTTTTTTCTTTTCAAATATTTATTGGACTCAGGCCTTCCAGAAGAAACAGCCAGGAATTCGCTACTCTTACTTATGGTTTTATTTGAAAACGTTCATATGTTTAATTGCCGGTCTGAAACTAAGTCTGCTTTTAAAATTCCTCCACTGCAAAACCCGATTTTACTTTTTGGAGTTTTGGGGGCATTTCTTATCCATGTTCTAGCCATGTATCATCCGTGGGGACAACGGGTTCTAAAAACCCAGCCGGTAAATGGAAACTCGTGGATGTTAATAATAGGTCTGGCATTGACCATTCTATTATTAATGGAGTGGCATAAATGGTGGTGGAACAAACGCCAATCTGAGAAAAGCACTACTGTTAAAACTTTTCGGAATGTCATAGTTTAAGGTAGTTGTTAAATATTGACAAGTTTCTTTAGTTGTAGTAATATTGTCCTATATTAAGGTAACAACTTTATATGGGAGTTTTTATGAATATCACGAAAATTTACAAATTATTTCCAGACGAGAAAGCCTGCATTGCCCATTTAGAGGGTGTTCGGTGGGGTGGTAAGCCTAGGTGTGTATATTGCCAGTCCTTTAACTCATCTGCTATGCCAAATGAGGGGAGGCACCACTGTAATAATTGCAAATCAAGCTATTCTGTTACAGTGGGGACTATTTTTCATCGTACCCACCTTCCTCTACAGAAATGGTTTTTAGCTATTTCTTTAATTCTTAATGCCCGAAAAGGTATTTCGGCTCGACAATTAGCTCGTGATATTGACGTTAATCGCAACACAGCATGGCGAATTTCTATGCAGATTCGTAAGGCGATGTCCCAGACTTTAGATAGAGAATTATTGAAGGGCTTGGTTGAAGCAGATGAAACCTATGTTGGGGGTAAACCAAGAAGGGGCGACCCTAATAGTGCCTCGAAGCGTGGCAGAGGGACAAAGAAAATCCCAGTTGTAGGAATGATCGAAAGAGGCGGCAAGGTAAAGGCTAGCGTTGCAAAGAAGAAAGCCCTAACCTCAAAAAAACTTTCAACTTTAGTTCGCAGAAATGTGGACACGGGAAATTCTGTACTCATCACTGACGAGTATAAAGGTTATTTGGGGATCAAGAAGTTTATGCCTCATCAAACCATTAATCATCAGACTTGGTATGTTGATGGGAGTATTCATACCAACAATATTGAATCTTTTTGGGCGATATTGAAACGTGGAATCATCGGCCAGTTCCATAAAGTAAGCCTGAACCACCTTCCGAGATACATTGATGAATTTGTATATCGCTTCAATCAGCGGAACAATGTCGATGCTTTTGGCTTGACGGTTCAAAGAGCTTTGGGGGGTCTGGCGTGAAAGAAAAAATTCTAAAGGCAACACACAATGGAGAGCTGAACATTGGCGATATGGTTATTCCCTGTGCTGTTTTAGAAGATGGCACTAGAGTACTCACTCACCAAGGATTATTAAAAACCATAGGCCGCGCAAACAGAGGTATAGGTGGTTTGGATATGTTGGAAAAATCCCCCTCTTTTTTCTTCGCAAAAAACCTTATGCCCTTTGTTTCCGAAGAGTTAGCAGGCTGGATAACTCCTGTGAATTTTCACAGTATAACCGGCAAAAAAAGCTATGGGTATAAAGCTGAGATTTTGCCTAAGATTTGCGATGTTTATTTACAGGCTAGAGATGCTGATGCGCTGAATAAACCGCAGTTTAAATTTGCGACTATTTGTGAATTAATCGTCCGTGGCTTAGCTCAGGTAGGTATTGTTGCGTTAGTTGATGAGGCAACTGGTTATCAGGAAATCCGAGACCGGAGGGCTTTACAGGCCATCCTTGACAAATACTTGGAAAAAGAATTGGCGGCTTGGGCTAAAAGATTTCCTGATGAGTTTTATCAACAGATGTTTCGCCTGAGGGGTTGGCGGTGGAATGGTATGTCTGTCAGTAGGCCGGGAGTAGTCGGGAAATACACCAAGGATTTAATTTACGAAAGATTAGCTCCTGGGATTGTTAAGGAATTAGAGAAAAGGAACCCCATAGTTAAGGCTGGGCGAAGAAAAGCCAAACATCACCAATGGCTGACTGAGGATGTTGGGCATCAAGCACTCGCACAGCATTTATACGGGATTATTGGAATGATGAGAGCATCAAGAACATGGGATCAGTTTTATCGAATGGTTCAGCAAGCGTACCCTAAAAAAGGGGATAGCTTGACTTTCGACTTTGAAAATTAAAACAGAGTAAAGGGGCACCTAAACCGCCCTTTTATTTAACAACTACCTTAAACTATGACATTCCGAAACTTTTTCAATGGAACAGAATTAAACCCCAACGATTTTTTTCTGTAATGCGATGAGTTCTTTAATTCCTTTGTCGGCGAGTTTGAGCATGCCATCGAGTTGTTTGTCGTCGAAAGGCTCCTGCTCTGCGGTTCCCTGAATTTCGACAAAACCGCCAGAACCTGTTTTAACAACGTTAAGATCTACATCAGCTTGGGAGTCTTCAATATACTCCAGGTCGAGGAGTTTTTTGCCTTCTACAATACCAACACTTATAGCAGCGACATAATCGATGATGGGTAGCTCGTCGATCAGTTTCTCTTTTTTCAATTTCTTCAATGCCAATGCGGTTGCCATGAATGCTCCGGTTATGGATGCGCAACGTGTCCCGCCATCTGCTTGAATGACATCACAATCTAACCAGATGGTTCGCTCGCCCAATTTCTTAAGATCGATAACGGTACGAAGCGATCGACCAATCAATCTTTGAATTTCCTGGGTTCTTCCTGACAGTTTGCCGCGTGACGCTTCTCGTTGGGTACGACGATTGGTGGAGGAGGGAAGCATAGAATATTCCGCTGTAACCCATCCACTTTCTTTGCCGCGAAGGAAAGAAGGGACTTTTTCTTCAACCGTTGCCGAACAGATTACCTTGGTGTTCCCCATTTGCATAAGAACCGAGCCTGCCGGGTGCATGATGTAATTTTTTGTTACTTTGATTTTCCTGCATTCATTTAGGGCTCGATCTTCACGCATTTTGTTTCCTTCGTCTTTTGGGTTCATTTGAAAAAGAGAACAAACTATCAGTAAACTCAAAATTTTTCAACCTGTGAGACTAGAAACATTGAAATCCATTGTTATGATTCATAGGTAGAGGTCTAGGTTGTAACTTATTCAATTATTTGGTACTATTTTAATCATTCCGATAATTTTGGTTTTTTAAACCTGAACATTTTGCCTGAGATTTTTTATGGACTCATATTTTGAAAAAGGAGTGCGCCTGAAAGGTACACTCTGGGTTAAGGGAGCTGTCCATTTTGATGGAGATTTTGAAGGTGAAATCTACTCTTCCAGCCATTTTATTGTGGGTAAGTCAGGAAAAGTTTTAGGAAATATTAAAACTCATAATGTAACTAATAAGGGGGCTATCCAGGGTAACTTGTTTGCTGAAAACAAGGTTGCCTTGATGAACGACAGCCGCCTGACAGGAGATATCTCTACCTATCATTTGATAATTGATGAGGGGTCGAATTTTGAGGGACGCTGTAAGATGATTGATGC
>JAJDAV010000177.1 GCA_029261695.1 Nitrospinaceae bacterium | reverse complement strand
AATTGGTCATTGCTATTCGATATCAAGATTCTTTTTTTGACAATATGGAAAGGGTTGATAAATCGACATGCCTACTGAGCCCAGGGTTTTAGTGGTGATTCCGGCACGTTGGGCTTCATCGCGGTTCCCCGGAAAACCGCTTGCAAAAATTGCAGGTGTGCCAATGATTCAAAGGGTGGTTGAACAGGCAAAAAAAGCTCAAAGCGTTGCAGAAGTGATTGTCGCTACCGACGATTCCCGTATTTTTGATCTGATAAATAATAATGGGGATACGGCAATTATGACCTCTGAAAACCACGAGTCAGGCACCGACAGAGTTGCAGAAGTGGCCCAGGATAAAGAGTGTGATATTGTGGTCAATGTGCAGGGTGATGAACCATTAATTCCACCTCAGAATATTGATCTAGTGGTTAGGCCACTTATAGAAGACACCTCAGTTTTAGTAAGCAGTTTACGAATTTTGATTCAAAATGCAGATGAACTACTAAGTCGAAATATAACAAAAGTAGTGGTTGATAAGTTCGACTCCGCATTGTATTTTTCAAAGGCTCCCATTCCATGGGATCGTGATAATTGGTCAGAGGATGCAGATATATCTTTAACCTCGCCCCTCTGGTTTAAACATATAGGATTGTACGCATATCGAAAAACCTTTCTGATGGAATATTCTGCACTACCTATATCTAAACTTGAAAAAGTCGAAAAATTAGAACAACTAAGAATTCTTGAAAATGGATATCCAGTTAAAGTTATTGAAACGAAATATGATTCAATAGGCGTAGACTCTGAGTCTGATATTGAATTAATTGAAAAAAAATTAGCTCCTTCCCTTGAAAATTAATGCCATGAGGATCGTAAGTGAATAAAAAGAAAAATGGTAAAAAAGTAAAATTTATATTTGTAACCGGAGGAGTGCTCTCTTCATTAGGAAAAGGGATCGCCGCTTCTTCTATAGGCAGTCTCTTAGAATGCTCAGGGCTCAAAATAACAATATTGAAGCTCGACCCCTATATTAATGTTGATCCAGGAACAATGAACCCCTTCCAGCATGGGGAAGTTTATGTGACCGATGATGGCGCCGAAACGGATCTCGACCTCGGGCATTACGAGAGATTTACACATGCAAAAATGCGTCGTGCAAATAATGTTACTGCCGGTAAAATTTATCATAATGTGATTCAAAAGGAACGGAAAGGTGAGTACCTGGGGGCAACTGTCCAGGTTATTCCGCATATTACAGATGAAATAAAAACACATATTCGCGGGGTTGGGGAAGGCGTTGATGTCGTTATTTGTGAAATTGGTGGGACGGTAGGTGATATCGAGAGCCTTCCTTTTCTTGAAGCAATCCGCCAATTTCGATTCGAGGTAAAGCCTAAAGATGTTCTATATGTTCATCTGACTCTTGTGCCTTATATAAAAACATCCGATGAATTGAAAACCAAGCCCACCCAACATAGTGTTCAAAAACTAAGGGAAATAGGTATTCAACCTGATGTGTTGCTTTGCCGAACAGAAAAAAAATTGTCTCAAGCAATGAAAGATAAAATTGCTCTGTTTTGCAGTGTCGACACAAACTCTGTTATCACGGCGATGGACGTGAGTTCAATTTATGAAGTTCCATTGAGTCTTGAGAAAGAAGGCTTAGGGGAAATCATTCTTGAAAAACTTGGAATGAAGGTAAAACAACCCGACTTGGCACGGTGGGAAAAAATTAACCAGATTCTTCAAAAGCCTTCGGGCGAAGTCAAAATTGGGATTGTTGGAAAATATGTGGACCTTAAAGAATCCTATAAGAGTCTCACCGAAGCATTGATTCATGGCGGAATTGGAAATAATGTCACCGTGAAGTTTAATTGGGTTGATGCTGAAGAACTTGAAAGTGAAGATGGTCTTAAACAATTAGCAGCATGTGATGGAGTACTTGTCCCCGGTGGATTTGGAGATCGTGGGATTGAAGGAAAAATAAATGCTGTTCAATTTGCGCGTGAAAATAAAGTGCCGTATTTCGGAATTTGTTTGGGAATGCATTGTGCAGCCATCGAATTTGCGAGGCATGTTGCGAACCTGAAAAATGCCAATAGCTCGGAATTCTCGACGACTTCTCCTTATTTGGTTATTGACCTCCTCCCTGATCAAAATGCTGAAGGGGATATGGGGGGTACGATGCGACTTGGTGAATACCCTTGCCAATTGAGGAAAAAATCAAATGCTTACAATGCTTATGGGAAAAGAGAAATTGAAGAACGACACCGCCATCGTTATGAATTTAATAATATGTACCGCATCCAAATGGAAGAAGCAGGGCTAAAAATAAGTGGTTTGTCGCCCAATGGTAATCTCGTGGAAATTATCGAGTTAGAAGATCATCCTTGGTTTCTAGCCGGCCAATTTCATCCAGAATTTAAATCGTCCCCGATGAGCCCTCATCCACTTTTTCGAGATTTCATTTCATCTTCACTGAAGTATCAGAAGAGTAATAATCGCTAGGTGCCTAATTAATAGTGGATTGGTAATAGCACTCTTTCTATCCGCGGCACTTGGTTTAGGCTTACCTTTGTCAGCCTAATCTAAGACTTTGAAGTATGGATTAAACTCCTGAGCTTTGATTGATCTTTGTGAAAAATCTAAACCAGAAGTTACTGTGCATGCTGATTGATAGGCCATAATATCTTTAAACGCAGCTTCCATGGAATATTGCTCAATTGGGAGCTTTTGTTTGTCGATAATTTCTTTCCATATGAATTTCTGTTTATCTTCAATTCCCTTTGCAATTAGATTTCCCAACAACATTCCTGCTTTTTGTGGCGAAATATCCTCACTGTTTTTAACTGGGATGCTACCTATGGGGGAATGATTTGGGTCCTTAAAAATTTCCGCAAGTATATTTCTGTGAATTGAGTTGAACAGTACTTTATTCTTTTGAAGTAAAGGACATCCAATTCCTGTGGAAGGAAATAATTTGTTCAGCAAAGAACATCGTATGTTGAAAGAGAGGTTTGATGTGATTTCATTAGGCCGTAAAAGCGTGGTTATACTATTACAAAAAGTTTTAGATTCAGTTTGAACCGTTTTTTGAAAACTATTGCGATTTTTGCTCAATAATTTTGGATCATACTGATAGAACGCCTGGAAAGATTTTAGAAGTGATTCGTAGCTAAGGTTGGTATTTTTACCAGATTTTGCTTTGTCTTCTGGGTCAAGCATCTTCAATATATTTAACTTTTTAATCCCCGGATCTTCAAGGCTGGTAGGAGTTTTAAAGTTAAACATGACCCGACCCTGAAAACAGCCTTGATTAATTAGGCTTATTAACAGGACGACGATGGAAAGTTTGGCCTTTTGGTAAAACAGACTTGTAAGAATCGTTTTCAAAAAGTAGGTTCTTCCTATGTGTAAAAGAATTAAATTGAAAGCACCCACTCCTCAAACCTTTTTGATTTGAAATAGTAGGTGCTCAATTTATTAAGACTACTTCTTTTTTATAGTTACAACGATGGCACCTTTAACTTTAGTATTAACATCCGTAAATATTATTACGTCTTGCTTTCCAACTGTAGCTGAGGGTTTGGCTTTTATGGTAAAAACGCTCCAAGCCGTAACGGATCCATCAGAATCTGTAAACTTTGATGGTTCTATTATTGTGTTACTACCATCACTTGGATCCTGAGCTAAGTGCCTTGAAATGATTGTTGTAGAAGTTTCCTCGCCTGGGGCAAGTGTTAGCTTTTCTTTATCAAATTTAATCTGATTAGAAACCGTGACCTTGATTGCTGCAAATTTAGTTTTGTTGCCGTTGGCAATTGTAACAATTTCTGTACCTTGACTTTTTCCAGTAAGAATTAATTTATTGCTTTTTCCTGTTGGGAAATCAATTACTATGGATTTAGTTGGTGAAATAATTTCACCTGCTTCCTCTAGTTCAATTTCTCCTTTCTCTCCAACAACTATAGCGTTTTTAGATTTTGTTATCCCAAGACTATTTTCAACTTTTAGTACTTTTGCAGATTTGCCACCCTCTTTATTGGTAAGTGTTACAAGAGAATCACCTGGAAAAACCCCTGAAAATTTTACATAGGTTTTGTTATTAGCATCTTTGGTTTTTTCTACTTTTAAAACTTCTTCCTTTTCCGTGGTTGGTTTGTTTGCTTCGCTTCCGAAGTCAAACGCAAAAGATTTGCTTTCATTTACTAGATATGGATCCGGTCCTTTTGGGAATTCGAAAGCGTTGACTATTTTTATTTTAATTTCTGTTTCGTTGTCATAGTCATCGGTTGCTTTAATTGTTGTTTCTCCCTCTGATACACCAGTGATTTGAATTGATTTTTTATCTTCGGATTTTGCTACGGTGGCGATTCTTAAGTTGCCCGTTTCTACCGTTTTTATAGGGCCACCTTCCTCAACGGTTATTTTTCCTGCTTTTCCGGTTACGATGTTACTTTCTGGTGCTTTTAATTTTAAGCTCTCTGGGGCATGCATGGTTTTTTGGATTCTTTTAGCAACTTTGAGTGCACGCTCTACTTCCTTTAACCCTGGGTTATTTACCCTTTCTACTGCTAATGCGGCTTCTTCCAAACCTGCTATAAGGGAACACTGGCTATGAAAGTGAACCGCATCCTTAATGGCGGCCTCGACATTATATTGCGTAATGTTACTTTTTTGACTTACCAAAATTGTTTTGTATATTTCTTTTCTTCTATTACTAAATGCATCTGTAAGCACTTGAATGGTTTTGTTTGCAAAATAATCTGAATTAAATTCAGCACGCACTCCACTGAATATAGCGGAGATTCCTGCCAACGATCTGGCGGTATCTGCAGCTGTGAAAATTGCCCCTGCTGCACCTGCTATGACTGCTGCTGTACCCAGCCCGAAATTGGTTTGCGCATCGACCATATTCAAGTATTGCTTGTAATTACTACAACGTTGTGTTGATGCTGCGATGATCCGTTCTTGTATTTGGTTTCGTCTAACCATTTTTTTGTCATCGCTGAGTTCATTAAAAACTTTGAATGCATTGCGTAATGTTTCTTTGTTTTCTTTTTGAATTTTTAGATCATCTCCACCTTCATCAATTTCCAGCGGATTGCCGCCCGGATTCAACTCTAATGCGAGATCAATTTTTTCGAAGGAAGAGCGTTCCATTAGTGGGAAGGGGCCAAATGCGGTGGCTTCTTCGTCAAAAACATTGACACGTCTGGATGCACCGGTGCATCCAGACAGAAAAAGAGTAATTATGGTGATAGTTATAACTAAGCTCCTGAAAATCTGGTTTGATTGAAAACGTGGACTTGCCATAATATTTTCTCCTCCGAAAGAAAATTTAGGGATTCAAATTAAATTTGAAGCCAATATTATTTTTTCTATCTGTTTAATTAAATGAATTCACCATTAATATGAGAATTCAAATTTTATAAATAGTATGCATTTAGGACAGGATGTTAAATTGGTATGCCAAAAATGACAAGGAAAAAGTTCGGAAAAACAGTGGTTTTCGAGGGGTTATCCTATGAAAACAAAAGGATAAGGAAATACTGAGTTTGCGGTAGGTGGGTAGATTTTTATCAAGCCATAGCCCGAATGATGTCTCGTTTGCCAATTACACCCACTAATTTTTCGCCATCAAGGACGGGGAGGGTGTGGATATCCTTTTCTGCCATCAATGTTGTTATTTCGCTGACGTTGGCTTTGGGCGAAACGGATACAACATGTTTTTCATAGATGTCTTCTACTTTTGTTCCTGTTAACTTTTTTACATCTGATTCAAATTTCTTTTCGTTGTCTAGAAACAGGACTGCGTCGAATAAAGCGATCACGGTAGGAATATGTAGGTTTTTGTTTTGTTCAATTAGATCTCCTTGTGTAACTACTCCAATAACGTTGCCGTCATCATCCACCACAGGCACACCATTGAACCGGTTTTCAATAAAAAGTTTTGATAACTCTTTAATGGGTAAATTTTTATTTACGGTGACTACTTTTCGGGTCATTATTTCTTCTGCTGTTTTCATTTTGATTCTCCAGTCAGGACATTTTTATTCGAAGCGGGTGCTTACTTTTTATTATCCGCTTCTTTTCTCATTTTTGATATGACATCAAGAGATGCCGGATTGATTTTCACTTTTTTAACGGGCTTTATAGGCTTAATATTCTTTTTGAAAAGCCCTTTGAATTTTTCGTATAGGGTTATAAGTAAATCGGTTATTTTCCCCAGTGTTTGGAAGGGTCTTTCCCTTTGCATTTTATAGGTGGAATAAATAACTAGAACCAGAAGAATGATATTTGGAATCCACACCGAAGTGTATGAATGTAGCTCGCCAATTCGGCCCAGGTTTTGTGTCATTATCAAAGCGATATAGTAAAGCAAAATGACCAATACGGTAACTCCAAAACTGCCCGATTTTCCGGAGCGACTTGATTTGACCCCTAATGGGGCACCAAAAAAAGCAAATAACAAACAGGTAAAGGGTAGGGAAAATTTCTTGCTAATTTCAACTTCTGCTCCCGATGTCGGCAAACCATTTTTCTTGTTTTCTCTGATTTTTTCTCTGATTTTTTTGAGTGAGAGTTCGCGGTTACCCACCAGTGCTTTTTTTTCTAATTTTTCAGTTTCAGGCAAACTCAAGGTGATGTCATATCGATCAAAGTTTAAGGTCTGATAATTCCCACGTTCCTTGCTCAACTCATGAATTGTTCCCTTATTAAGCTTTAATTGAATTTTTAGCGTTTCAGGGTTGGAATAAATAACGCCTTCTTCAGATGTGATAATTTGAGGAGCCTCAGTATGACTTGTATCGGCTATAAACACACCTTTTAGGTTAGAATTTTGATCTCTATCCTTTACAAGAAGAATGAGGTTTTTAAAATCTTTGTTGAAGATATTTGGTTTAATATCAACATTTGCTCGGTTTTTAATAATATCGTATATTAAAACTTTGTATGATTGGTTTCCCCAAGGCAAAGCCCAAAACATAATAATATTCGCAAGAAGGTAAGCCATGCCTGCAAAACAGGCTACGGGTTTCATTAGTTCCAGGTAGCTCCAATTACAGGCTTTCATAGCGACCCATTCATTGTTCGCTGAAAACTGATTGAAGGTAATTACGGAGGCTAATAAAACACCCATAGGGATAGTTAAAGCAAGAAATGCAGGGGAAATATAAGCCATCATCATTACCATTTCGATAAACGAAACACCACGGTTTACGATCATCTCAGCCATAAATAAAAATTTATCGAGATACAAAATGGTTGTCAATGCACCGGTACTGATGATGAAAAGCTTCAGGAGTTCTTTAAAGATATATTTGTCTATAATTTTAAAAAACATTGGGTAAGAAGAACCTGTTGTAAAACAAAAATTTTGGCAAGTTGCTTGGAAGGAGCCTTGCTGCTTCTCAGTAACCTAATTATACTATATTCTTGATACGTTTTTCGTTCACCTAAAATTTATGTCAGAAAAAATAATTGAGCCACAGCGCAAACGATTACCGGATTGGTTAAAAGCACAACTGCCTAGAACCAAAAAATTTTTCAAACTCAAATCGCTTGTTCAGAAATATGGCTTGAATACAGTTTGTGAGTCTGCTTCCTGCCCTAATATTGGTACATGTTGGGATGCAGGAACACTTACTTTTATGATACTTGGCGACTCTTGCAGTCGTGCTTGTAGGTTTTGTGATGTTGCTACTGGTAATTTGAATTCTCCTAATCCTGATGAACCTAAAAACATTGCTGAAACGCTCTCTAAACTAAGCCTCCAATATGCTGTCATTACCTCTGTTGATAGGGATGACCTTGGGGATGGTGGCGCAGCACATTGGGTTGAAACCATCTTGTGTATTCGCGAAAAATGTCCGGAAATGAAAATTGAAACTTTGATCCCTGATTTTCAGGGGAAGATGAATCTGGTTGAAAAAATTTGTGTAACAGCTCCTGATGTTCTTGCACATAATCTTGAAACAGTTGAGTCTCTGCAGTCCTTAATCCGTCCTCAATGTCGGTATTCATGGTCACTGGATACTCTAAGAACCGCGGCATATAAAAATAATATGATCGTTAAAAGCAGCCTCATGTTGGGGGTGGGGGAAAAAGAAGAAGAGGTGATTCGAGCTATGAAAGATTTGGTTGGGGTGGGTTGTCAAATTCTTTCATTAGGGCAATACCTTCGTCCCTCGCCACGTCACCTTGAAGTGGTCGAGTTTATTCACCCTGATCAATTTCTTAAATATAAAGAAATAGGGGAGGGGCTGGGGCTGGCTCATGTAGAATCCGGGCCTCTTGTTCGCAGTTCTTATCTGGCGGATCAGCAGGCGAGAGCCGTAGGCTTGGCTTGATACAGAAAAAAGGCTAGGCGGTTTGAAGAAACAGATCTAATGTCTCATCATAGGCCTCAGTAATTTTTTCCTTTAAATGGAAAAGACTGATCTGCTCTGAAAAATTTAAGCTTTCCCAAATTTTTTCTTCTAAATCAGATGTAACGGGTTTTTCTCCACTGCTTCCCAATTGCATCGAATTTGCTAAAACATCTGCAAAATGTATTATCGATGCCTCAAATGAGAAATTTGGAGCTCGGTGGGGTTGATGGTGAAATGTGGTCACTTCTACATGGAAGTCAGAAAGATTCCATTTTTTTAAAAGCCTTGCACCCAATTCAGCATGGTCAAAACCCAATTCTTCATTTTCTAAGATATCAATTTGTTCATTTTGTGATTGAAGATCCAATAAGATTTTCATGCTCAACAATGGAAGTTTTGTGCAAAGAATAACTTGCCCAATATCATGAAGCATTCCCGCAATAAAAAACTTTTCTGGCTCCAAGTTTTTATTTAAAGAAGCAAGTTCTTTTGCAATCAGCCCGCATGCAATTGAGTGTTGCCAAAAGGACTCCATATTTAATACTGATTCAGGGATAGTGTTGAACTTGTCCGTAACAACTGTGGATAGTACGAGATAGCTCAGTTGCTCTGTTCCAACCACGAGTATTGCATCCGAAATTTTTTCTATGGGTTCAGGGAAACTGTAATAGGCACTATTTACGATTTTCAGTAATCGGGCGGTAAGGCCACTATCGTAGAGAATGATTTCCCCAATTTTAGCAAAGGAAGTGTTGTCACACGCGATAGCATCTTGGAATTGATGGTAAACGCTAGGAAGAGAGGCAATGGGTAAATCATCATCAAGCAGCTCGAGGATGTCCATAATAGATCTCCAGTGTCGATTTGGATATCCAGGCTCCCCGTTCCTGATTATCTGCCTTTAATGGCTTTTTTGGGGTTACCTTACTACAAGATGGAATTATTTTCTATATTAAACCTTGAAAAAACAACTTTTATCGGCATGGGTAACTGTAAATATCCCATTGGCACGCAGCTTGCTTTTTCTATTAAAAGAAGGTTATATGTCAAAAATTTGCCATAGGATAGATAATGCTGGATTTGAATATAATTGAGAAAATGCAATCAGCTATTAGCTCTGCTGCCCCGACCTCAAAAGAAAAATTCTCAAAGAGTGATTTTTATTCTCTTTTGGTAAAACACCAGTTAAATATGATTCAAGCTTGGAGTCCTTCTCAATCGAATTCCATTTCTGGAATAAAAACTCCAAACTTCTCTGAAGTGTTTTTGAATTTTAATAAAAATCCTTCTATGTCAAAGTTAGATGTTAAAACTCAAAAGGTACTTCAAAGTTACCAAGAGGTAGTAAATTCTAAGCCTAGTTCTTTATCTGAAACTAAAAGTTCACTAACTGAACTTGCTAATCGAATTGCAAATAAAAATAGGGTTCCTGAAAAATTATTTCAAAAATTAATTCAAACGGAGTCAGGGTTTGATCCTAACGCTAGAAGTTCTAGAGGTGCTATGGGCCTCGGCCAGTTGATGCCCCCTACAGCAAAAGAACTGGGACTTGACTTAAAAGAAGACCATTCAGTAGGATCTATTTTACATCCCGAATCTAACTTGGATGCTTCAGCAAGGTATCTAAGGAAACTTTATGACAAGTATATTAAAGAAGACATTCCCAAAGAGGAGGCCTGGAATTTTGCTGCTGGTGCTTATAACGCAGGAATGGGAAACATTGGCCGGGCAATAGAAAAAGCGGGGGATGTGAAGGAATGGGATCAGGTGGCTGCCGTCTTACCCCAAATTACAGGAAAATATTCCTCTGAGACTATTAAGTATGTGAATCGTTTACGGGCTTAACCTTTCCCTATTAGCTCATCCACAAATTTCATAAATCTTGCATTCCAATCAAAAACAAACCGCTTTTTATCTTCGTTTGTTGAGTTGCAAAGCTCTCGATAATAATCCTTATCCTCTATCAACCGATTGATTTTTTTCGCAAGAATTTCTGGAGAGTCCGGTGGGAAATGTTGTTCAACATTTTGAATGACGTCTGTATTTTCCGAAATAGAACTTACAAGACAAGGAAGCTGGCATGTTGTTGCTTCCAATAAGGACTCGGCCATTCCTTCCCTGAAAGAAGGGAAGACAAAGATATCTGACCCTTGAACTAGTTCCCTGGCATCTTTTCTCCAGCCTGTAAAAATAACTCTGTCAGATACTCCTTTTTCATCTGCTAAACGATTTAGGGATTCCTTTTCTTCTCCCTCTCCAATCAATAAAACTATAGCTTTTTTGTCTTCTATTTCTGCAAGGGCATGTATCAAACAATCGAGGTTTTTTCGTTTCTGTAGGAGCCCCGTATTCGAGATTATAAAAGCATCTGATTCCAAAGAAAACTCATCAAGTATTTTTTTTCTCTGACTGGGTTTGTCAAAGGAAGGTTCGTCTACATGATTGGGAAGAATTTTAATGTTTTTTCCATCCTTCCCGTATTTGTTTTTCCACGATGTGCCACTCCCCCAGGAATTGGCGAGGGAAAGATTCGACCATCTTAAACCCAATCGCTCCAACATACTTTCAAAAAATCTAAAGACCCCTAAACCCGATTTCCATTCAGTATGAAAATTTGGCTTTATAAATATTAAAGTTAACAAAGGTACTTGCAGAATTAATTTTACCGGTCCACAAAAAAAAGAATAAAGGGGAGAACATGTAGTGATCAGGTTGATCTTATTTTTGATTCCTAGCCCTATGAGGGAAAAAGGAATGACGGAAAAAAAATAGGCCCAGAATAAAAAGGAATTGTGATTCGACATGGGTGTCGACAGGATATGCGGTTTTAAATTTGGGTGAGTGTATGGATAAGGCTCAACGGCTAAGTAATGCACTTCCCAGCCTTGGTCAAGAAAGGCTTCAATTTTGAATCGTAACCGTCGGCAAAA
>JAJDAV010000176.1 GCA_029261695.1 Nitrospinaceae bacterium | reverse complement strand
GTCGATAAGAAAAAAAACTTCACAGAGGATTTTTCAAAGTGGGCGAAAAGCCAAGGCTGCAAAATTTCCGACATTGAAGATGACCACAGAATGGTACGACTTTTTATTCACAAAAGTTCTCGGGCGATTAAAGCCTAAAAGGTTTACAAACCCCGGTTACTCCAAATTTCACAGTTTTCGGTCTCCTCCTCTTACTGAAAACACTGCGTTTGGGATAGCCGGGGTTTTTTTGTGCCACATTCAGTTATTGTTACTTATTTTTTTCATAAATTATTCTCAACCCCTCTAAAGTTAAAAATGGATCCACAGTATCAATAACCGTAGTTTTGGTGGTTATCCATTCTAAAATTCCTCCGGTGGCAACAACGCGGGCGTCTTCCCCAAGCTCAATTTTTATTTGTTTCACTAATGCTTCAACCATTCCAGAAAAACCATAGACCGCCCCAGAGCGCAGACTCTCAACCGTTGATTTCCCTATCACATTCTCTGGAAAAGTCATATCTACGCGAGGAAGTTTCGCGGTGTTTTTAAAAAGCGCCTCAAGAGAAATCTGGACTCCTGGAAAAATCGAACCGCCTAAATATTCACCTTTTTTCGACACAACATCAAAGGTTGTGGCAGTTCCAAAGTCGACAATAATTAAAGGCCCTCCATATTTTTCAAAAGCGGCCACAGAATTTACTATGCGATCGGCACCCACTTCAGAAGGATTTCGGTAAAGTATCGAAATCCCCGTTTTGACCCCTGGCCCAACAATTAAAGGTTCGCAAGAAAAATACTTTCTCGCCATTCCCTGCAATATAGGAACAAGAGGAGGAACAACACAAGCAACTACAATGTCGTCTATGGTCTCTGTTTCTACATTGTTAAGCAAAATAAATTCTTTAATCAGAACCCAGTACTCATCAGAAGTTCGATTCCATTCTGTGCGAATTCTCCAATGTGTGAGAAGCTTTTCGCCAGAAAACAGTCCGATTACATTATTTGAATTTCCTACATCAATCACCAAAAGCATAAACAATCCATTTTATGGATGCGACAGCCCTTAAAAAAGGCTTATAACATCAGTGAAAAACCGTTAGGATTAACAGGATTCTCTAATATAATAAAGCATCTTAAAAATTACAAATAAGGTTTAATGAAAGATAAAAATAATATTGAAATGGAGGATATCTCAGCATTCCCTCTGGAAAGATCAGCAAACCACAATACTTGGGAAGATATTTCCAACCAAGATTTCAAAGAACAAGTATTCGATGGCTTAGCCGAAGATAAAATGAAATGCTTCTTAAGAGTGGTACGTTCTGGAAGTCCGTTTAAATTGGGCAAATATTTTTACCGCATCAAGTGCTAAAAATATTAAGAATACACGGCTACTCTCTCCTTAAATCAAATTCCTTACCCCAATAATTTGATGCGAGTTAGAACAAGTATGATAATAAGAATTATATTTGCGGCCTTTGTCGGTATATCGTTTACTTTATCCTCCCTCTCACCCGCGTTTTCTTCTGATTTCCTTGTTACCCCTCCACCAAAATCCATGGATAAATATTACGCCGAAACTGGAAAGGTCTCTGATTGGATTATTCAAATGCAAAAAATGAGCACCGCTTTTTCTGCAATTTCAGTGAGCCTCGACAAAAAAAACTGGAATGTGGCTGAAAAAAATGCAGAGCTTTTTTTCGAATCCTACCAAAAAGCATCCAAAATGATTCCGGAATGGAAAGAGGAGTTTAATTTAAAAGCAGCCAATGAACTCAAGGAAAGTGTTCAGACGAAAAACATGGAAAAGCTAGGAACAGCCACCGAAGCTCTAGAGAAAACCTGCTCTCACTGCCATATGAAAAACAACAATAGCGTTTGGGTTCGCTACCATTGGCCATCAACCGAAACTATAAAAGTTTTAGACCCTCACGAGGAGAAAGAACTTAGCTACGAAGAGTACATGGGGAAGCTATCTGATTCCCTGAAAAGAATAAGCGTAAATTTTGAGCAAAATGATTTCCAGCAAGCTTGGAAAGCTCTGGACATTTTCACAAAAAGGATCACAAGCTTACGATCTGTTTGTTCAAAATGCCATGTCACAGAGTGGACCAAAAGTTCAGTTTCAGTAAAAGACTTTTTTGTTGGGGAAGATATTCTAAACTCCCTGCAGGAAATCAAGAAAGGGTTTGCAACAGGTGAGCCATCGGAAGAAGAATTTAATAAAAATATTGCCTACATTAATAAACGCTCTTGCAAAATGTGCCACCTTGTCCATCAACCAACAGCAGCCATCCAAAAAGCTTGGAAACAAAAAGACTGAGTCTTATACTCAATTTAATCCCCCCACAATCTTTAGATAGATTTTTTACTCCATCCCTCTAACTTCATACATCCCAAATAGCCTGTATCCTGACCTTCAAATCCAAACTCACGACCTTGAATTTTATTACTGTGTTTATTTTTTTCTTTTTCGCATCTTTGAGAATCCACCAGGAATTCTCTTTCCCCTTTTTCGCCCTTATGAGAAAATTCCTCGAAAAGTGGACCTTTGGAACACCCCAAAGAAATTAGAACGATCAGAAGACATATTTTTTTTACCATACAAATATTTTCCCCAGAAATAGTGGCTTTAAATTATTAAACCATAACAAGGGCAAAGAAGGCAGGAAATAAACAGGGAAACTCTAATTTTTCTAAACTTTAAAAAGGCAGGTTATTTTTTCTTTGGAGGAATAATCCCAGGCTTATTGACAGTAAAACTTTTCAACAAGTTTTCCTGGGAGTTTACATTAAAATATTTTTCTACAATCTTATCCTTATCTTTTTGGATCTTTCGATCTAAATATTCATTTAGAATTTTGTAGAGGTTATTTCGTCCAGTAGTTTTTTCAGGCTTGGATTCCATCATGACTC
>JAJDAV010000175.1 GCA_029261695.1 Nitrospinaceae bacterium | reverse complement strand
TGCTAAAACCCTTGTCCTTGAGACACCGTGCCATATTGGCACCCATGCGGCCCACACCTACAAAACCGATACGACTTGTCATATTTAAATTTTCCTTTTAATCAAAAAGTGGGTTGAACAGATACCATTATTTATACCAGAGTGTGGGTTTCAGTATAAGAGTATATGTTTAATAAATGGCGAGTTCTCACCGGCGGGTAAACCTTGGGGTATTTATTCAAAGTCGAATGGATAATTGATATGTGGGGCATTCGGACTAGATGGTTTGAATCGTTATTGCTGGCATTGAAATCTACTGTTGAGTCATTATTAAGTAACTCAGATCAAATCCTTTTTTACGAATTTTTTCTTTCAATGTGTCTAGGGTTTGGTTATCTACTTTTGGAGACCGGCTCAATATCCACAAGTATTGTCGGTTCGGTTCACTTACGATGGCATATTGATATGCTTTGTCCAGATCAATGATCCAGTAATCCCCCTTAAAAGGCCAAAAAAACTGAACTTTTAATTTCGCATTGGTTTTGCTGTCAGCTATGTCGGCTATGCCAATGGCTTCATTCAAATCCCCATTTGCACCGTGCATGCGACATTGATTGGTCACCTTTATTTGTCCGTTTTCTAATTTTTCGTAGAGCGCAGTGGAGCGAAAACATCCCTCTTCAAACCAATTGGGGTAAAGGGCTATTTCATACCATTTTCCCAGATAGCGATCTATATCCACATAGGGGACTACTTTTAACTCCGGGGATGTTTTTTTTGGAACACTGGCACAACCACTCAGAAAAAATGCCATGAGAAAACACAAGGAGTACATCCCTGAGAAATACTTTAAATTTTTAGTCATGGCTATCGGTATTGTCCGGACTCTCTTTAAGTCCACAGATTCAACGGGGGGTCATTGGTTACAGATCGAAGAATATCGCTGTGTGACACAATTCCCACTAGCGAATCTTGATCATCAACAATTGGCACGCAGTGGAGACGATAATCCTGCATCACCTGGGCAATGCGGCGGATATCTGATACGGGGTGTGCGGTAATAACCTCTTTCGACATAGCATCTGCTACGATTTTATCATTTAAGTTCCGCACTTTTCCGTCTTCAATAATAATGAACTGTAGTAAGTCTTTTATAGAAAGCATACCGGCAATACGATGTTGGGCGCTTAAAACCGGCATTTGGTTGAATCCCTGTTTTTGGAAAAATCGTCTGGCGGCAAGAATATCCATGTTCAATGGAACTGTGGTAACAGGATGACTCATTAGTTGGTAGGCGTGATAAATCGGTTCGCGTTCTGTGAACTGGGCGGCTTCTCTGTAGGATTTCAGCACATTGCCCGGCACTTTGGCTTCAAGAGCAGGATGAGTGTCGTCTTGATTTTCTATGGTTGGAGAGTCTAGCTTTTGATTGGCTTGAATTTTTCTTACTTTACGTAAGTTTTCCAAGGTGTTGTGAAATTTTCGACCCTCAACATCATAGATGGCAAAAATGGGATTTCTCCTGTTTCAAGTTTGCTTGAAAATTCTTTATTTTTGATTCGTATTTTTGCTTTCCTGGGAATAGCGAATGTATTTGATGATCTCTTCTATTTCTGAATCTGAAACTCTACCTCTTTGTGGGCGCATAACTCTGGATTGCGAACCGTTTATAATTGTGTTTCGTATTTGGTCATCTGAAAACCGCTCAGGTGAGAAACGGTCATCCATCAATGCAGGTACAGCGGAATTCCCCATCAAGTCAACACCATGGCAGGCTCCGCAAACTTTATTATAAACTTGCTGCCCAGATTTGAAGCCATCGGGTGCTGTTTTCACGGATTTCTCAGAGCAGGCTGTAAGCCCCAGGACGATTAATGCCAAACTTATAATATTTTTTTTCATGATATTGTTTCAATTTTGGGTTGTGTAAAACTATTTAGGTGAGATTTTTTTCCGCTGTAACTCTTTTGGATAAAGGTTGAGCCCGGGGCCAACAAACCCTTAATCCTCTATTGCAGAATTGTTTTTAACCTCACCTGATTTCCCTCTGGGTGAAAATTCTTGAGTATCATTATGGCCCATAACCATAGCCATGTATAGGATAGCTAAAGAGTCATGATTCCGGAAATAAATAAAACCAAAATGCTTCTGGAAAGGTTGCCAACTGAGGAGAGAATTCTACTGAGCGCTAGAATTTTATGCGCATCCCATCGATGGCGAGTTCTACGTCATCGGGCAAGTCTTTAGAGACTTTTTCAAAATCGAATTGATGATTGATATGCGTCAGGATGGTTCGCTCAGCTTTAATGATTTCTGCGGCTTCCAATGCCTGACTGAGATTGAAATGCGTCGCATGGTCCTTGAATCCTAATGCATTCAGGACGAGCAGTTTTAATCCTTTTAACTTTTCCATCGTATGGTTGGGGATACCGCTACAATCGGTTATATAAGCGCAATCGTGGAAACGGAATCCATTGATGATCAAGTTTCCATGCTGAATATCCAACGGTGTGACTGAGATATCTCCAAACTGGTAGGTTTTGTCTTCGAGTGTGTGGGGAATTATTTGTGGGATGCCACCGCCGATCTGCTCTGCTTTACCAAATATATAGCCAAAATTCTTTCTCAAATTATCCAGAGTGTTTTGGTTTCCGTAACAGGGGATGGCGGTTTTATTAAAAAAGTTAAAACTTCTCAGTTCATCAATGCCGTGAACATGATCGGCATGATGATGGGTGTATAGAACCGTATCAATATTTTTGATGTCGTAACGTAGGCATTGCTGCCTGAGGTCAGTCGATGTATCTACTAGAATCGTATGACCATTTTTTCTTACCAGAATGGAGGAGCGCAGACGTTTGTTTCTCATATCCTCAGACTGGCAGACTTCGCAGGTGCAACACAGGGATGGAACGCCTGTGGAAGTACCCGTACCCATAAACAAAATTTCCATAATATATTTTACCGATCTGATCGGGGTTTTAAAAAATCATTGCTGTAGCACGTTTGTCATTGTAAGAAGAGGGTTTAGGCGTGTCAAGAATAGGCACTAAATTTCCTGATTTATGACAATTGAATGCGTCTGGAAAACTATGGTAGAGTAAGCCACTATATATTACTGATTCTATTTTTAGGAGTTAACCATGTCTGCATTAGTTGCGAAACCTGCACCAGACTTTACAGCGCAAGCGGTAATGCCTGATGGCAGTTTTAAAGAAATCAAACTTTCTGATTATAAAGGAAAGTATGTCATTTTATTTTTCTATCCTTTAGATTTTACTTTTGTTTGTCCTACTGAAATTATTGCATTCAGCACCAAAATGGAAGATTTCAAGAAAAGGAATACAGAAGTGCTTGGGGTTTCTATTGATAGTCATTTCTCACATCTTGCATGGAGAAATACCGATCGTAAGCAGGGCGGAATAGGCGACATTGCATATCCACTGGTTGCAGATATTAACAAGAAAATCACTTACGATTATGGCGTCATGCACGAAGCGGGAATCGCTTTCCGTGGTTTGTTCCTTATTGATAAGGAAGGCGTGGTTCAGCATCAATTGATCAATAACCTTCCGCTTGGCAGAAATATTGACGAAGCTTTGCGAATGGTTGACGCGCTTCAATTCCACGAGAAAAACGGAGAAGTTTGTCCGGCGAACTGGAGTGAAGGTTCTGATGGAATGAAGGCTGATCCTAAAGGATCAAAAGAGTATTTCGAAAAGAACAACTAAGTCCTCTTTGGGGCTTTGTATATAATATGGAAATAGGGCGTTCCGATTCGGTGACGCCCTATTTTTATTTGTGCCGGCGGACCGGTAATAGAAAAGGTTTTTTTTATGATTCTTCTTTGTAACGATGATGGATTCAATGCCGAGGGCTTGCGCGTTTTGCGTAAAGAACTCCTGTCCTTGGACGAGGTTGTGATTGTCGCACCTGAAACAGAACAAAGCGCGATGGGCCATGCAATAACTCTGAACGAACCTCTTAAGGTAAGAAGAGTGGAGGAGGAGGGCGAGTTCATAGGTTATGCAGTAAATGGAACTCCAGCAGATTGTGTCAAACTTGCCATCACGGTTTTGTTGGAGGAAGCTCCTAAGCTGGTTGTTTCTGGAATCAATCAGGGTGGAAATCTGGGTATATGCGCACTTTATTCAGGTACGGTTTCTGCTGCCACCGAAGCGATGGTTATGGGTGTGCCTGGCATTGCTGTTTCTCTGGACACTTATGAAAACCCAGACTTCAATCCCGCTGCAAAGTTCATTCGCAAACTGATTCCACAGTTACTTGAAAAAGGTTTGCCTGATGGAGTGGTTTTGAACATCAACGTGCCTCCAGTTCCCGAATCAGAATTTGCGGGAGTGGCTATTACTCGGCAGGGTAAGTCGCGGGTGATAGAAGAATTCGATTGTAGGAAGGATCCGCGTGGCAGAACTTATTACTGGTTGGCCGGAGAAATGCTTTTTGAGGAAACGGAAGAGGGTGCCGACTGCGTGATGATAGCTAAAAAATATATTTCAATTGCCCCTATCCACTTCGATCTCACCCACTACCCTTCGATCGACGCCTTAAAGGATTGGAAGATTGAACTTTGATTTGAAAGTAGATAATAATCTTCCCCCTGATAAGGGGGATTGAGGGGGTTGCTTTTAATCAGGGGGTTTAAATTACCTTCCCCCTGTTCCTAAACAGGGGCGATATTATAGCGGAGCTTGTTGGGTGTGGAAGCTGGTGGCTTGCTGAAATTTGTGCCCGACCGCGATCAGGTTTGCTTCATCAAAATGCTTGCCCATCAATTGTAATCCTATGGGAAGATTTTCTCCCCCAACAAATCCACAAGGAATTGACATTGCCGGGATGCCCGCCAGGTTGGCAGAGATTGTGTAGATATCTGCCAGATACATCTGCAAAGGGTCATCCAGTTTTTCCCCAAGTTTGAATGCGGGATAAGGTGTGACCGGCGCTGCGATGACATCGCATTTTTCTAATGCGTTTTCGAAATCTTGTTTTATAAGGGTTCTAACCTGTTGGCCTTTTAAATAATAGGCGTCGTAGTAACCTGAACTGAGCACGAAGGTTCCCAAAATGATGCGGCGTTTGACCTCTTCTCCAAACCCTTCTTCGCGAGTGTTTTCGTACATATTAATCAGGTTGTCAGACTTTTTTGATCGGTGGCCGTATTTGACCCCATCGTATCGAGACAGATTGGTGCTGGCCTCGGCACAAGCAATAATGTAGTAGGCTGCGACAGCGTAGTCGAGATGCGGTAGAGACACTTCAACTGTTTGCATACCTAAAGATTCAAGTGTGCGAATTCCCTCCTGCACGGCTTTTTCAACTTCAGGTTGCATGCCACCGGTAAAATATTCTTTTGGGATGCCCAGTTTCATACCCGTAACATCTTTTTGTAAGGCTTGAGTGAAATCGGGTAGAGGCACATCGGCAGAAGTGGAATCTTGATTATCTTTTCCTCCAATCACATTCAAAAGAGTTGCAGCATCGGCAACGGATTTTGTAATGGGTCCGATTTGATCTAAAGATGATGCAAAAGCCACGAGTCCGAATCGGGATACGCGCCCGTAGGTGGGTTTGAGTCCGGTTACGCCACAAAACCCAGCGGGTTGACGAATGGAACCACCGGTATCGCTGCCCAGCGCAGCCATGCATTCATGTGCCGCAACTGCTGCTGCGGAACCCCCACTGGAGCCTCCGGGAACTCGGTCGAGAGCCCACGGATTTTTAGATGGATGATGTGATGAGTTTTCGTTGGATGAACCCATAGCGAACTCATCCATATTGGTTTTGCCAACGATCACAGCGCCTGCTGCATTGAGACGGTTTACAACCGTTGCGTTATAGGGTGCGACAAACTTGTCGAGAATTTTTGATGCGCAGGTTGTGCGACTGCCCTGGGTACATATCAAATCTTTTAAAGCGATGGGCACACCCAGTAAAGGCTGCTCCTCCCCTTTGGCGATCCTTGCATCGGCGGCTTTGGCTTGTTCCATAGCTTTTTCCCGCATCAAATGGGCAAAAGCTTTTACTTTGTCTTCCACCGCATCAATGCGCGCAAAAACGGCTTCTGTCAACTGGACCGAAGAAAGTTTTTTGGATTTCAGTAGTTCGCGTGCTTGGGTGATGGAAGTGCGGTGCATAGGATTATATTATTTTGGGTACTTCGTAATGCCCTTTGCTATGTGCGGGGGAATCGTTAATCGGGTCTTGCTGTGTGAGGGGTTCCGTAGGAACATCTTCGCGGAAAACGTTATTCAATCCCAATACATGAGCCGTGGGCTCCACGTTTTTGGTATCCAGCTCGCTGAGTTTTTCGATGTATTCGATGATGGTTCCCATTTGATTCGAGAACTTTTCTTTTTCCGCATCGGTCAATTTCAAGCGGGCCAGTTTGGCTACATGTTCAATATCCATACTTATCTTTCGGCGAGGTAGCCCTCGCAACCCATAGGCGTTTCTCTAAGGAAACTTTATTTCCCAGCTTCTAAATAAAAGGATGTTTGCTGTTTCTAGAAGCGAAATTGCGATAGTCGGTTTGAAATTAAACTGACTTGTTACCTATAGCGGTTTGCTATTCAGAGGTGGCTTTACGGTCTTTTTTCTTTTTCTTTTTCAGCTCGACCATTTTTTCGGCAGCGGAGATTTTAGATGCTTTGCGCGCCAGCCGCTTGGTTTTCTTTTTCTGTTTGCGAACTTCGCCAGCATCGGCTTTTTTGGTCGCTTCTGCTAGTTTTGACTGAGTTGTTTTGAGATGTTCCTGCAGTTTTTCAACGGTTGCCATGTTGTTCTTTTCCAATATTAAAGGGTTCAGGTAAGCCCTCTTTATACCATAAGGAGGCTCATTTAATCAAGAAAGCTGGCGTTGTCCGATTTATGGCTCTATTTCGAGGATAACCAGCGTGAAATCATCGGTGAATTCGCAGCCATTCAGGTAGGTTTGCACGTGATTTTTAAGTTCCAAACCCAGTTTTTCAGCGTTCATTGATTGGCCCATTTTTTGAGCATAGCTTTTTAAGCGCTCCAGGCCATACATTTCCTGATCCATTCCCCGGGCTTCGGTGAGCCCGTCGGTGTAACAGACCAGCTTGCTGTTGAGAGGGAGTTCTATTTCCTTCTCGTCCAAGGCGTTATCACAATGAATCATGAGCGGGAAACCCTTTTCGGTTTTAAGTTCCAGAATCCGGTCCGATCCATAATCAATGAGAATTGGAGGATTGTGGCCCGCCGATGCATATTTCATGCATCGAGTTGGCAAATGGATCACCCCATAAAAAGCTGTGATGAAATGTCCCGATTTTTGATTGTCGCAAAGACTTTGGTTTATTTTTTCCAATACTTCTTTGGGAGATCGAACGGTCGATAAAAAGGATCGCAAGACCACACGCATCATCGCCATGATAACCGCAGCCGGAGACCCATGTCCTGAAACATCGGCAACCAGAATTCCGAGATGGTCGTTATCAATTCGAATGAAATCATAATAATCGCCGCTGGCTTTCGAAGAGGGTTGGTAATCGGCGAAAAATTTGAATCCGGGAATATCGGGAAGCGTGTGGCAAAGCAAGCTCTTTTGAATGGATGCGATGATATCCTGTTCTCGTTCAATGAAAGCGTAAGCCTCCGTCAACTCGTTGTAGAGTTTTTTAGTTCTCAAAACCGCCTGCACCCTTGCCAATAATTCTTCCGGCTCAAAAGGTTTTGCCAGATAATCTTCGGCGCCACTTTTGAGTCCGATTTTCATGCTTTCCAGATCGCCTTTGCCAGTGATGAAGATGATGGGTGTGAAGCTGTTGGTTTCTGAATCGAGCGCCTTGATTTTTTTGCAGGCTTCAAAACCATTCATCTCCGGCATTTCAACATCCATGAGAATGAGATCGGGTTTTTCTTTTTTGAAGGATTCGATCGCCCGCAGTCCGTTTTCTGCGGAACAGGTTTCGTAATGCTTTTGCAGGATATTGTTGATGACGGCAACGATGGTTTTCGAGTCATCAACAATAAGAATTTTATACCGACGTTCTGAAGGCGAACTCATAGCAAAGCGAATTAAGTTTTAGGATGATTTTTAAATATAAAGGTAGGTGAAAAAAAGTCAATGAAAGAAAGGGGTATAATGAAATTAGAAATTCAGGGGCGTGGTGTTGAGTTAAGTGGTGATGAAGTTTTATTTGTTTTCGAAATGTTTGTTAAGGGGGCAGTGGCTCTTTTGTATTAAAATTTGAGTGGGAATAGGGGCTTTGTAGACTGCAAGCTATTTGGATTTTTTTCGGCTTTTCAAGCGGATTGTTTTGCCGCCTTTTAGTCTTGCAGCCTTTGCGAGTCGAGGTGGGCTCACACGCTGGATGCTTTGTAAAGCTGCAAATGAAAAGAATGAGGAACGATTTATTCCCTCAGTTTGTTCTACATATTTGTCAACTTGCCTTAAAATGTCATCGGGGATAGTTAAATCTACTCTCTTTTTTTTCTTCTTTTTGTCGGCCAAAGGAATTTGTACAGCCAAAACAAGTCCATCCCTGTTCTCAGGGTCATTTAAAATGTCATCTATTGAGGTCGAGTTAGGCAAGGGCTCTCCATCCTCAATCATTCCTTCAACGTGAAAATCTAAAACAGAGACCGCGTTAGCCTGCGCTTCTTCTACAGTTTCTCCCGCCGTGATGCAACCCGGAAAATCTGGGAAATCTACACCGTAGCAGGAACCGTTTTCTTTTCTGACTAAAGCAAAATAGTTTTTCATTTCCACCCCGCTTGTTTATAAATACTGCGAACAGTTCCAATGGGCAAATCCTTAACTGGATGTGGCACTGTTACCCGGCCTTTTGTTTCCGGATGCTTGTATTGGCAATGACTCCCGGCTTGAGCAACTTTTTTCCAGCCATCTTTTTCAAGCCGTTTGATTATGTCTTTGCTGCTTTCTGGCATGTGTATAAATATACACACTGTATTTTAATTCGTCAATAGAGCAAATGCAAAATTCAAATATTGTTTTTATTTTGCTTATAACCCACAGCATCTTTTATATTTTTTGTTACTTCCACAGGGGCATGGAGCGTTTCTTCCCGGATTTCCTAATTCTTTTTTTCGCTCTAAAACAAAATCTATGGAGGTGCAGGATGGAAGTCTAAAGGAAAACTTAGTTTTTCCCTCTTGATTGGTTAAGGCAAAATCGCCTTTTGAGATTATATCCATACCTACCAAAATATCTTCGCTCTCATCCACGTCAAAGTCCCAAAGAGTGACCTCCACGTTTTGAAAACAGACATTATTGGGAAGATAGACGGATACATCATAAGTTGGTTTTATAACAGATTCTCCAACGGCAGGGTTTACATACTTAAACCCTGAAATTTCTAAACTTAGTGCATCTACTACCCTTTGGCTAATATGGGTGCCAGTGGCACAGGTATCCCATGCACCCCAAAATTCATTTTCATCCTGTCTTAGTTGCGATAAATCCATTTTAGATACCGTGTCGATTAGCGGTAGCAATGGATCAAATTCCTGAGTAATTTTAACTGGAGTTAAAATTGTATCAACTATTTTAGAGTAGGTATATGTGAAGCTGTCGGGTGGTCGATTTGGCATTAATATGCAGAGGCTGCAACTTTTGACCTAAAAGCATGGGTGTAATCTTGTTTGCCGGGGCTGCACTTTTGGACTATGAAAGTTCCTCTTGCGTGATCCTTGAGTGTGGCTTGGATGGCCTCCTGTCTTTCGATATAGGAGCCAATGACGACCATATTTTTAATAGCAATAAACTTCCCGTTGTATTTTTCAACCAGTTTTTCCTGGTTATCTAAATACCATTGGAATTCTTTTTCAAGATCGTCTTTCATTAGAATTTCCCCAAAGATTGGCCCTTTAATCATTATTATCTTCCAAATGTCTTTCCTGTCAATACCTCAACGGTATTTGTCTGATAAAACTCAATATTTCTAGAATGCTAAAATTCTTCAAGCGTTTATATATTACAAAAGATCAGTTGTTTACCCGAAAGTAGAACATAGTCCTTATTATATATACTCAAAGGAAAGGTATTTTTACTCTAACTTGTTATAAAAGTGGGAATTGTCGAAAATAAAGAGGAGGTAGTTTGTTCTTGAATGACATGCTTTTTTAAGGTGATATCTATTCCTCAAAGCCCTTCGTGTGTGCGAATGGAGTGCCCTTGACCGTTGGAAATGATCTGCACAGCACCATTTAAATCGGTACGGTAAATTTTAATGCCTTCATTTTGATAGCGTTCCAATGTTTCTGGGTGAGGGTGTTTCATGCGGTTGAGATAGCCACTGGAAAAGACAACCGCCTCGGGTTGTATCGCATTAATGAAAGCTTCCGAATTTGAAAAACGACTGCCGTG
>JAJDAV010000174.1 GCA_029261695.1 Nitrospinaceae bacterium | reverse complement strand
TTTTTACCGACTGCCACTTTACTCAGTTGGTTTGACTTTCTTGGCACCACTGGCTCAAACCTAGTGGTGATGTTAATTCAAGTCGGTGTGTTTTTTGGAAAAGTGGTTTTCTTTATCTGGATCCAGATGACCATTCGGTGGACGCTACCCCGGTTTCGTTATGACCAGATTATGAAGTTAGGCTGGAAGATACTTCTTCCCCTTTCGTTGGCAAATATTCTTGTTACCGGGATTGTTATCCTGGTACTGAAGTAGAGGAGGCAGCTTATGGCCTATTACGTAAATAGAAATATTAAGATGACTTTTTGGGAAAAGATTTATCTTCCTGAAATTTTAAGAGGAATGTATATCACTTCCCGACATTTTTTTATAAATCTGTTTGGGTTTATTCCGTTTTTCCTGGGTACACAGAAAGACAGGAAAATCATGACAGTATATTATCCTGAAGAGCAAGTTGAATACCCTGTCGCCTATCGAGGCCGCCCGGTACTGGCGCAAAATGAAGATGGACATCCGGCTTGTGTTGCTTGTGGCTTGTGCGAGATCGCCTGCCCTGCTTATTGCATACACATAGAGCCTGGTCAGGACAGTGGCAAACAAAACCAGTATGAACGTTGGCCTGATGTATTCAATATCGACTATGCAATTTGTATTTTTTGTGGGAACTGTGAGGAAGCTTGTCCGGAAGAAGCAATCTTCATGAGTGATGACTGTGAAATTTCAATGTTGGATCGAAAGCAAATGCTATACACCAAAGAACAGCTTCTGGTTCCAACTGCTGACTTACAAAAACGAATAGAATTCACACGAAATATGTACGCCAAATGGAATTATTAATTTTTTACCCTATTGCAGGTCTGTGTGTCGCGCTGGCTTTTGGTGTGATTTTTAACACCAGTCCGGTAGGCTCTGCCATGTGTCTCATAGGCATGATGCTAGGTCTTGCTGGAATATTTGTATTGTTGCAAGCACACTTCATTGCGATTCTTCAGATCATTATTTATGCGGGAGCTATCATGGTTTTATTTATGTTCGTGATCATGCTCTTGAACTTAAAAGAATCTGCTTCTGCAGATTGGGTATCCAGGGATAAAAATCTTTTGATTTCCATTCTAACGGGTGCACTTGCGGTTGGGATCTTATACAAAATTATTGATATCACATTTTCTGCTGACTTAAATTCCCCGGCGACTCTACCAGACACATTTGGAACTGTCGCTGTTGTGGGCGAATCTTTATTCACGGACTTTGTTTTGCCATTTGAAGTGGCTTCTCTTTTATTATTAGCAGCTATGATCGGGGCAGTTGTCCTGGCCAAGCCTAAACTGGACTGATTATGTTTGAGGGTACAGTTCCTTTAGAACATTATTTAGCTTTAAGCGCGGTTCTTTTCGTAATTGGAATCGTAGGGGTATTGGTTCGTCGTAACGTGATCGTTGTGTTCATGTCTATAGAAATTATGTTGAATGCCGTGAACATTTCTCTGATTGCTTTCGACAACTATTTAAATCTATCCAACGGTCAGATTTTCAGTTTTATGGTTATGTGTGTAGCTGCTGCGGAAGTTTCTGTGGGCTTGGCAATTATCATCGCTCTGCATCGCAATAAACCGACCGTCAATCTTGATGAGTTTAACCTGTTGAAGTGGTAATAAAAGTATGTTGCTAAAATTAACTTGTCTGGTACCGCTGTTTCCGTTGATCGGATCTATCATCAACGGTTTTTTTGGACTGCGCATTGGTAAAAATGCGGTAGGGATAATTGCGGCCGGAAGCATGGCTTTGTCTTTCCTGACATCCATCCTGATTTTTGTGGGTTTTCTCATGTTACCGGAAGGCCAGCATGTTTTCGAACAAGTGGTCTGGACCTGGTTTGGTGCGGGTGACTTTTCTGTCGATTTTGGCTTTCAAGTCGATCCTCTGACTTTGGTTATGATGTTTGTCGTTACCGGGGTTGGATTCATCATTCATGTATACGCCATTGGTTATATGCATGAAGAGTTTAGCTTCTACCGGTTCTTTGCATACTTCAACCTGTTTGCAAGCATGATGTTGCTTCTCATCATGGGCAATAATTTCCTGCTTATGTTTATCGGTTGGGAAGGTGTGGGTTGCTGTTCCTATTTCCTTATTGGCTACTATTTTGAAAAGAAATCGGCCTGTGATGCCGGGACCAAAGCTTTCGTCGTAAACCGAGTAGGGGACTTCGCTTTCCTGCTTGCTGTCATGTATATTTTCAATATCTTTGGAACCATAGATTTCACTGAAGTAATGCATGCTGCCCCCGAAAAACTTATTTATGCTGGGGAAGCCGTAACCATTATCACTTTTCTATTATTTGTTGGAGCAACCGGTAAATCGGCGCAAATTCCTTTATACACCTGGTTGCCCGATGCAATGGAAGGCCCCACCCCTGTTAGTGCTTTGATTCATGCGGCTACCATGGTCACGGCAGGTGTTTACATGATCGTACGGTGCAGTGCCTTATTCAATCTAGCACCCATGACTATGATGATCGTGGCAGGCACAGGTGCTGCAACCGCGATAATGGCTGCAACCATTGGCATGACACAATTTGATATTAAGCGGGTATTGGCCTATTCCACAGTTAGCCAGATCGGTTACATGATTCTCGCTTGTGGAGTCGGAGCTTACACCGCAGCAATCTTTCATTTGGTAACACATGCATTCTTCAAAGCCTGTCTCTTTTTAGGGTCTGGAAGTGTGATCCACGGAATTCATGGCGAACAGGACATGCGTAAAATGGGTGGACTCAAAAACTATATGCCTGTCACCTATTGGACGTTCTTGGTTTCTACTCTTGCCATTGCAGGTATTCCTCCTTTATCTGGTTTCTTTAGTAAGGATGAAGTTCTTTATCATGCATTAGTAGATGGTCATGTTTTCTTATGGGGAATGGGAATTGCTGCTGCATTGCTAACCGCATTTTATATGTTCCGTCTGGTCTTTATGACTTTTCATGGTGAATCACGGGTAGATCCTGATGTGCATCCACACGAGTCTCCAAAAGTAATGACCATGCCACTGGTTATCCTTGCTGGCCTGGCTACAGTGGGCGGAATACTTGGAATTCCACTCTTTCATGGCTGGCATATTTTACATAACTGGCTGGAACCGGTTCTCCATTTTGATCTCGCAATTGCTTTGGAAAATTCCAAACATATGCTTCACGAAGCGGGTAGACACGCACCTTCATGGGCTGATCTGCTCAATCCAAAAGAACACAATTTATGGCTTGAGATATTCCTGATGGCATTCTCAGCGTGTGTTGCTATCACAGGAATCGTGGCAGCTTATATCTTTTATATAAAACGACCCGACCTACCCGCCAAGTTCACTAAAGGTCAGTGGGGGTTCGATTTGGTGAAAAACAAATATTATGTCGATGAACTTTACGATGAAGCTATCGTAAAACCAACCGTAGAAACATCTCATTTACTTTGGAAAGAATGTGATGCCAAGGCGATTGATGGAACCGTAATCGGCACAGCAAAATCTATTGGATGGCTCAGCACACAGGCGCGTGCATTTCAATCTGGTTTCGTTCGCAATTACGCCTTGTTCATTGCAGTTGGGTTCATCAGTCTTTTATTGATTATGTTTTAGGGAATTATGTTTTTAACTTTTATTACTTTCTTGCCAATTATTGGCGCATTTTTTCTCGCCTTTTTTCCTAAGGAGAATGAAGGTGCGATCAAACAAACTGCGCTTGCGGTAGCAGCAGCCGATTTTCTGCTCTCATTGCTTTTGTGGACGAACTTCGATAACTCCACTCACAAAATGCAGTATGAGTTTAATGTCTCCTGGATAGAGTCCTGGGGAATTAACTACCACATCGGCCTTGATGGTATCTCCCTATTACTTTTTGTAATGACCACGTTCCTGACGTTGATCTGTATCATCGCTTCCTGGGATGTAAAAAAGCATATCCGCGAATATATGATGGCCATGCTGGCCCTCTCTACAGGAATGTTGGGCGTTTTCATTTCTCTCGACCTTTTCATGTTCTATGTATTTTGGGAGTTCCAGTTAGTACCCATGTACATCATTGTGGGTGTATGGGGAGGTCCACGACGGATTTATGCAGCGGTTAAATTTTTCATTTATACCGCAGTCGGCTCTCTTTTGATGCTGGTAGCTATTCTGTGGATATACTTCCATATCAAGGAAACAACCGGAATTGCAACAGCAGATATTTTATTCATCACCGAGAATATTAGTGCGCCTCTTGATATACAGAAGTGGTTGTGGATGGCTTTCTTTCTGGCATTTGCTATCAAAGTACCGATGTTCCCATTCCATACCTGGTTGCCAGATGCTCATGTTGAAGCACCCACAGCAGGTTCTGTAATATTGGCGGGTGTCCTGCTAAAAATGGGAACTTATGGTTTCTTACGTTTCAATCTGCCTTTCTTCCCGCAGGCTTCTTACGACTTCATGCCATTCATAGCATGGCTATCAATAATAGGAATCGTATATGGCGCGTTGGTGGCAATGGTTCAAGAAGATTTGAAAAAACTCGTTGCCTACTCAAGTGTTAGTCATCTCGGGTTTGTTATGCTGGGTATCTTTGCATTGAACGAGTACGGAATACAGGGTGCCCTAATTCAGAACATCAACCACGGAATCAGTACCGGTGCCCTCTTCCTTTTGGTTGGCGTTATTTATGATCGTCGACACACCCGAATGATTAATGAATTTGGCGGGCTTTCCAAGCAGATGCCAGTCTATGCTATCTGTTTTATGATCGCAGCATTATCATCCATTGGTCTGCCTGGCATGAACGGGTTTGTAGGGGAGTTTCTAGTTTTGTTGGGAATTTTCCAAGTGAATGGGCTATGGGCAGCCTGCGCAACTTCCGGTGTCATTCTTGCGGCCTGTTACATCCTGTGGATGTTTCAAAGGGTCATGTTCTTGGAATTAAAAAATCCCAAAAATATGAACCTAAAAGATATAAATACAAGGGAACTTATTACTATTGTTCCCTTGCTGATTTTAATTTTCTGGATTGGCTTGTACCCCAAACCATTTATGAAAACTTTTGATGCCTCTGTCAATCATCTGGTAAGTAAAGTATCCCCAGATAATTTCAGGCCCAAAAAAGATCACGGGTCTGGCGGGCATCATGCATCGCTTATAACAAAAACAGAACTGGCTAAGTTAAATCAAAAACTGCAAAAGACCAGCCATAACTGATTGAGGAATATTTAAGAAGTGGAACCCATACTCGCACCTGATTCGATTGACCTAATTGCCCTCGCACCTGTACTGGTGCTGAGCGTTTTTGCTATGGGTGTCCTTGTACTGGATCTATGGGCAGGAAAAAACAAAACATTGCTGATGTTTGTAAGCCTGGTAGGGCTACTTATGACAGCCATCAGCGCATTTGCTAAAAATCCTCTTCCTGCCTTTGCGTTCACCGATAGCTATGTTGTAGACCACTTATCGATATTTTTTATTTGTATATTCACTTTGAGTTCCGCGCTCACTATTCTGCTGTCCAAAGAATATAACGACCGCGAAGGAATCAAGGCAGGTGAATATTACGCGCTGATTCTACTTTGTACCGTAGGCATGATCTTATTGGCTTCGGCTACAGATATGATCATGATCTTCCTTGGCATTGAAATCGTTTCAATATGCCTTTATGTGCTTGCTGGTATTAAGAGAGACGACTCTGCATCCAATGAAGCGGCTCTAAAGTATTTCCTCCTTGGGGCCTTTGCCACAGGTTTTCTGTTATATGGAATGACCCTGGTTTATGGTTCTACCGGAAGCACCAATCTATTCCAAATTGCTGAATTTGTTAAGACCGATGGAGCGCAGTCCAATCCCCTTCTCTTAATGGGAATTGTTCTTTTAGTAATTGGTTTTGGATTTAAAGTAGCGGCGGTTCCTTTTCATATGTGGGCGCCAGATGTTTACCAAGGCTCACCGACACCTGTTACCGCATTTATGGCTGTTGGTCCAAAAGCAGCTGCATTTGCAGCTTTCTTCCGCGTTTTCTCTGAAGCCATCCCGGAGATGGCACCATCATGGGAAGTATTATTGTGCGTTGTCGCCGTCCTGAGCATGTTTGTAGGGAACCTCGGCGCAATAACGCAAACCAACATAAAAAGAATGTTGGCTTTCTCCAGTATTTCGCACGCGGGTTATCTTTTGGTTGCAGTTATTTCTAAAAGCTCATTGGCAGGGTCAGGCTTACTGTTCTATATGCTGTCTTATGCGTTCACTACATTTGGAGCGTTTGGGATTATCATACTCCTCGGTCGAAAAGGGGAAGAAAACCTGGAAATAGAAAACTATTCCGGCTTGGCTTACAAACACCCAATCCTTGCTCTAAGTATGACAGTCTTTCTGCTTTCATTAGGAGGTCTGCCACCATTTGCAGGATTCGTTGCAAAATTCTATATTTTCAGCGCGGCAATTGAAGAAGGCTTTGTGACACTGGTAATCATTGCTGTGCTCAACAGTGCCATTTCTTTTTACTACTACCTGAAGGTAGTGGTCTACATGTACATGAAAGAACCGGTGGGGGATTTTCAAATATCCCTAACTCCCCTGACCCTCTTTGTTATCATCATAGGTATCATTGGAACCATAGAGTTGGGCATCTACCC
>JAJDAV010000173.1 GCA_029261695.1 Nitrospinaceae bacterium | reverse complement strand
TATTGAAAACTTTAAGCCAAAAATTTCCCTCTTATATGATTCCTTCTGCGTTGGTAATGCTGGGAAAAATGCCATTGAACGCAAATGGAAAAGTCGATAGGTTTTCTTTGCCAGAGCCAGAACCCTCAGATTTTCAAACATTTTCAGGTGAAGACTCGCCGAATTGGATGAAAAATTTTCTTGGTCGTTAATGGGCCCAGAGATTATGTAACGCATCCTTGACACTAAACTATACCGATAATGCTAAGATGCGAGTTTAATATATTTGAATTCTTGTGAATTGGAGCATCAATGAGTTTCAAAGGTGAATACCAGATCGCCAACCTTGAACAAAGGTTGCCGAATAATGAGGTTCGCTGCAATCTTTCCCCTCGCAATTGCAAAATGAAGGAGGGCCAATTGGGATTTTGTGGGGTAAGAGGCAACCGTGATGGAAGGTTGGTCACTTACACTTTTGGGAAAGGGGTTCACCTTACAGAAGAATTGATTGAGACAGAAGCTATCTATCACTTTGCCCCTGGCGCGAAGATACTTTCTTTAGGCAATATCGGTTGTAACTTAAATTGCCAGTATTGCCAGAATTGGAAAACATCGCAAGCCAAGTTTGTCGAAGATAAAGATGTTCACTCCTTTACTCCCGAATCGATTATAGAAACCGCGTTGCGCCATAATATCCGCGTCCTTTCCTGGACATATAACGACCCGGTGGTCTGGCACGAATTTGTAATCGCGACAGCTAAACTTGCTAAGAAGGCGGGAATAAAAAATTTATATAAGTCGGCTTGTTTTATTACTGAAGAAGCGTTGGACGAATTGTTGCCACATATAGATATTTTTTCTGTATCTATCAAAGCCATCGACGAAGCCTATTACCGCAAACTCACTACAGGTTGGTTGCAGCCGGTATTGGAAGCGACGAAAAAAATCTATAAAGCTGGCAAACATTTAGAAGTCAGCAATCTGATGATCACCGATGTAAGTGACAATGAACAGTCCGCAAGGAATATGGCCGGTTGGGTATTGGAAAATTTAGGACCCGAGATACCTCTGCATTTTGTTCGGTTCCATCCTGAATACCGAATGCGCGATACCGTTCGTACTCCGATCGACCGTTTAGAAAGAGCGCAGGTTATCGCGAAAGAAATGGGATTGCAGCATGTCTACCTTGGCAATGTTGCTAATACAGATGCCACAAGTTCCTTTTGTAATTTTTGTGGGAGTAAACTGGTACATCGTTTTGGTCTGGCGGCGCATTTGGAATCATTGAAAAAAGATTCTAGCTGCGGCAATTGTGGTAAAGCGGTTCACTTCAATGCTCTAGATTTGCAGGACTCGCTAGAGAATACTGAAACAACTTTGCCAGACAATGAACTTGTTCGTCACACATATGAGTGGCGCGGCGACATAATTTCCATCCACGTTCAGGCGAAGAATCCAACTAATAAAGAAGCAAGTATTTATTACCGGCAAAAAACGATGCGTCAGAACTTTGGAAAGAGATTCCGCTTGCAGCCGAAGAGAGCTTTCGTTTCATACTGGCCAAATCTAATGCAGAAGAAGTCGGGTTGGAAATTGCTCTACCGGATTTCATAGTTTCAAATTTGTTCGAAGTTTTCGACCGCGCTCATTTCCCGACCATTTCAATAGAAGAAGGTGTGTCAGAAAATGATAGAACCGCGTTGCCAAAATTTGAAGGAAAGCAGATACCCGAAAAACTCAAACTTTCTCTGGCGGAGCCGAACTCATAGAAGACAGCAACAAATTCGATCCCATCACTCGGGCTTTGCATATTCGTGAAGACGATGCCGGTGCTCACCCTGCGGTAACCCCTGTATATCAATCCAGTGCCTTTGAAGCTGATTCTCCCTATTTCTATAGTCGTAAAAATAATCCAAATGTAGCGGAACTTGAAAAAGTCCTGCAAACATTGGAGAACGCTGAATACGCGGTGGCAGTAACTTGCGGTATGTCGGCAATATTTATGAGCCTGGAAATTTTACGCTCCGGCGACACGTTGGTAGTGAATCCATTCATTTATGGATGCAGTTATAAACTATTGCAGCGTATCAGCGAACGAAGAGGTTTCAAGCTGATCGATCTGGATTTTTCGGAAGAATCTAATATCGATAAGATACCCGCTGATACTAAAATGGTGTTTTTCGAAACACCGACGAATCCGTTTCTAAAAACCGTTGATGTTGAAAAGGTTTCAGCGCATGTTAAAAGGAATAATCCTGATGCGGTAGTTGTGGTTGACAATACCTGGGCAACGCCTTTGTTTCAGCATCCTTTGGAATTAGGTGCGGATGTTTCATTGCATAGTGGTACGAAATACTTTTCGGGTCACAGTGATGTGATGAATGGAGTGCTGATGACCAACCGAGAAGACCTGGCGGAAGAGTTTCGTGAGACACGGTTTTATGGTGGAATGCTTCTTTCCCCAGAAAATGCATGGCTCACTCGTCGAAGCTTACAAACTCTGGATATTAGACTGAAACACCAGCAAAGCGTTTGCGCCGAGATGAGAGACTTTTTAAATCAACAACCGCAGGTAGAAAAAGTCTACTATCCAGAAATAGACGGGAAGCAATTAAAAGGATATGCGGGGATTTTATTTTTTGAGCTCAAAGACCCGGATGGATATATAAAGTTCAGGGATGAGTTGAAAATTTTTAATACAGGAACGGGCATGGCCTGTGTAACATCTATGATAGCGCAGCCTTGGTCAGGCAGTCATGCTTCTATGACTGATGATGAAAAACGACAGATCAATATAGGTGAAAACCTGGTGCGATTATCCTTTGGTCTGGAAAACCCCGAAGACCTGAAAAATGATCTTCTAAGTGCCTTTAAGATTTTATAAGATTGCTAGTCAGCCTGTTTTGCAATAATGCCATCCTATGGAAAAGTTCGACAAAGAAAAGATTATCTCTGACTTAAAACACTTTTTCCAAACAGAGTTTCCGGCCCCTGATATTGAACTTACCGAAACCTCCGATCTACCTTCGCTGTTTATCATAGATTCCCTCCGTGTCTTAACTACAGTCCTTCACCTGGAACAGCACTTTGGAATTTCTTTGATTGAATCAGATGTTAGCGCAGAAATTTTTCAGAATTTGGACAGTCTTTCGGATTTCGTGTTAACCAAACTACAAGCCTGACCATGTCTTTTTTAGGCAATAGTCCTTTAACTCCTGAACAGCAGCAAGAAAATGATACGCCTGTAAAGTGGTCCGTAATTTTGGCGGTTCTTGGAACTTTGTTGGTCTATGCCTACCTCTTTACCCAAATTGCAGATTGGGCCAATCTTCCGCTCCCACAAGATCTAGCAGAAGAAATGGGAATCGAGACAGAGAACATTTTCGATAGTGATCATAATGTCGATAGCGAAATGTTCATCTCTTCTACAGATGAATTCAGTAATGATGATGAGCGTTTAATTCTTTTTTCCATCGTTGCCGTTGCGTTTTTGTGTTCTTATTTTCTTCCCATGCGTTTTAAAAAGGGTTCGCTTTTTATTTCGTTTCTAATAGGTATGGGAGTTTTATATGGATTGCGTACCACCACCTGTTTGCTGTTGGCGCATTGGTTGGTGTATTTAGTTCTTCATATTCCCAAAGCTTCCCATAAATTCGCGTTTGGATTCCTAGCAGGAGTGCTGGCCTGTATTGCATTTGCAGAACCGGGCGATTCCTGGTTTGAAAACGCGTCCCTCATTTCGGCCTGGGGGATGGCATTTTGCCTATTTTTCAATTTACTGATTTGGCCGGTGATGTTGCGCTTTAAAGTTTGCGCAAAAGTATTAAGAACTTTAGTAATCCAGTCGGCATTAATAACAGTTTTTATGGGTGCTATTTGGGAAGGGGTGCATGGAGAAGCTTGGGCTCTCCCTTTAGGGGTACTACTGTTCTTTTGGCATTGGGAACGGCTGATGATGTACCACGTCGATTATAAAAGCGGTCGCATGCCGAAAGAGGTATCGCCCATCGCCTATCTTTCAGTTTTCTTAACTCCCGCGTCGCTTCCCAATTGGAAATGGGGGGTGACCGTCGGGCAGGGCTACACTTATCTTGAAAATAATTTTTATTGTGTTGATAAAAACCGTCTGGCGATTGAAGGGTTAAAAATTTGGGGAATCGCCTTAATTTATCTCGTGTTTAATGATGTGATTCGGTATGGATTGGTCAATCTCTTTCAATCCTTTGGAATAGAAGTTTATAACGCTCGTATTACAAGAATGGTCTCGCATTATGTTTCGGGCGGTGAAGTGACCACTTCATCGGTGCTGGCAACCACAGTTTTGGACCAGATAAGGTGGATGATGTTGTGGGGAGGGTCCGTACATTTTAAAACAGGAATTTGGCGAGTCTGCGGTTATCAAATGGACCCCTATTTTAATAAACCCTGGATGTCGACCAACCTGGTTAGTTTCTGGGTGCGGTTCACGTTTCATTATCGAGAATTTTTGGTACGCTGCTTTTATTACCCGACATTTTTTAAATATTTCAAAAACAATATTGTTCTTCGAATAACCTTTGCAACTTTTGCCGCAGTTACGATAGGTAACCTCGTATGGGGACATATGACGGAAGGCATGTTTTACCACGGCCTGAATTACAGCAATTTTGGTGAGGTTTTAAAGACCTGGCCCTATTTTATTTTGCTGACATTGGGAATTACCGTAACGGAATTATATTTGTTCTGGAGAAAACCCAAACGAAAAGCCTGGACGTTGGATCGCTATTGGGTCACTGACTTTTTCGCCATGTATTGCACCATCCAGTTTTACTGCATTATTCATGTTTTTGCCAAACCCAGTTCGGGGGCCACCCTGACCGATTGCGCAAAGTTGTTCTTAATCGGATTTGGCATACATCTCGATTGATATCTTCTTTAAAAACCGGGAGTGGTTTGTGTTAGCCTGAGTTCTATCAATTCATATTTTGCGGGACTATAAATGCAGCGCTTTTCATTCCTACTCATTCCAATTTTAATAGCAGCAATGGTTTTCTTCTTTTACGGAGAAGCCTTTTCTGGGAAACCTTACAACCGTCTGGTGCATGAGAAAAGTCCCTACCTGCTGCAACATAAAAGTAATCCTATCCACTGGTACGCATGGGGGGAAGAAGCGCTTAAAGCTTCCCGTGACCAAAACAAACCTATCTTCTTAAGCATTGGTTATTCGACTTGCCATTGGTGTCATGTTCTTGAAAAAGAATCCTTTGAAAATGAAGAAGTCGCCGCGATGTTAAACGAAAGTTTTATATGTATAAAAGTAGATCGAGAAGAACATCCCGATGTTGATCAGTTTTATATGAATGTAGTGCAGGCGATGACAGGTAACGGAGGCTGGCCCTTGACGGTAATAATGACTCCAGAAAAAATTCCTGTTTTTGGAGGAACCTATTTCCCCAAAGACCAACTCATGCAAATTATAAGCGCCCTGGGTTCTGCGTGGATCGACCAACCAGAAAAAATAAAAGCCGTTGGAGATGGCGTCAGAAAGTTTATCGAAGCTGGAGATAGTATCTCAACGCAATCGGTAACTTTAGATGAAGCGATGCTGAAAGATTTTTATAAAAAATCTATCATCAGTTTCGATGAAGAGAATGGTGGTTTTGGTCTTGCTCCTAAGTTTCCGCCTACCATGAAAATGCGCTTGCTGTTACGTATTGCCCAGCGCACCGGAGATGAAAAAGCCATTAAAATGGTGGAGTCTACGTTAGAGCATATGGCGCGTGGAGGAATTTATGACCACCTCTCTGGAGGATTTCATCGATATTCCACAGACCGGATTTGGCTAGTGCCCCATTTTGAAAAAATGCTCTACGATCAGGCCGCCATGGCGACCGCTTATATCGAAGGTTATCAAGTTTCAGGAAACGAAGTTTTCGAATCGGTGGCACGAGGTATTCTCGATTATGTTCTAAAAGATATGACTGGGCCGAACGGCGAATTCTACTCGGCTGAAGATGCCGATAGTGAAGGCGAAGAGGGAACGTATTATGTGTGGTCCGATGCAGAACTTAAAAATATCCTTACCTTGGAAGAGTATCAAAAAGCCTATAAATTATTCGGTGTGACATCGGTTGGTAATTTTGAAGAAACAGGGAAAAACATTCTGCATTTAAATAAAGAAATAAGCTGGAAAGAAGGAGAAGAAGCAAGAGACCTAAAAAATAAACTATTAGAAATTCGAGAAAAGCGCGAGCGCCCCTTTAAAGACGATAAAGTACTCACGGCTTGGAACGGGCTTCTAATAAGTGCAATGGCAAAAGCGGCTCAGGTATTGCAAGATGAAAGATATCTAAAAGCAGCACAAGAATCAGCCCAATTTATTAAAGCAAAGCTTTACGAAAACGGAAAACTGGCACGTCGATACCGGGAGGGTGAAGCTAAGTTCACTGCCAGCATTGATGACTATGCTTATTTAATACAGGGGTTAATCGATTTGTATGAAGCGAACTTCGATGAGCAATGGCTGATCTGGGCTAATGAATTGCAGAAGAAACAAGATGAGTTGTTCTGGGATAAGGACACAGGCGGTTATTATTTTTCAGAGGAAAAGGGCAGTCTTTTACCCGGTCGCAACAAGCGTTTTGAGGACAACGCCCGCCCTAATAGCAATGCCGTATCAGCGCTCAATCTGCTAAAGCTATACAATTTTACCCTGCACAAGTCTTATCGGGAAAAAGCCAAAACCATTTTTACTTTGGCGGGAGAAATGATGAGTCGGGCGCATAACGCCTTTGCGCAAATGTTCATTGCGCTAGATTTTTATTTGGATAAATCGAAAGAAGTGGTTGTGGTGGGACCCAAAGACTCAAAGGAAAAAGATGCCATCATTAAAATGTTGCGCACTGAGTTCTTACCGAACAAGACGGTAGGCTATATCCCCCCTGATTCAGAATCCTCTTTCCCAGTGTTTGAAAATAAAATCACCGCCGAAGGAAAAACGATAGTTTATGTCTGTGAGAACAATATCTGCAAATTCCCCACCGAAAACCTGAGTGAAGCCAAGAAGCTCGTTGAGGACAATAAAAAGTACTCCTTGAATTAAATTTCTATACAATCTATCCCCCCTTGTTTGCGGGATGGTTCTTAGTTCCTCCAAATGGGATAATAATTAAACTTTCATGTGATTTAAAGGAGACGAATATGTTTCAAGTTTTTTCAAAAATTCTATGTAGTGTTGTTGCGTTCATGTTTCTTTTTACTTTTAATATTAATTCTTCATTGATAGGCAATTTGTTTGAACCGCCTACCGCCGAAGCTAAGAAAAAGGATAAAAAGAACAAAAAGGGAAAAAAGAAAGGACACGATAAGCACAAAGACAAGGATAGGGACAAACAGAAGGATAAAGATCGCGATAAAGAAAAAGATAAGGATAAAGACAAACAGAAGGATAAGGATCGCGATAAAGAAAAAGATAAGGGTGACGATTAGGGGTGTCGCACAGAAAATTTTGAATATTAAATAAGTAAAATTACGGGCGAGGAAAAGCTAAAGAGGTGGGCTATAAGCCAAGCGGATCGACGAGTCCTTCTTTGGGGATTTTTAAATACTCGCTACCGGGAGTTGGCACTGTGGGTGGAGTATCCATTTTTTCGTGGGCGTGGAAATGGTTGTCTTCAGGAAAGGGAAACTCGTCTGGATCGAGAGTATGAGAGTAGCCGTGCATCTGAAATAAAAACAGAAAGACCCCTGCGTAAATAAGTGCGTTATTGGAAACGGTGCTAATTTGCAGGAAAGAGGGTGTGCGCCGCCATTTAAATAGCAGTGCTACCATCAGACATAACGCTGTTATCTGCCCTAGTTCAATTCCCAAATTGAAGGAAAGGATTCGCCAGACAATGCCTTCGTCTCCCAGAGGAAGTTGTTGCAGCCGAGTCGAAAGTCCCAATCCGTGAATCAGGCCGAATATAAAAACCGCCCAGATCATACTTAATCCATTTTCGAAATATTTTTTGAATCCCCCAAGATTCTCATATCCGATATAGCAAACACTGAGGGCGATCACCGCATCGATTAAATAATAGTTTACGGTAACTCCCATCAAGGTTGCTGTGATAAGGGTGATGCTGTGGCCGATGGTGAAGGCGGTGATGTATTTGACAACGTCTAAAAAAGTGGTCAGAAAAAAGACGATTCCAAAAACGAAAAGAAGATGGTCGTATCCCGTCAGCATATGGGAAGCGCCGATCTTCATGTATTGAAGATTACCGCCTTGCAGAATGCTTTGTTTTTCCGCTTCTGACATTCCATGAGCATAAGCAAAAGATGTCAGAGAAACCAACGAAAGAGCGAACAGAAATTGTGTGGATTTATTCATCATAGGATACCTTAACACAATATTTAGATTCCATTTCTGATGTGAACGCATTAGAATCAATTAAATATTATTTTGTACATTTTTAAGAGAGGAGATTTATGAAAGGTTTAAAGAATTTATTGATAGCACTGGTTTTAATCATATCTGTTTTTGGTGTAATTGGATGTGAAGAAAAAGGTCCGGCAGAGAAAGCTGGCGAAAAGATAGATAAGTCTATGGAAGATGCGGCTAAAAAAGCTAACGAATTGCTCGGAAAATAAATAATCCGATGTTCTATTTATTATGGGGTTATTGACCGCAAGGCCTTCTTCCAGTGCTTTCACGGTGGAAGATCCAAACTTTCTGGATATAAAGGAGAATCCCGATTGGCAAAGCCAGTTTGGCAATAGTTATCCTTTAAAGCTGGAAATTGGTTTTGGCATGGGCGATTTCTTGATCGCCATGGCTAAAAGAGAACCTGATAGCAATTTTGTTGGAATAGATTTTTCCCTGGACGGTATCCAAAAATTATTAGTGCGTATTAATTCTGAGCGGATAAAAAATATACGTGTTGTTTTTGGAGATGTCCGGGAAAAACTTCCCCTCCTGTTTCATTCTGAAGAATTAAATTCCATTTATATCAACCTTCCTGATCCTTGGCCCAAGAAAAGGCATGAAAAACGCCGGCTAATAAAACCTGAATTGGTAAACCAGATCGCACAAAAGCTGACACTGCAAGGCCGAGTTTATCTTGCCACGGATAGTCAAACCTATGCCGCAGAAATACTGGGATACTTTAATGCTGAGTCTTTGTTGCAAAATATAGAGCGAGAGACCGGTATTCTTTATGAGAGAAAGCACCTGCCCAAAACAAAATATGAAAAAAGTTTTCTCTATGCAGGAGATAGAGTCCATTACCTGGAATATTATAAAAGTGCTGAGATCATAAATAGTGAAGAAGGTGATGCCTTGAACTCGGTCGGGCTTAGCAACGATGAATACCTGATAAAAAAATTCAAAATGGCGGAAGCCAATGCGAAGGATGCTTGTGACCTCAAGCTGGTCGCTGATGAATTAGTGCAAGCTGGAGACTTGCAATGGGCCAGAAACGTTTATCAAAAATCCGAGGTTCAAGCGGAAGACAGCCTTGATTTGAATTGGTTGGCATACAGTATTGCTGAATTACTGAGGGATAAGGAGTGGGCCAGGAAAATTTATATGAAGGCCGAAGACCTTGCGGACAGTGGTTTGGATTTCAACTGGTTGGCCTACAGTATATTTGAAACACTCGGCGATAAAGGATGGGTTAATAATTTGTTTCAAAAGGCAGAGAAGCAGCCAAAATTTGTTCGTGAACTATGTGATCTGGCTGAAAGTGTATCAGAGATACTTGAAGATAAAGATTGGCAGTTTAAAGTTTATAAACAGGCCGATGGGATAGCGAAAGAGTATTCGGAATTTATTGAACTCGCAGATAACGTCTTTGCAAAATTAGGGGACGAGCAATGGGCCAGCGAGCTATATCATAAAGCTGAGGGCAAGGCGGTGGACTGCTGTGATCTGATGAGCTTGGCGGAGTGTTTTATAGAAAAACTTGGGGATGGAGAAGGAGCAAGACGTATTTATCTAAAGGCAGAGGAAAGTGCAGAAGACCGTGTTGATCTAGGTTGCCTGGCGGAAAGCTTACGTGAAACTCTGGGTGATAATGAATGGGCAGCACGGCTATCGCCTTGAGAAAAATTCACAAACTTTAGTGAATGATTTTTCGATGCGGGTTTGCTGTATGAATATTGACCTACCCTACGGGACAAGAAGCTTGAGAGATAATAATATGGACATTCACGCTAGTTGGGAGTGAACAATTGAGCATCAAACATAGAATCAGTGACATCCTGGAGCCAGAATCAAAGGGAGATATTTATTGTCGCGGATTCAATATTTTTATTATTGCTCTCATTATATTGAATGTTTTTGCAGTTGCCTTGGAAACCGTTAAAAGTTTTTCCGAAAACTATTCCCAGCCATTTAAAGCTTTCGAGCTGTTTTCAATGCTCGTGTTTTCTCTTGAGTATGTTTTACGTATTTGGACATGTGTGGTAAAGGAGGAATACCAGCATCCCTTAAAAGGGCGGCTCCGCTATATGGTTACACCGGCGGCGATCATCGATCTGATAGTAATTTTGCCATTTTACCTGCCGTTTTTCATTAATGTAGATCTCAGATTTTTAAGACTGCTACGCCTGTTAAGGTTATTTGCCCTTTTCAAAATGGCCCGTTATTCCCATTCCATGCATCTTTTGCGAGGTGTATTGAAAGATACCCGGGAAGAACTGCTGATTGTTCTGGGAATAGTTATTGGGATGCTATTTTTTGCATCGGGTGTCATATATCTTTTTGAGCATCAGGCACAACCTGAAAAATTTTCAAGTATCTTTGCGGCAATGTGGTGGGCGGTGTCGACAATGACCACCGTAGGTTATGGAGATGTATACCCCATTACCACCTTGGGTAAATTTTTTGGAGGATTCGTGTCCATTCTGGGACTGGGGACATTTGGTTTGCCAGTGGGTATTATTGCTTATGGTTTTGTCGATACATTGCAAAAACAGAAATCGCGGCCTGTTCCGTGCCCCCATTGCGGAAAAATCGTTGAATCTTCTATTGAACGAAGAACAAATCGAAACTAATTGGAAAACTATTTTCCATTTTCTTTAAGGGAAAAACTTATTATCGTGTCACCTGCAACGGCTTCAGATTGATTTTCGAAGAAGTCCAGATCCAACTCCCCATTATTTTTAATTCGTATAAATGGTTTTAATCTTCCTTTATGAGTGGTCATGAGGGTTTCGAAATCAAACTCTTCTGTAAGTTTGGTTCTCTGAAATCGCCAGCCCTCGATATATTGGAGGATCAGTTCCTTGTATACCAGATTTCCTCCGAACAGAACCTTTCCTCTAAACAGCCCGCTTAATTGTTTTTTCTCAGTTTTCTTTTCATTCGTTGCAATTTGAAATACACGATTCCTGCCAAAGTGTTGAATAAACACACTGCATACTAAAGAGTTGTAAGCGTGGTTGCCAGTGGTCGCCAAGAGATAACCCATATCAGCAAGCTCCAGATTTTCTTCGACACTTTCCGAGAGAATTTCTCCGTAATGAATAGGGATTCCTTGGAGACGGCTCTGCTGTAAATTTTTCCACGAATCGCTCACTACTAAAACAGGGCAACCTGCTTCTTGCAGTGTTAAAGCCAAATCTGTGCTCCACTTATGCGCACCCACTAATAAAATTCCTTCATTGGTTGTTCCGGCTAATTCCCAGCGGCGAGAAAGCCAACCGATGCTGAACCCATGTAAAATTACAGTAGTAAAAACCAACGAAAAAACTAAAGGAAGGAGTAACTCCGCATTATCAACTAAATGCTCTTGTAGTTTGAGACCGAGTAAGCCGGCAATAGAAGTTGCCACGATTCCTCTGGGAGCAATCCATCCAACAAAGACCCTCTCTTTCCAACTCAATCCTGTTCCTATAGTGGAAATCCAAACTGCGGCTGGTCGAACCAGAAATAGAAAGCAAAACAAAAATAGACATACGCGCCAATTCAAACCCATCAAATCTTTCAGGTTTAAATCTGCTGTTAGAATTATAAAAACAACGGGAACTAATATAGCTGTGATATTTTCTTTGAACTTTCTAAGCTCATAAATAATCAACATTCCAATATTTCCCATGGTGATTCCCATCACCGTTACCGTAAGAAGACCAATTTCTTCCTGAAAAATATTAGACAAGGCGTATAAAGATAAGACGGTTGCCAGCACCATGGGCAGTTTTAAAAACTCGGGAACGTGACCTTTTTCAAAAACGAATTTTAAGAAATGACCTCCTCCAAATCCTATTAAGATCGAAGAAGCTATTGATCCTAATAAATAAAGGATAGTGATTTTATCCAGGGCAATGAAATCGCTAGCAACAACAAACTGAAATACCAGAACGGCTAAGAGAATTCCAATAGGGTCATTAATGATACCTTCCCACTTTAAAAGGGAGGAAGTGCGCGTTTTCAATTTTGTTTGTCGAATCAAGGGGAGAATGACCGTCGGGCCGGTGACCACCAGGATTGAAGAAAGCAGCAAAGAAAGAGTAATTGATAAATTAGCAACCCAATAACATACTAAAAAACCAAAGAACCAGGAAAGGGGAAGCCCCAAAAGGATAAGGTGTTTAACCGCTTTCCCGGTATGAGTAAGTTCATGGAATTTTAGATTTAGCCCCCCCTCAAATAAAATTATTGCTAGAGCAAGTTTGATAATAGCTTCTACAAGGACTCCGAAATCCTGACTTGGATCAACAAATTGGAAAACAGGACCAATGGCAAGTCCAACCACTGAAAATAGAGCAATGGAAGGAATTTTAAAACGCCAGGCAAACCACTGGCAGGCAATTCCTAAAATAATAATCAGGACGAGTTTGTGTAGAACCACATGTTCCATTAAATTGGGAACCCTGAGTGTGAGTTATTAATAGTAACTATTATTCACTATTGTCTTGGAGCATGCCAACTCAATGTTTGGCAGCTTAAGGAAGGACTTTTGCGAGAAAAACAATGCCAACTGCGACAGGGGTTATATAGCGGATCAAAAACTCCCAACACTGTGCCCAGGGAAATTTAAATTTGTTTTCGTGTTTTTCAATTTCTGCATGTGCGTTTTGTGTTCCCCAAACCCAACCGACAAAGACCGCTGTCAGCATGCCTCCTAAAGGTAACAGGTAATTAGAAGCGAGGTTGTCGACATGATCAAAGAAAGTCATGTCTGCAAGTTTTACATCTGCCATTGCTCCAAATGATAATCCGCTGGGAATACCAAAAGCAAAAATAGCAGCCCCTACAATCAGCACGGCTTTCTTTCGTTCCCACCCCCTCTGATCGATGAAATAGGCTACGACTACCTCCAGAAGTGAAATGCCTGAGGTGATAGCGGCGATCGCCAATAACGTAAAAAATATAACTGAGACAATATGGCCCATGGGCATATTGGTGAAAACGACAGGTAAAACACTGAAAACAAGACTAGGCCCTTCTGCGGGTTCGAGTCCCATCGCAAAGACAGCGGGAAATATAACCATGCCCACCAACAAGGCAATCATGGTATCGAACATCACTACATAAACTGTGGAGGACGTTAGGTTTTCTTTTTCGGAAAGATAACTGCCGTAAGTGATCATGCAACCCATTCCCAAACTGAGAGAAAAAAATGCTTGCCCAAGAGCGATCAATACTGTGTTTGCACTAATTTTACTGAAGTCTGGGCTAAGATAAAAGGCGACTCCTTCCATCGCCCCATCAAGGGTCAGGGAGCGGATCATCAATAGAAAAAGGAATATCACCAGAGTGGGCATCAAAATATCACAGGCCCTTTCGATGCCGCCATGTATGCCACGTAAAACAATGGCAATGCACACGCTCATAAACAGCGCATGATAAAAGAGCGCTTCTCCGGTATTACCAATAAAATCCCCGAAGAATATTCCAGCTTCTTTGGGTGTGGTGAATGACAACACACTGCCCGTGATCGATTTCACAACATACGCGAACGTCCAACCGCCAACCACTCCATAAAAGGAAAGAATGAGGAACCCGGCAAGCACCCCCATAAATCCGATGCTGATAAAGGCAGATTTGGGTTTGAGTGAGGCGAATGCCCCGACAGGATTCAAATGGGTTTTTCGGCCCAAAGTAAACTCTGCCAGCATGATAGGTGTGCCGATGACGAATATGCAGACCAGGTAAATAAGCACGAATGCCCCGCCGCCATTTTCTCCTACTATATAAGGAAACTTCCAGATATTTCCCAGCCCTATCGCAGAGCCGGACGCTGCCAGGATGAATCCTAATCTGCTTCCCCAAAACCCGCGCTGATTATTACTTTCGGTCTTCATGCAAATGGGAGTATATTTTTAAGGTGATAAAAAGTTGAGAGGTTTCCCCTGGACAAAAAAATCAAAGACATAATAGAGAACATTCCCAAGTTACCCGGAATTTATATCATGAAGGATAGCCGGTCGGAAATTCTTTATATAGGCAAGGCCAAAGTTCTTAGAAATCGTGTGCGTTCTTATTTTCAAAGTTCGCGGACCCTTCATCCTAGAACACGGATGTTTCTAGGTAAGGTAGATGATATCAAGTTCTTGACTACTAATACAGAGGCTGAAGCGCTGATTCTTGAAAGTAATTTCATTAAAAAGCATCAGCCCAAATACAATGTCTTGCTCAAAGACGACAAACACTACCCTTATCTACGTTTAACCACGCAGGAAAAGTTTCCTCGATTAGAAGTGGTGCGCCGTGTCAAAAAAGATAAAGCCACTTATTTTGGTCCATATACGATGGTTAAGGAGGTCCGCGAAACCATTCGCCTTATTTATAAAATTTTTCCATTAAGGCAGAGCAAAGATAAATTAGACGGCAGCCCCCTGCGCCGACCTTGTCTCAATCATCAGATGGGGCGCTGTCTTGCACCTTGCGCAGGGCTGGTTCCTCCTGAAGATTATGCGCAAATAGTGAAGGATGTTTCGCTATTTCTGAAAGGGAAAAACACAACATTGCTTAAAAGTCTAAAGACTAAGATGGAGACAGCGTCGCTGGATACACGGTATGAAGAAGCGGCCGTTCTCCGCGATAAAATAGCCGCTGTGCAAACGGTGCTTGATAAACAGAAAATCATTTCCACTTCGCTTGAGGATCAGGATGTAATTGCCTACTGCTCAGAAAAAGATCAGGCTATGGCGCAGGTTTTGATCATTCGTTCTGGAAAAATGTTGGGAGAAAAGATTTTTAAATTAAAATCGCTCAATGAGATGGAGGAAGACGAAACCCTTTCTTCATTTCTCAAGCAGTATTATGCTGAAGAGAGCATGCTGCCGGCAGAGGTATTATTGCCCCACCCAATCGAAGATGTAGACCTGATTTCAGATTGGCTGTCAGAGAAAAAAGGAACGCGCGTACGTTTGGAAGTACCTATTATTGGAAAGAAACGCGACCTGATTCGTATGGCAGAAGAAAATGCCAGCTTCGCAATGAGAATGGAACAAGACAAAGGAGAAGTGGGAACTCGTTCATTAGAAGAACTGCAAACGGCTCTTGGCTTGAAACATTTCCCCAAAGTGATTGAAGGGTTCGACTTGTCTAACATCTCAGGCTTACATGCAGTAGGGTCGATGGTAGTTTTTGAAAACGCCTTTGCTGAAAAATCAAAATATAGACGCTATAAAATTGCAACTGTGAAAGGCATTGACGATTATGCCATGTTAAGAGAAGTGATGACTCGTCGCTACAGTCGTTTGTTGGATGAAGATGCACCTTTGCCCAATCTCATTCTCATTGATGGAGGCAAAGGTCATTTAAATGCAGGATGGGAGGTGTTGGAGGCTCTAGAACTTATGGACAGGATAGACCTGGCCTGCATTGCCAAAGGGAAGTTCCGAAATAATTTGGCGACAGATGAAGTCTATTTGCCAAACCAAAAAGTACCGGTGTTGTTTAGCGAGAATTCTCCCTCACGTTTTTTAATGCAACGTATTCGCGATGAAGCGCATCGATTCGCCATCTCATACCACCGTAAATTAAGAGGTAAAGAAACTCTGGAATCACCGTTGGAATCTATTTCGGGGGTTGGAAAAAAACGCCGTCTCATGCTATTGAAAAAATTTGGTAGCTTGGAAAATATTCAAAAAGCCTCGTTAGAGGATTTGATGGCTTTGCCAGGAATTACTCAACCTCTGGCAGAAAAAATCAAGGCAACCCCTTCTACCCATGACCAGACATGGAAAAAATGAGGAAGAGTTAGAGAGCTTATTGTAAAAGGATTTGCTGTGTCATTTAGGGTGTCAAATTTTGACCTATCGGCCCCCTGTTTCGAGCAGCTAAACTAAAAAGTAGGATTTGCCGATAAGAGTGCGATGACCTGTGTAACATTAAAAAAACAAAAGTTATGGCCTATTTTGAGGTCAGTTGCATTAATAAGCTAACAGGAGAACAAGAATGAAAAGGTTTGTAAAAACGACGGTTTATTTGTTTCTTGGGCTAGTATGTCTGGGGGTTATTCCAACTGCCAATGCAAGTTGGGCAGAAGTAGGAGATGATGTTCTAAAAGAAGCCCAAGAGATTGAGAAATTGGAAAAAGAATATTTTAATGTGCGATTGAATAATGATTTGAAAGGCGCATACAAATTTCAGCATCCAAAATATAAAAAAGAAATTTCTGTGGAAGAGTTCTTGTACTTTGAAGGCCGCCTGGTTTCGGGCTATCGAAATGGACTGATGGGCCATATTTCAGGAGGTATGCTTCCACCAATCAACCACATTAAAAAAAATTACAATAAAAAGGATGCTTTGGGATTTCCAAGAAAACATTATTATAAATGGTTTTATAATCCATTTTTAATAGTTAAAGATTACGACCTTGAAAAAATTTCTATAAGCAAAGATGGCAAATACGCCATGGTTAAAATTAAACTGAAGGGTACAGAGAGAATTAACCCCGCATTGGTTCGCGAGAATATTTCGTTTGACATGACTCGTGCACACGTTGATTATTGGGAAAAAGTGGATGGTAAATGGGTAATTACAGTTCTTGCTGATACATCTTCCATTAGCGGAGCAATGACTAGCATGTACTTTATTCCAAATAATAATGATGCATGGGAGAAAAAGGAATATATTCACATTGACTCGGATAGCTTATTGGCAAAGCCAGATGCTGACCGTCATGCTCTTAAATAAGAGAACGAGATAAAAATATGAAAATAGATTTACCCTTTCATCAGTCTTGGATAGAAGAAGAGGAACATCTTGAAGTCACAGATACTTTAAATTCAGGATGGTTGACCACAGGTCCAAAAACCAAAAGGTTTGAAGAAGGCTTTAGTGATTATATTGGTTGTAAACATGCTATCGCTTTAAATTCCTGTACTGCTGGTTTAAACCTGGCTTTGGAAGCGCATGGATTTCCAGAGGGGGATGAAGTCATAACTACCCCTATGACTTTTCCTGCGACGGCCAATGTCATACTCTTGCAAAAAATGAAACCCGTTCTGGTGGATATTGAGCCGGGAACATTACTTATTAATCCCAAAAAGATTGAAGAGAAAATCACCCCGCGAACCCGGGCGATCATACCGGTTCATTTTGCAGGACACCCTTGCGATATGAATGCGATCAATGAAATTGCTGAGAAGCATAATTTGTTGGTAATTGAAGATGCCGCCCATGCTATCGAAACAAAGTTTGACGGAAAAAAGGTTGGGAATATGGACAATATTACATCCTTTAGTTTTTACGCTAATAAGAACATCACAACAGGTGAGGGTGGAATGTTGGTCACCGATGATGATGAATTGGCCGCCCAGTTTCAGGTTATGCGTTTGCAGGGAATCACACGTGATGCATGGAAACGATACGGAAAGTCAGGCTACACCCATTGGGAACAAAAAATGGCAGGCCATAAATGCAATATGTCTGATATCAACGCATCGCTTGGAATTCATCAACTAAAAAAAATAGACGCATTTTTAAAAATTCGCCAAAAATACGTTGCTATGTACGATCGTGGTTTCGCCGATGTTCCTGAAGTGGAAACATTGGTTTCACACGGCGATATCGAACATGCTCACCATATTTATATTCTTGCCTTGCGACTCGAACAACTGACGGTTGATCGAGATGGATTCCTCGAAGCCATGCAGGAAACGGGAATTGGGGTAGCTGTTCATTATATTGCCTTACATCTGCAACCTTTTTACGTAGAAAACTTCAACACCAAACCGCAAGACTATCCTATCGCCTCAAACTATTCTGAGCGCATCCTTTCCATTCCCCTGTACCCCAAAATGTCAGAAGCGGATGTAAATAGAGTCATTGACACGGTACGAACCCTGGTGGCAAAATTTCGCCGTTAGTGGCCCGGCCACAGGCTTAGGTCAATACAGATAAGGCTAAAAGAGATTGTTCTGCCCTTTACTATAGGCTTGCTAGATCATTTCCCCCGTTAAAGGGTTGCGCCTTTTACTACAGTCAATTTATACTTCCTACCTTCAATGCATGACAAAAATCCGATACGTAAAGAATTTTATATTTGGGAATGATGAACAAGATTAAAGCTTGGTTTAAAGCGATCATTGAGAAACTTTTGAGTTGGGGGAAAGACAGCCCAGCAGAAGAAGAAGTTGAGGTACGCAGTCCCGCAGAGCTAAAGGCCTTGGCTGAGAGACTTAAAGAGGCATTGCTGAAAAACCCGGAAGACACCAAAATTCTATATGACCTTGGTGAGGTTTATATGGAGATGCACCGCTATGGCGAAGCCATTCCCCCCTTGCGCGAAGTAGTGAATAAAGAACCCGAAAATAAAAGCGCACGACTGCAATTAGGCCGGGCGCAAATGGAAATGGGTCGCGATGATGATGCGGTGGAACACCTTAAAGAAGCCATGCGACTCGACCCTGCAAGTGAAATAGTTAAGAAAGCACTTTGCCAGGCGCACTCAAATCTGTCTACTTCTTATGGGCGCATGAAAAATCAAAAAGAATCGGAAAACCATTTTAAGGAAGCTATTAAGATAATTCCGAATTTTGGTCCGGCACATTTGTCTATGGGGATTTGTTATTCTGAATTGGGTCGTTACAATGACGCGCTCGGTAAAATTCAGGATGCATTAAATTTCGATAAAAACCTGACGGTGCAGGCTCACTACAATTTTGGTGAAGTTTACAGCAAGTTGAAAAATACCAAAAAAGCCATCAAACATTATAAAGAAGCTATTTCGGTAGACCCCACCGCATCAATGCCCAACCTCCGACTGGGTATGCTTTATTACAAGCTAAAAAAATTCGAAGATTCGATTGTGCCTTTGCGTCGAGCCATTAAGCATAGTCCAAAATTTGGTGCAGAAGCTTACTACAAGCTCGGCGCGGCATTAATGAAACTCAAAAGATATCGGCCTGCAGAGAAACCATTAAGAAAAGCGGTAGAGTTGAGTCCCGATAACGAAACGGCAAATGATGCTCTGGCAGAAAATTTATTTCAGATAAGTATGGATGTGAGATACAACGGCCAACCGGGAGAAGAAATTGATGTGCTACGTGAGGTGGTTTATTTTAATCCGGAACATATCAAAGCCCACGAACGACTCAGCGATGC
>JAJDAV010000172.1 GCA_029261695.1 Nitrospinaceae bacterium | reverse complement strand
CCTTTATGGTGACAAACAGCATAAACTTATCCATCATTCGGGATTGAAAATGCTGGTTGATCCAGTAGAATAGCGAAAGATCTAAATCGAGTATGGCGAAGGTTCCTTCGAAAAGAGGAAGTACAGAAGTAATTCTTGAATTTTAAGGGGCTTTGCGTTTTGAGTCAACCCCTTCAAGGCTACCGCCTGATTGGAAAAATAGAGAAGTTATCGTAAAAGGCTCAAAGATTTTTTAGGGCGTTACGAGAATAGACCTGTGGGTCTGATGCCGAGGGGTGAATGGAAAAAAACAAAGATAACGCGGTGATCCTTTTTGCACGCGATCCAGTTCTGAGTCAGGTGAAAACTCGTTTAAAATCCTCATTTGATGATGAAACTATTTTGCAGCTTTATCTCTGTTTCGTGGAAGACAGTCTGGCAAAAATCAGGCAGGTTGAAAATGCGGATGGCTATGTGGGTATTTTCCCAGAAAATCATTCCGGATTTTTTAACGGAACAGAGAGTTCCGATATTGGTTTGTTTGCTCAGCAGGGAAAAGACCTTGGTGATAAAATGCGTCAGGCTTTTGTCGACCGTTTTGCTCAAGGCTATAATAAGGTTGTTATCATTGGTTCGGACAGTCCTTCCCTGCCGGTTTCATATATTAGTAGAGCATTGGCATCGGAAAAGGACCTGGTGTTGGGTCCCAGTACCGATGGCGGTTATTATCTGATTGCGATGACAGGCAAGGTTGCTGAGGTATTTAGTGGAATCGAATGGGGCACCGATAATGTGCTGTATGAAACCTTGCAACGCGTGAAAAGTGCAGGGGCTTCATTGGAGTTGTTGCCGGTCTGGTACGATGTTGATTTGCCTGAGGATTTAAAATTTCTTAAAACACATTTGGCCCTTATAGATCAGGCAGGTCTTGGTGAAGGTGGAAAAACCAAAGTAATTCTTGATGGGATATCTTTTTAATTGAGGGATTTATTTTAAATGAAACTTTGTAAATTTTCGGACGCAGATTATCAGGGGGTGGTGGATGCCTTAGTGAATCGATCCAATATGGATTTGTTCACTCAGGATGAAACGGTCCGCAAAATTTTAAATGATGTAAAGGAAAAGGGCGATGCGGCTGTATTGCAATTGACCCACCAGTTTGATCGCCATGACCTTCCTAAAGACAAAATCAAAGTGACGGCAGAGGAGATAGCGCTTGCTTATAAAGAGGTAAAGCAAGAAGAGATCGATGCACTTAAGGAAGCCGCTAAAAGAATTCGCATGTTTCATGAAAGACAAAAGCAGGATTCATGGACTTATGAGGAGGAGGGGATAACGCTCGGGCAAATGGTGCGGCCACTTGAGATTGCGGGGATATATGTGCCGGGTGGAAAGGCTTCTTACCCCTCATCTGTTTTGATGAATGCCATCCCCGCTAAGGTGGCCGGCGTCGAGAGGGTGGTTATGTGTTCACCTTTTCCCGATGGAGTGACCAGGCCGCATGTATTGGTGGCAGCCGATTTGGCCGGAGTGACAGAGATTTACAAAGTGGGAGGAGCTCAAGCTGTTGCTGCTATGGCGTTCGGTACCGATACGATCCCTCGGGTAGATAAGATTGTTGGTCCGGGAAATATTTATGTGGCTCTGGCGAAAAGGCTGGTTTTTGGAATTGTAGATATCGACATGATTGCAGGCCCCAGTGAAATATTAATTGTCGCAGATAGTTCCGCTAACCCTGCCTATGTTGCCGCCGACTTGCTTTCACAAGCCGAGCATGATGAGGACGCTGTGCCTGTCTTGGTAACGCCTGATGCTGACTTGGCAAATGAGGTTCGTAAAGAACTCGATAAACAGGTGAAAGACTTGAGTAAACAGGCGATAGCCGAAGTTTCATTGAAAAATAATTGTTATTTGTTGGTTGCAGAATCTCTTCAGCATGCGGTGGAGTTGGCGAATAAAATCGCCCCCGAGCATTTGGAATTATCGGTTGAAACCCCTGAAAAATGGGCTGAAAAAGTGCAAAACGCAGGTGCAGTCTTTATGGGGCATTATACCCCGGAGGCGCTGGGAGACTATCTTGCAGGGCCTAATCATGTTTTGCCAACAAGTGGAACGGCTCGATTTTCATCGCCGTTGGGGGTCTACGATTTTATCAAACGAACCAGCTTAATTTCATATACAAAGGAAGCGTTACAGAAATGTGGCAAAACTGTAACAATGCTGGCAGAAATGGAGGATTTAGGAGCCCATGCTAATTCTGTAAAATTGCGGTTGCAGGAGCCTGGAAAATAATCCTAAAAACATTATATTTTAAGGGCTCAAGGGGTCGATTTTGACTTGACACATACCTAAGGCTATGTTTTAATCACCATCATTTTGGGCACTTGTGCGCCGAAAAGTGACAGGGTTGAAAGGGGCTAAAAACCCTTATAAAAGCGTAAGTTGCAGACTTTGTTGGCCTTATGCTTGAGCATTCAAAAGTGGTAATGCTGCATAGTTGTCATCTTGCGGTAGTTTTTGTTGACGAAGTTTCTGAGTTTTGCTGAATTTTTTAAGTCGATTCAGAAGAAGTGAATCAAGTTAAAGTGAGTTATATATAGGTACCTAATTAAGTTTTGTATTACTAGCAACGGGTCCTGATCAGATCCAAAAGGAGGTTAAAGCTATGTTGGGGAAAAACACACGTAATATCGGGAAATTATCACTGGGTTTGGTTTTGGCGGTTGCCATATACCTGATCCCAGGGATGACCGGCATTGCGGATGCCAAAGAGGCATTTGCAGAGCAAGTTTTCGCTGAGGAGGCTTTTGCCAAAGAAGTTATGGCAGAAGAAGCTGTTGAAGGCGAAGGCGAACCGGAAATTGAGTGGAGCCAGGACGTTTTCTATAAGGACTGGGAAGGTAATCCGCTTAAAGGGCCGGTAAGTGGCTATGCTGCTCCGGAATTAGGTCCGGAGGACTATAACACTTATGAGTTTGCACCTAGTCGGATCATTCTATGGGTGGCAAACCAGCAGCATCTCTACTTTGGTAGTTTTGTTCTAGCGGTTCCGATTTTCTGTATGATCATTGAGTTCATCGGAATTCGTACCAAAGAAGAAGATCCTGTGATGTCTGCAAAGTATGACCGGTTGGCGCATGACCTTATGAAGGTTAGTCTGACCGCGTATTCATGGACCGCTATTCTTGGTGGTATCCTTCTCTTTACATTCATTACTCTGTTTCCGGGTTTCTTTAAGTACATGGCGGGTATATTCCGTCCTGTAATGCATGTTTATGCACTTATGTTTCTCGCGGAATCAGGCGTTCTATACGTTTACTATTATGGTTGGGATAAGATGCAAGACGACAAGTTCCTTAAATGGGTCCACTGTAGTCTTTCTGTTCTCCTCAACCTGATCGGAACGGTTCTGATGTATCTCGCCAATTCCTGGGCGACTTTCATGCAAGCTCCTGGTGGAATTGATTCAGAGGGACGTTTCTTGGGAAATATCTGGCATGTTATTCACTCCACGCTATGGAATCCGGTTGGTGTTCATCGAATTCTCGGAAACATCGTTTTCGGTGGTGGAATCGTTGGAGCATATGCCGCGTATCACTATTTAACAGCTAAAAACGAAGAAGAGCGAGCTCATTACGATTGGGTTTGTTATGTAGCGATGTTTATCGCGATCTTCGGTTTGATTCCGCTGCCCTTCGCAGGGTACTGGTTGATGAAAGAAGTGTATGCATTCCGTCAGCAAATGGGTATTACTCTGATGGGTGGCATCATGGCTTGGTTGTTCATCATTCAAGCGGTAATGATTGGATTGCTGTTCTTCGGCGCGAATTCATATCTGCATAATGGTATGTCGAGGGTCAAGGGATCGCATCGTTATATGAAGTATTGTAAGTACATGGTACTTCTCTTGATCTGTTGTTTCACCATGTGGATGACGCCTCATACGATTGTTATGACCCCTGCTGAGTTGAAAGCAATGGGTGGTGCTCAGCATCCGATCGTAGGTCACTTTGGTGTTATGTCGGCCAAGAACACAGCGGTTAACCTGATGATCACTTGTACGGTACTCTGTTTTCTTCTGTATCAGAGAGCGAACAAGAAGATTAATGTTCCTTGGGCTACCGTAGGTAACTGTTGGATAACAGCGATCTTCATTGGCGCTGCTGCTAACATCATCTTCCTGGGTGTGTATGGTTATTTCCTTCCTGCTAACCAGCGGGTTGGGCTTTCTGTGCCTCAGGTGACAAGTACTCTTACCACCCTGTTTGCGGGCACCGCGATCAATATCTCCATGTTTAAAGATTCTGAATCTTATGGTGATATTCAGTGGGGCACGCAGTCCAAGGTTGGGACTTACGCTATCTTCTTGTTGGCGATTTCCTTCACTTGGCTGATGGGGCTGATGGGTTATATCCGTTCTGCTGTACGTTTGTTCTGGCATGTGACGGAAGTTGTTCGCGATAACTCTGTGGATGCGTACACTCTGACAATTGGTGAAGCGGGTAAGATGCTTACCTTCAACGCTTTATTTGTTTGGGTTCAGTTCGTAGTGGTTTTCTGGGTGGGTAGTTTGACCGCCAAGAAGATTCCGGCCAAGGCTCCTGAAGGAGTTCCTGTTCCGGCGCAACAACAACAATAACTATTATCTGTTTGGGTTGGGCACCGCATTACTCCGTGGTGCTCAACCCCGATTTAATCTGAGGGTATAGGAGAGAGGGGAAAAATGTTACCAGAGCAGCATGACATATTATTTTCATTTCTTGCGATAATATTTGCCACTTTTGGTGTTTACGTGTTCAGCAATGTTATCCAGCATTGTAGAGAAAGAGGCGGCTTGAACACCAACTTTTGGGGTGGTATTTTTGGTGTGTTCGCTATCACCTGTTTTATGATGACCGTCCATATGTTTGACCTTGTTCAAGCAGATCAGTTGAAGTTTTTCTTCTCGACTTATATTTGGACGATAATTCTCCTGTTGTTAGTTTGGGGAGTTTTCTTTAAGAGTAATAAAATTGAAATGCAGTCGTCACCGATTATTAGAGCTTTTTTCTTCTATACAACGATTTCGGTTCTGCTTGCAGGGTACACCAACTGGTTGCCGCAACAGCGATCTGATCCACCACCCAAGGAAGCAGCGATTGTGGGTGACGTGACCATGGAAGAATTTGCTGAAATGGGACGTGTAATTATTTTCGGTGCTAAGCAGGTTGCTGGTCAGAAATCAATCGGTAAAGGTCAGTGTCCTCTGTGTCACGGTTTTGATCCGGCTGATCATATGGGCCGGTGTCCAAATCTTTTTGGTGTTGAGAAACGAAGTCACGATCGAGTCAAAGAGGATCGGTATGCGACAAGTCCAATTCCAATAGGTGAAAACGAG
>JAJDAV010000171.1 GCA_029261695.1 Nitrospinaceae bacterium | reverse complement strand
ACAAAGATTATCTGCATAAGCCGATCCATCAATACATACTAATAGTTTGGCCATTCTTTCTCTCCCTTAATGTTTTGGCATTAGCTCAAGCGCATTGGGCTTGTCATACACAGCCAGGCGATCAACAATCGTAGCGCTGGCTTTATTCATTCCAAGTAAGTGAACTAGCGTTCCTTCACGACGAAATTTCATAACAACTTTATCCAACGCGCCGACAGCCGATAAATCCCAAAAATGAGCACCACTGACATCAATGGTAATATTTCGGACTACCTCCTTAAAATCAAATGAGTTAGCAAATACTCCTGCGGAAGCAAAAAAGACCTGTCCATAAACCTTGTAGATACGCTCATCTTTATCTTCAGACAAACTTGATTCAACTTTCAATAATCGCGAAACTCTACGCGCGAAGAAGAGAGAGCTTATCAAGACTCCAACAAAGACACCCTTCGCCAAATCATGTGTGATAACGACTACTATTACGGTGGTTATCATGACAAGACTCGAGGTCTTCGGGTGTGTTCTCAAGTTTTTAAAAGACGACCAATCGAATGTTCCAATCGAAACCATTATCATAACGGCAACGAGGGCGGCCATCGGAATTTGGCGTACCCAATCTCCAAGGATTAAAAGTAAGAACAAGAGAAATAGTCCGGCAAATAGTGTCGACAAGCGACCACGCCCCCCGGACTTAATATTGATAACCGATTGTCCAATCATTGCGCAGCCTGCCATTCCACCAAAAAATCCTGACACAATATTGGCAACACCTTGCCCCATACATTCACGATTCTTATTGCTAGGAGTATCTGTCAGATCGTCAACAATAGTTGCAGTCATCAATGATTCCAGCAGACCTACAGTCATGAGCGTCAATGAGTATGGGAAAATAATCCACAATGTATCCAAGTTGAGCGGCAAATCTGGCATTAAGAAAATCGGTAACGTAGAAGGAAGTTCTCCCATATCACCTACCGTGCGCAAATCCATTCCAAAATAAATACTGATTCCTGTAATAGCTGCAATGCTAATTAGAGGGGATGGAACAGCCTTTGTGAAACGCGGAAAGATGTAAATAATTGCCAGTCCGAGAGCGACCATGCCATACATCTGGACTCCAGCCCCCTTGAATTCGGGCAGTTGAGCCATAAATATTAGAATGGCCAAAGCATTAACAAACCCTGTCACGACAGAACGCGAAACAAATCGCATCAGAGAGCCTAGCCTGAAAAAACCCGCAACGATTTGCAAAATTCCTGTCAAAATTGTTGCGGCAAGGAGATATTCAAGCCCGTGTTCTTTCACCAACAAGACCATGACAAGCGCCATAGCACCTGTTGCAGCAGAAATCATACCCGATCTACCACCGAAAAAAGCAATGACGATAGCAATGCAGAATGAAGCATACAAGCCAACCTTAGGGTCAACACCAGCAATGATAGAAAAAGCAATCGCCTCAGGAATGAGAGCCAGCGCGACAACCATACCCGCAAGGATATCATCGCGCACATTACCCAGCCAGTTACGCTTCATATATAAGAGAGATAAAGAAAACATAAAATAAGTTCTGTAAAATTTTTTCGTATAGTTGTTATTGAAAAAGCGAAATACGTTTCACGTCTTCGCCCTGTTTTAAGTTGTGTTAGCGGATGCCTTGACTATGTATTAGCCAATAATAAGAACACGACCCATTGGCCGACTTCTTTCACATCACGCGAAACCAAAAAAGGTCATACAGAATTGAAGCTCTGTCTGATGACATTTGGTTATTTTTGGGGAAACGGACACGCAGAAAATCTGTCTGCCGTTTTCCCTGACTTTAAATTGGGTTGGATTGCTGCAAGAACTTCTAGGAACCACTCGTAGAAAAAAAATCTTTGACCTGCAAGACCAAAGAGTTTTTAAAGATTTACTCGAGGCGAGAAACCAGAAAGAATCAACTTACGCTACAACTGTACAACCTTCGTTTAATTAAAAATATCATGAATAACAAATATATCCTAATTTTATCTTTTTAGAATACAGATAGACGCCTGCAATTCTCGGCGCTTTGCATCCCACATCCGATTAACCGTACCCGTTCTCTCTTCCAGAGTTTTTTTTGGCATTGATATACCTTAATGGAAGTTCAACCTATTTGCTCTTGATTGTATTCAAGAGAGCCAGAAAATCAAAGGTCTCTACAACTGCTTACTTATATGAAGCATTTGAGCTAAAATAGCTTTGTCGTAAATTGTTTATCGAGGGCAACAAATATGGCAAGTCCAAATGGTGGCATTCATTGTAAGAAATGCGAATTAAATCCGTTTTTGGATTTTGAAATTAGCATGGCTTACCAACCGATCGTAGATGTGGAAAAGAAAACAATTTTTTCTTTTGAGGCTTTGGTAAGAGGAGTTAACGAAGAATCGGCGGGAGAGGTTTTATCGAAGATCAATCCACAAAACCGTTTCGCCTTTGATCAACTTTGCAGGACCAAAGCGATTTCTATTGCTGCCGAAAATAAACTTGATAGATATTTGAACATTAATTTTCTGCCAAATGCTATTTATGAGCCTAGGCATTGCATAGAGAGCACCCTCAACGTGGCTGATCGATTTAACTTTCCCTTCACGAATATTATTTTTGAAATGACGGAGGGGGAGCCATTTCGAGATCACAAACACTTGGAAAACATATTCACCTGTTATAAAGATATTGGGTTTAAAACTGCCATCGACGATTTTGGGGCAGGCTACGCCGGTTTAAACTTACTGGCAGATTTTCAGCCTGATCTCATCAAGTTGGATATGGCACTCATCAAAAATATTCATGAGGACCCTAAACGACAGAGTATTGTTGAAGGCATTTGCTATACATGTCGAAAATTGGATATTGATGTCCTTGCTGAGGGAGTGGAAAAGCCCGAAGAGTATTCTGTTCTGCATAAAATAGGAATTAGATTATTTCAAGGGTATTACTTTAAAAGACCACAGTTCAAAAAACTCTGCAAGGATAGCGATATTGAATGGGGAAAAATTCCAGTTACATCGTAAGAGGACATTAAGTTCTCAAGAAAACCTAGTAAGTGCAAAACCTGAAAACCGGTTTCTGCGCCAGTTTGTGACCATCTTCCATGAAACTTTGATCCGCCCAATAAACCTGTGTCAATTGAAACTATCTCAGCTTAATCTTGAGGAACGGTTTATTCATCTTGGAAAGACTGGAAATGCTTCAAAGTAGTTTGGCTACAGTCCAAAGAAAAAGGGCCTAGTCGATTTGACTAAGCCCTTTCAAAACAAAATGGAGCTGGCGGGGATCGAACCCGCGACCTCTTGAATGCCATTCAAGCACGCTCCCAGCTGCGCCACAGCCCCAATTTTTGTATATTTTTAACTTATGAACTCGTAACGGATTGATATTAACGATTATACCGCCCCTGTCA
>JAJDAV010000170.1 GCA_029261695.1 Nitrospinaceae bacterium | reverse complement strand
GACACGATTATTCAACATGAAACCTTCAATGTCTATATGGATGCCAAAAGTATGATCTATCTAAAGGGAATGCAACTGGATTTTCAAGATGGACTGCAAGGCAAAGGGTTTGTTTTTGTCAACCCCAATGCAACTTCAACTTGCGGTTGCGGAGAATCTTTTTCCATCACCTGATCATACCGATAGGCACAAGCCGGGGCCTTCACCTAAATGGGTAAACATACGCATCCCTTGTGGATGCGTTTTTTTTAGACTTATGCAATCCGAAACTCAGGAAGAAATAAATCAGGCCAGAAAAAACTGCGGTTACTTTTTTATGGATGGATGGAGCGTCCTTACCGCTATTGGCAAAGAAACATTCTCTTTTCTGCAAACCCAGACCACAAATGACACCCTGCAACTAGAAGTCGGACAAGGCCAGGCCAGTGCCGTAACCGATAGACAAGCCCGCCTGATTGCGAATTTCTCTGTCCACCGAATTGCTGAAAATGAAGCCTGGCTTCTCTCCGAAAACTCAAAAACTCTTTACGACCATCTCGAGTCCTATCATTTCCGTGAGGACATTACTTTCGAAAAATTGGATCAAAGCTTATTAGCTCTACAAGGTCCAAAAAGCATCCTGGTACTTGAAAAAATATTCACCACTCTTCCGGAAAAGCCCAACGAGATAGTGCGACAAGATGTTGAGGGTCAATCGGTTACCCTTATAAAGAAATCTCTAACGGGTGAAGAAGGTTACATACTTTGCATTTCTCCAGAGGGAAAAGACGAATTCCTGAAAAAACTGACAAGCCCAGAAATTCAACCTGCAAAAATTGGAGAACAGGCGCGAGAAATTCTTAGAATTGAAGCAGGCATTCCTATTTTCGGAATAGATATGGATGGCAAAAATATTCTTCCCGAGACAGGCTTGGAGCACAGCTCCGTTAGCTATAACAAGGGTTGCTATATCGGGCAGGAAGTCATTGCACGGATTAAAACTTATGGCGCTCCTAATTTCGCCTTAATGGGAATAACGATCGAAGGCCCGATCTCGCCCCCTATGAACGGAGCAATTCTCCTCGGAGATAAAAAAATAGGTATTGTTAAAAGCTCGGTACGCTCAGCAACACTCGAAAAAATTATTGCTTTAGCCTACCTGCAAAAAGACCACCGCAGTCCCGATGTAGAAATGGATGTCACAATCGAACAACGTCCCTTTAAAATAAAAACCTGTCTATTGCCTTTTTATCAAGCCGCAACAAGAAAAGAGCATTCAAAAAAGCTGTTAAATGAAGCTTTACAAATTTACAAGGAACAAGAAAACCTGGATAAGCCTATTGCCATTTTAAGAGAAGCCATAGATATCTATCCAAAACATGCGGAAGCCTATGAAGCGTTGGGGGTTTTTCTTGCAAAACAGGACAAGCTGGATGAGGCCATAGCCCTCATGAAACGCCTGACAGAGATTAACCCACAAGAAATAATGGCGCACACCAACTTATCTGTCTATTACATGAAACAGGGGCGAATTGAAGACGCAGAAAATGAAAAAGCCGAAGCCACGGCCTTGCAATTTGAACAAGCAGTAGAAAAGAATATGGCAAAGAAGCTGAAGAAAAAACACGAAGAACAGAAAATAAAGGAAATGGAAGAAAAAATAGTAATGTTCAAAAAAGTTCTGGAGATCGATCCTGTAGATCAAGTAGCAAACTTTGGCCTGGGGTCCATCTACCTTGAAACAGGTCGTTATGAAGAGGGTCTTGCCCCTCTCAACACCGTTGTGGAAAAATTCAAGGACTATTCGGCAGCTTATCTGTTATTAGGAAAAACTCTGGAAAAACTATCGGAGAATGAAAAAGCTATCGATGTCTACAAGAAAGGAATTGCAGCCGCTTCCAAAAAGGGCGACCTGATGCCGCTCAAGGACATGCAAAATAGAATGAATCAACTATTACACTCCTCCCCCTGACCCTTTACAAATTTCCAAATATCTGCTCCCGGTTTCAACACACCTGAATCAACAACCTTCTGATTCACAGTAACTCCGTGATCCATTAAAAACCAGAATCGTAAAAGCAGTTTTTCTTCGGGTGTCGTATAGGCGTCTTCCCATTCCGTCGTAGATTTATGTTCAGCAACCGCTTTATATAGCGAAGGAGGAATTTCCAATCGTTTTTTTTGCACAAAGGTTTTATAGCCTTCCAACAAAGTTGACTGAAACTGCTTGCGACTGACTTTGATTAACTCAGAAACACTGGGTATCTGACCATCGTGATATTCAAAAAACTTCAGTTTGTAATACTGATGAATGGTTTCCAACCGAAAATAACAATGCAATTCTGAAACCTTATCGCCATAAACTTTTTCAAGATATTTTCGTATCAGAGGCTTTCCCGCTTGGAGTAAAAGCTTATTCAATCGCCCTCGTTCAAACAAATGGATTCGGACCGTGCTCAAGTGTTTGGTGCATTGAGCCTCTATATCTTCCTTTATTCTTTGGCAGTTTGAGGGAATGCGATACCAGGATATCTCGTCACTGGCGACCTTAAGGGAGTTTTCAAAAGCCTCGCTGATTTGATGATTGTTTGATCGCTTCGCCTGTTTGGCAATGATATAAGCATTGTCATTTGAAAAACCAAGATCTAATAACTGGCTTTGAAAAACCTTTCGATTTCCCATTAAAAAGCCACCTCGCTCTTTAATATGGTCTTTAGCCTTATCCACCCCTCGCAAAGCCAGGCTAACATCTCGAGGCATTAAATCTAATCCCAACTCTTGAGAAAACTCATAGATATCTTCAAGAGTTTTATAATTCAACTTATCAATAAAAAGAAATTTTTGAATATTAGACTCACTGAATTTACAGGCTTCAAAAATCTTTATCTTTTTATACTTAATTTCTTCCCAATACTTTCGCGTGCCCTCTTTTTTCTTAAACTGTGATTGGATTTCAGATCGGGCTTTAAAAAAATAACTCCGCAACAAATACCATTCACTTTCAAGAGTGGATTCAATAATCCAAATATATTTTGGAGTTAATACAGGAAGTTTTGGATCGTCTAAGAGTTTTATTTCACCCGTAGCGAGAATATAGTCGAGCAACTCTAAATGCCGCTCAAGAAGGATAGGGTTGATCTGCTCTATGAATTTTCTAAAAATCGTTTTCCAACGAAAGGAATCAAAAACCAGATCTATTCCATTGAGCTTCTTCAATTTTCGAAGCTCTTTTTTAACACGTTGCAAACCATTCTTTTCCATTTTATCGAATAGTTTGTCACGCCCGGAAATATCACCGATTTTAATTTGTTTCAATCGGCTGATCAGAGAAGGAACTTTTGAAGAAAATTGTATATCTATTTCTTCATAGGAGCTTGCCTGGGAAAAATAAACCTCAGAAAGCAGGTCTTCCACATAGTCCAATGACACGACTACTTTTTTGACAAGCTTCTTGTAAGCCCCAAAATCAAGACTCTTATCACCCGTCTGGCATGCTCGTATATCGTTTAAATATGTTCTTGCTCTTTTGGTTTCTTCAGGCTGTGAATGCGGGTCATTAATTACATTTAAAAATAAATTTTCCGCGCCCTGCAATTCACGCTTGGCTAGCAACTCAAGCCCTTGTGTCATGGAATCAAAAATAAACATAAAAAACCTAACTCCCGATTCGGGAGAACTGTTTATATCCTTTGCCCTCGATACTGTTTCTCAGCTTTTGCGCTATCAAGGAATATAATTGAACTCAAACCCTTTTCCATAAGAGATTGAGGGATGAAGGATGTTTTTACGCGGCTACCCAAATCCTGAAATTTCCTTTAGAATTCGGGTTTCCTAAAACCATTACTCTGGAGTATTTTCCAGACTTCACTATTTAGATGCTTTTCGAAAGGCAGAGGATTTTTAAAAAACTTTAAAATTTTGGATTGCTGCTGAAGGGAAATCTGTTTTTTTGACAAAAAAAAGCCCAGATAGTGAGTCGGTTAATACTCACTTCTGGGCTATAGGCGCTTGTGCACCTGAAATCGTATAATTTATTTACCAGTCAATCTGTGACCTTAATTATCTGGGTTCACACTCTGAGGGCGCATTCGCAATCAGGTCGTTTTCCATACTGTAGGACAACGAGCGATATTCTGGTTCTTCAACTTTAACGGGTTTAATATCGAGTAACAGGTTTTCATTTCTCAGAAAAATTGCCAGGATATCAACAATATCTTTATAGAGTCCCCGCTCCGCTTTTCTTGAAGTAAAAATACAAAACAAGGGGCCCCAACGACCAATATGATTACGCATAAATTTTTTCATGCTACTGGTCAAAACATTTATGTTTCGCTCTTCATGGCCATTCTGCACGCCAAAAGCCGTTCTAAAACACATGAAAAACATAAATGCTAATTCGATTGAAAGATGATCAACTCGTTCTTTAGTCCGGTTACGAGGCTGTTCAAATCCAAAAGTCTCGTAGAAACCTCCTAATTGGATCAGTACATCCGTTTGTGACTGAATGCCGCCTTCGGTACCATATTGCATTTCATAGGGGGGGCACTCCATGGAAACAGCATGCCCAAATACTCGGACATATTCCTGCTGCACCTGTTTGATCGTCATTTTCGGCAGATATTTATCGAAGCCTTCTATGATGGATTTGACATGGTTCCAATCTTCCTCGTCAACCAATGCGATATCCATAGGCTCAAGCAATGACTTAGGCCTAAAGAATTTTCGGTTCCAGGGATAACTGAAGGCACTGGAAAGAATATCGTAACAACGGCCTCTTGCCAGTTGCAGTGATATACGCTCTTCTTTCAACTCTTCCAGAGAACCGGTCTGACCAAGAACCGCGAGCATTGGGTCACTTGCTTTAGCTTGAGTAGCATCTCCCATATTACTTAATCTCCATATTTTTTCAGTTATCTATTGTACTAGACACCAGATTTCTGAATTGATTTACGCCGTACAGGCTAACCCACACCGGCACGCAATTCGTAAACTTCTATGCATCGATCGCAGCCGCCATCTTTACTTTCCCAATCCGGGAAATCAATCTGGATAGCTTCGATAACCATTTCATCACAAATACTTTCAGGATCATCCACCCAGTTATAAGTGGGAAACTTGCATAACGGACAAGGCGAACCTTGAAGATGTATGAAGTCTCGTTCCTCTTCCGAAATTTCTCCGGGATCTACATATTTACTCATCAGGGTGTCGAGATCAGTAGCCATAGAGAGAAGCTCTTCATGAGTGAACTTATCTGTCAGCCAAATCCCTTCAAATATACCCCGTCGCTGCTTATCTGGAATTTTCCGGTAAAAGTTATCAAACTCGCGAAAGCGGGCTTCTTTAGGTAAAACAGAAACAACTCCGATACGAGCTAACCGGGCATCAACATACATATTCCAAAGAAGGCGAAAACGCGAAGTAATAAGATTTTTCACCGAAGGGTTACCCGGAATGAATGCATCTTCATAGTCAAACTCGGGGTCAACCATATCCTTGGCATGCATGAATTCCTGAATCAGGAAAGCATCCAGATCCAGAGCTTCTTCAGGGTTGCTGAACCGGCTGGCGAGAACTCTCATCTCAATGATGGGGTTACCTGAAACCCGGTTGAGAACATTAGAACCCTCATCCACTTTATTGATTGCTCTTTTTACGACAACTTCTCTGATTCGCTCTTCGAACTCGCGAGCCAAATCGTACGACACTTCATCGTTTTCTTCCGCAGGCTCCAAAGCTTCTTCTTCGGCAACGGCTACCGCATCTTCTTCGACCTGCTCTTCTTCAGAAGAACCAGTTTCGCCATTCGCCTCTTCCAATTCTTCAACCTCTTCAACCTCTTCAGCCAACTCAGCATTCTGATTTTTCTGAAGCAAGGCTGATCTTTTGGTTGTTCGTTTTCTTTTGGGAATCAGGCCAACCGCTTCTAATGCCCGCAACACATGGTCACCCAGCTTCAGCTTTTCAAGGAAAAACAGGCGGTTTACTTTTTCAAAGGCAATCTCTCGATCATCTTCAGGAAGCTCGTATATAGGGTCTGCCAGAGAATGAAATTCATCATAATCAGAACGGTAACCCGATCGTTCCAAATGGTTGAGATGTCGAAAAACAGACTCTTCCATTAGTTGTGGACTGTAACTAACTTTCATAAAATCAATTCAAATTAGGTGTTAAAAATCCAAACGCTTACTTCTTTATAAGGCATAAATCGCCCTTTTTATAATCTTCGATTAGGGTAATTTAGCCCCTTTTAAAGGCCCATGTCAAGACAAAAGGCCTTTATTTTTTAGGAGTTACGCTCACAAAACTTTTCCAACGTACAATTGCATCACATTCCAAAAAACCACTTTAACTGTCCGTCAACAATCCATTACCCCTTTAGAGATAGGAACTCTGACCGGAAAAACAGATTTAGATATTCCGCAGAATAGATGCCATAAACATATTAAATTTTGGCCTTACAATATCTATTTTATACTTTTTACCCTCGAAGCACCAGATTATTTCCTAAGCCCTTGGGGAAATTAATTTATGGAATTTCAATGGTTTTGTTAATTGATTGGCCTACTTTTTATCGATCTCATCCTTCATTTTCTCCATGGCTTTAATGGCTTCCATGATAGGTTCTGGATCGCCCAGATCACGAGCAACTTCTCTGGCGTCTTTCAAATATTTATCAAATTGTTCAAATCGACCCACAAGTATCTGCATTCGTGCCACAGTCATGTTGAACTGGATTAAATTTGACCAACTTTGTATTTCCTTAAAACAATCAGCCGCTTTGCCGAAATAGGTTTCTGCGTCATCGTATTTCATATCTTTAAACTTCAAGTTACCTAAATACGTTAAGTCCTGACCTGCGCCTCGCATGTCACCCACTTCTTGAGTGATTTTCAATGCTTTCAAGTATAGTTCTTCTGCTTCTTCTCTTTTTCCATTGCTGAATGAAAGGTTGCCCAGGTTTCGATAATCTTCTGCTACTTCGGCTTTATCATTTAATTTACTGGAAATCTCAAATGACCTCTGGAATCCCTCGCTCGCTTTTTCACGGTACCCTCTTTCCATATTAAATTTTCCAAGGTTCCTCAAATCTGCACAAATCTCCTTCGGGTCGTTGATTTTTTCAGATGTCTCCAAGGCTTTGACATAAAACTTTTCCTGATTGGCTCGTTCTTTCTTCTCAACATAAATTTTTGCCAACACCCGACTGTCTGCTAATACATTACGAACATCATTAATTTGCTCGGCAATTTCAAAAGATTTTAAGGCGTATTTCTCTGCGTTGGCCCAGTCTTCCTTTTGCAAGTAGAGGTTGTACTGGTTGCGATTATCTTCGGCCATCTCCGGTTTATTGTCCGCAGCAGTATTTAATGCCAGAGCTTCCAGATAGTTTTTCTCGGCACCCGACCATTCCTTTTTCTGTAAACAGATATTTCCCAGATTTCGGTAATCCGCAACAAGACCTTTGGAATTGTTTGCCGTCTTATTAATGTTTAAGGATTTTTTCACCAGTTTTTCAGCCTTCTCCATCTTACCTGCGAGAATCAAAATGTTCAGATACCCCGCATACAAATCATTCAGGCCACTCTGGTCTTTGGACTCTTCTTTAATTTTAATAGCGCTGCTATAGCTCTCTTCAGCGCCCTTAAAATCTTCCTTCTGCATTTGGATGCTTCCCAAGTTACCGTAAGCGCCTCCAAGGGATAATTTATCCCCAGATTTTTCATGCAAGGCGATCGTCTCTTTGGCCACTTCGGCCGCTTCGTCCCAGTCATTTGACATGAACAGAACGTTTCCCAGATCATTCAAAAGCATCAATTTTAGTTTGGGATCTTTTTCTGCCTCTGGCTTTTTAAGTCCTTCTCGAAGATCACTTTTGCGACGCTCAAGGTATTTCGGCTGCGAGAAAATGAACATCAATTTGTCCTGCACTTCCTGGACACTATTTTGTTCTTTCATCTCTTCATAAAGATCACTGGCCCGCATGAAATTATCTTCAGCTTTGTCGAACTCTTCTTTCTTAAGGTAAATGTCGCCTAGAGATTCACACTGCTGTGCTATGCCCGGGCGATTTTCATTTTTCTCCATCAACTCCAAAGACCGCAGGTATTGCTCTTCCGCCGCATCCCAGTTTTTCTGAAGACCGCGTACATTTCCGAGGTTAGCATAACCACGCGCTTCACCAAGTCCATCGCCCAGTTCCTGCATGGTTTTAAGAGATTTCTCAAAATTTTCCCAAGCCAACTCGAGTTTGTTTTGGTTGATATAAATATTTCCAAGACTGCCGAGAAGATATGAGTTTCTGCGCTTGTCAGAATCGCCAATGACTGCCAGAGCTTTTTTGAAATAGGTTTCCGCTTCATCTACTTTTTCAGGTTGTCCCTCTGAAGCCATTTGCAAATAGATACCGGCTAAGTTGGCATAACAAACACCAGCAGAAGCTTTGTCATCCATCTCTTCCAATAAACTTGTGGTTTTCTGGATGGTTTCAACGACCTTGTCCATGCGTTTCCACTGGAAATATATTTCTTCCAACTCCTGGAGTTTGGCAATGGCTTTGGTCTTTTGTCCGGTGGAGATAAGGGACTCAACATTGGCAACAAGCGCCTCTTCGTTTTTCTTTAAATAGAGAGGAGATTTTGTGATCGATTCAATGCGTTCGTCGAGTTGTTTGATTTTTCGTTCGTCCTGCTTGGCAGCAGACATAAACTCTTTGGCTTTTTCGTAATATTCAATCGCCTTTTCCACTTCTTCTTTTTTCAGATAGATGTTTCCCAGATACTCGCTATAAATGCCCTGCCCCAGCGGGTCATTGGCCTCTATCATGATATTCATGGCTTTCTGGTAGTTCTCTTCCGCCTTATCAAAGCTACCCTGATAGAAATGAACATTTCCCAAGTTACCCAGCGAACTTTCAATGCCTTTAGCATCTTTCAGTTTTTCCATAAAAGAGAGGGAACGTGAATAAAACTCTTCGGCTTTGTCAAATTGCTTACCCTGAAAGCTGATATTACCCAGGTTGCCCAATACATAGGCCTGCCCTGCATCATCGCCTTCTTTTTCCATTTCCTTCAAAGCTGCCAGGAAATTGGACTCCGCCTCCTGAATATTATTCTTTTGTAAATTCTCGTATCCGAGATTCTCAAGCTTTCTTCCTTCACTCACTTCACTCATAACCGGGCACCACCTTTTAAATTTTTAACGAACAGTATTTATCTTTATGCCTAGAAATAAAAAAGCGTCTTAAGGACATAAAACAGCCTTGCCATCAACTTAAGTATTTCTAGCTAAATGAGTTATTTTGATAATATTTGCGTGCTCCAAATTATAGAGTTCTCAGGGGCCTCTGTCAATCATTCCACCCATTCGCAAAAAGGCCTGTTTAGGGCCTAAATTTCAAAGAAAAAGCACATTGGTTGACAGATTGGAAGGAGGCTCACTATAATCACCTCTTCATTCTTTCAAGTCAGACAATAACACTAAGAGGTAAATAGTGATAAAAGTTGAAAAGATAATAGAAGCTTTGACCCGAGAAGGTTCTCTCATATTCGCCAATAACCTGTCTTACGCTGCTGAATTGGAGAAGATTCTTCCTACCCTGAAAACAGAATCAAAAGACGATTGCGAATACTGGTTTGAAAACGATTCAGCCACAGTCGCAAATACGCGCGTTAAAATATTCCCAACCCAGCACATCGTCTTCTACAATCAGGAAGGACGACGCTTCCTATGCACGGACCCCGAAGGCACTCCACTACACGAAGCCTTGTGGACTCAAGACGACAAAACAGGTGAGGCGCAGCTAGCCCTCGCTCGCATGCAGCTAGACTGCAAACAATGGGTGGGCATCAAACCTCGTGCAAAAACTTTTTCGACGCAAATAGATATCAGCTCCCATGATGGCTGGGAAAATATGGCACTGGACAACCTGCGCGAAAAAGCCGCAGAGGCCTGGCGTGTTCCATTCTCTGAAATAAAATATTTTTATGACGATGACCATATGGTTCATCAGGGCGGTGGCAAATACGATATCCGACTCACAAAAGATGCGATATACGCTCTTTCAGAAGGCACGTTCGATAAATCCATGTTCATCAGTTTCATGTTTCAAGTCAATTGGGCCAAGCTCGACCTGATCCCCGTGGTTGAACTGTTTCAGTCCACCCTGCCGGGAACTGGCGGCGCTGTCTTCGAATTTATCTGGGGGATTTTTAACGATCAGTCACGAGAAGAAGAACTGCCACCTTTAAGATATCGCGGTCTTCCGACCTATCCTTCCAAAGAAGCATTTAATATTTTCTCAGCTTTCTTTGAACCGAAAGGGCCAGATGGGAAAAATATAAAAACTGTTTTTATGGACCCACAAACTTCACACGAAATCACATGGACTCCGCAAAAACATCCACCGGTGCGCTATTTCAGTGAGCGGCAAAAAGTTGCGATCACGGCGCAAGACGGCTACCTCTACAAGGTCACGGTTTTTGACGATCCAATCACATTCCCCTTTACTAATTGCGTGGGCATAAGAAAACCTCCCATCGAGCGGGAAGTACGGGTAGGGAATCAAAGTTTCAATCTTCTCGAAGGCCCCCTCGGAAGAGAAGTTTTTTTCGAACCCAGTTGGGGACTTCGACCACAAACCTATCCTACAAAATTAGCGGATAAATATCCGTTCACATGGAAATGGTTTTTTAATGGAGAACCACCAAGAGTTGATCCTGTGAAATCCCTATACACCGTTCCCTTCTATCCAGAAGGCCAAGCGGATATAGAAGAGTCTTCCATGCAACCGATGGTGTTGGACCAGATTTTTCACTATATGGAAATGGCTCCAGCAATGTCATCAAAGCTGGAAAAAATTGAAACCGTGCTCATTCATACCTTCGACACAGTTCTTGCTGGTTGTATCGACAGTTCAAAAGACCGAGTGTATACCGTACTCTATAGCGATCCGGAATTTGCCCAGAAAAACGCACAACTGCTATGGAACTTCGCCGCCTCTAAAGATCAATTGAGTAACCTGGAAAGAGTTTCGTTCCTACAAGAAGCAGAACATATTCGAGATTCGTATAGCCAAAAATATGGACTGATCTTTAAATGGATTCCGTTCATGTACCATCAAGATCGCGAAGCCTGCGAAAGCATGTTGACCTCACTGTCTGAATCTTTGGAACCGGGGGGATTTCTGTTCCTGGTAGGACCGCGCCAGCTACAAGGGCTGTTCGATCATTACAAACTCGATGCGTTATACAACGACCCTGTTTACAATATGCCGTTCTTCCGTCAGCACCTAAAGATGTG
>JAJDAV010000169.1 GCA_029261695.1 Nitrospinaceae bacterium | reverse complement strand
CCGTTGTGAGACGGGGATTATAACTTATCCTTCAGTTTCTTGCCTTTACAAAGGTCTTCTTGACAAGAGAATGTTGGGGGTTTAAGGTTAGATATGTACTAGTATTATGAAAAGTTTCGATTTTTAAGAAACCGAAAGGGGGATTTTGTGAGTGAATCCGATGGAGCTGACCGCAGTTTTGAAAAACTATCCAAAGCCATTACAGAAGCGGTAATGATGTCACCTAAGGTGAAAAAAATCGTCGCAGAAATTCAAAAGAACGATGAAATCTGCCCCAAAAGTTTTATGGTTCTAGTCCTTAAAATGGAAGTCTTGACCGATTCACTGGAATTGGAAGTTGAAGAAGAACTCAAGGAGGAACGTCCAGCTCCCAAAAAACGCGCTAGTAAAAAATCTCCTAAAAAGGCTCAGTTCATTGATGGACAAAAGCTTTCTAAAAAGGAAATCGAGTTCCAGGAATTTTCAAACAAAAAGTTCAACACAGAAGACTGGCTTAAGAAAAACGGACTTATTTTTTAGAGACCTTCTTCCGGTAAAAACTTTTATATTCTGGTTGCCATCCTTTGACCTTGTTTCCTCTTTCGGCCTACACCCTACAGGAAAGAAGAGGGTCTGATTTTATCTAAAGACAAAAATTCTAAGCGTTCCCCCGCTGTTGCAGGTAAATTCTATCCCGAACAATCCAACGAGTTAGAAAAAAAAGTAGCATGCCATTTAGGCGATCTTGCCAAGACCAAGCAAAAGGCCATTGGTGTGGTATCGCCACACGCGGGTTTCATGTATTCCGGGGATGTGGCGGGTGCGGTGTATTCCAAAATCGAAATACCAGAAACCATAATAATTTTAGGCCCCAACCATACCGGTCGCGGAGAAAATGTTTCGGTGGTGACAGAAGGCGTATGGTCCATGCCTATGGGAGATGTAGCCATCGACGAAGAACTGGCGAAGGCATTATGCGAAGAAACTTCATTAGCCAAACCCAACTCTACCGCACATCAATTTGAGCATTCGATTGAAACCCAGCTTCCATTTTTGCAATATCTCCGAGCAAACTTCTGCATCGTTCCCATCTGCCTGAAAAAGATAGACTTCTCCACATGCCAAAAATTAAGCGAGGGGATTGTCCGAGCCTTGGAGCGAACAAATAAATCGGCTCTAATTATCGCAAGCTCAGACATGACTCATTTTGAATCTCACAAAGATGCTAAAGAGAAAGATAGAAAAGCCATTGCCAAAATTGAAGACCGGGATGCTTTGGGTCTTTTTAATACAGTTCGGCAAGAACAAATTTCCATGTGTGGGGTGAACCCTGCAACCGTCATGTTGCTTTGCTCTGAAAAAATGGGGGCCAAACAAGCGGAACTGATCGAATATAAAACTTCAGGTGAAGTAAACGGAGATAAAAAACGAGTGGTGGGTTACGCTGGGATTATTGTCAGCTAATTTTTGTACTGCATCAACTCTATTTCATATTTATCTGGGTCTTCGGTAAAAATAAACTTCGTTCCGTTTGAAGACTCCAATGGACCTTCTGTAATAGGAATACCCGCTGTATTGAGTTTATCCATACAATCCTGCAAGTCATCGACCTGAAAAGCGAGGTGGACCAAGTCTTCCGGAACATGCACCGATCCCGAATCTGGGAAAGAACATAATTCCAACTCACAATCCATTTCAGGAAACTTTAAAAATACAAGTTTGGAGCCACGTGGCGAAGTTTTTTCTTCAATGACTTCCATCCCTAGAATACCCTGATAAAAAGAAACGGATTTATCCATATCTGAAACCCTGAATCGGGTATGCAGGTATTTTTTGATCATGGCTGGTAATTAAAATTAACAACGGGTTGATATTTGTCCATTTGTTTTTTCACCAAAGCCGCCAGCTCGATTAATCTCTCCTGACTAACAGCCTCAATTCTTAGGACTAAAACCGGTTGTGTGTTTGAGGCTCTTACCAAAACCCATCCGCCTTCAAAATTAACTCGTACCCCATCGATATCTATTACATCATATTGTTGTTTGAAATATTCTGTTAGCTCACGGACAATTTCAAATTTGCGATCATCAGGGCAATCAATTCGTATTTCAGGTGTGGAGGCAGTTTCGGGAAGATCGGCCAGCATTTCTGAAACTTTTTGTTTGGAGGTTGCAACAATTTGCAGTACTCGGCATGCAGCGAAAATAGCATCGTCAAAACCATAATAGTTATCGGCGAAACAAATATGCCCGCTCATCTCCCCAGCCAGCAAGGCTCCCGTTTCGCGCATTTTATTTTTTATCAGAGAGTGTCCAGCAGGAGCCATAACCGGAACGCCGCCGTGTTTTTCAATATCCTGATAAAGATTTTGTGAACACTTGACCTCACCTACAATGGTCGCCCCCGGGTTCCGCGAAAGAATATCGCGGGCAAAAATGGTAAGCAATTGGTCACCCCACAAAATATTTCCTTTCTCATCAACCACCCCTATTCGGTCTGCATCGCCATCGAATCCAATACCCAGCTCCGCCTTTTCCGAACGAACTTTTTCGATCAAGTCCGTCAAGTGTTCAGCAACGGTTGGGTCAGGGTGATGGTTTGGAAAGGTTCCATCGGGTTCACTAAAAATCTCTATGGGGTCCTGCCCCAATTCCCTTAACAAATCTGGGCCCACTATTCCAAAACATCCATTACCGCCATCAACCACCACTTTAATATTTCGTGGGATTTGTAATATGGAACAAATTTTTTCTATATAGGCATCCAGCACAGGCTGCTGTTTTGTGGTTCCTGTTCCTACCTCAAAATCATTTGCTTCAATCAACCCCTTTAATGCCTGCACCTTTTCGCCATAGAGGCTATGGAGGCCCTGACTGATTTTGAAACCATTAAATTCAGGCGGGTTGTGACTGCCCGTAATCATGACACCGCCATCAGCCTTGAAGTGGTGAAGGGCAAAGTAGGTCACGGGTGTTGGAACCATTCCTATATCGATAACATCACATCCGGTCGAATTTAAAGCTTTGGAAAGAATATCTCGAAACTCAACAGAGCTGGAACGCACATCCCTTCCCACAACCATAGTTTTCCCACCGCCTCGCCTTATATAAGTTCCAATGGCTTTCCCTATACTGGTTACGGAGTCTGGAGTGAGGTCTGATCCTACAATACCGCGGATATCATATTCGCGGAAGATTTGTGGATTGATAGAAGAGGTCATATTTTTTTACCCATTAAAAATTTTTATCATTTATCTTATCAGGATGCAGGATCGTCTTCTGAAAAAGTTTCCTCTGTCGCATCGGTTTCTTCTGGTTTTTTAATAAGAGTACTGGTGACTTCAAATGTTTTGCCTTCACGAAACAATGTTAAATTGATCTTTTGCCCAGGCACTAAAGCTAATAGCTTGCGCCGAAAAACTACGAAGTTGTCTACAGGCTTTTTGTTGAATTCAACAATGATATCTTTGCTTTTTAGCCCTGAGATTTCTGCTGGGCTTTTTTTCTCAACACCCTTTATTAGCAAACCACCCACACCGCCAAAACCCAGTTCTGCCGCTTCTGCATTTGAAATGGGTACTGCGCTGGCGCCAAACCAACCTCGCTCCGTCTCACCAATTATCAGCAAACCCATCACTTCTTTTACGGTGTTTATTGGAATCGCAAAGCCGATCAACTGGGCCGTCTGAATAATTGCCGTATTTATCCCAATCACCTCACCATGAAGATTTATTAAGGGTCCGCCACTACTCCCCGGGTTGATTGCAGAATCAGTTTGCAAATAATTTACGAATCGATCTTTCGGGTGCGGAGAAACCCTCTCTTTCGCACTGATCAAACCGGATGTTACCGAATGTTGAAATCCTAACGGATTCCCCATTGCCAGGACAACTTCTCCCATTTGTAGCGCATCTGAATCGCCAAAGGGTAGAACAGTAGGAATGAAATCTGGATCAATTTTTATCAACGCAGTGTCAGACAACCGATCAATCCCAATAATTCTCGCTGGGTACTCTTTTAATTCTTCAGATAGAACAACACGAATATCAACTGCATTAGAAATCACATGGGCATTTGTCAGAATATAGCCTTGTTCATTAACAAGAAACCCGGACCCCAAACTGAGTCCCTCCGAATTAAAGGGAACGGGAACTTGAAAGGGGACAAAATCCAGGATACTCGATACGATAGGAATGTTGAACGGCAGCAAGCTATTTGGATCGATTCCAATATTAGCGTCTTTCTCTTCCAACCTGACCGTGTAAATATTGACCACTGCCGATTTAACGGATTCCGATATACGAGCAAAGGTCTGGTTATCTATTAAAACGGGTTTCCTGTCTCGACTTTCTTCAACATCCTCCAACCGAGTCCAAAAGTTTTCCAGATTGATATCTTCAATCGAAATATCCTGGAAGCGTTTATCGAAAATGGGAGCATCTTTATTCACCAGAATTTTGTTAGCCTGCGTGGAAGTTTGCGAGACCGAACAGGCCTGGTTTGCTATACACAGTCCAATCAAAAACAAAAAATACCACCAGGAGGTCGATAAACTTTGGGGAACAATCGGTTTAGATCGCATTAGAAGGGGTTTCGGGTCAATCCACCGTCAACAGCAAAGTTCGTTGCGGTGATCCATGAAGACTGCTCGGAGGCCAGGAACAAAACCAGCCCTGTTATATCTTCTGGTACCCCCATTCGTTTTAGGGGAACGTTTTCACCTGTCTGCTCCATAATACTGTTTTTTGCATCTTCCAAAGATTGCCCGTTTTTTTGAGCCTCTGCTTCCTGCTCCCAGGACCGGCTCCACACCGGGCCTGGCGAAACGGAATTAACGCAAATGCCATTTTCGGCAAGGGTTTGCGCCAAAGAAACAGTCAGGTTCGACAAGCCTGCCTTCATCGCATTGTAATGTGGAAATATTTCTTGCGGATGAGATGCAGCGATAGACGATATGTTAATGATCCGTGGACAAGAGGACTTTCTTAGGGCGGGGATACTCATTCGACACAGACGAACCGCCGACATCAGATTAATTTGAAATGAATTTTCCCAATCCTCATCTGAAACTTCAAAAAAGTTACCTAGCTTCAATACGGCACCAACATTATTAACCAGGATATCTATACCATCGAAGGCGCCATGCGCTTTATCAAAAAATGCGCGAACATCTTCAGCCTTAGAAAGATCGGCAGGGAAAAACACATGCCCCGATCCCTCAATTTCATTCGCAAGGGAATCCAGCCGCTCCTTTCCGCGCGAACACCCCGCCACTTGTGCGCCTTCTTTGGCAAATGCCAGAGCAAGGGCTCTACCAATTCCATCTGCCGCACCGGTGACAATTACTTTTCGGTTTTTCAATGAGGACAATTTAAAACTTCAGACCGTTAGTATAGTGGGACAGAAGAGTCTATCTTTTCTGACCATTCATTGATTCCGCCGCGCATGCTTTTCAGGTTTTTAAATCCCATTTCTTGAAGTGCCTTGGCAGCCTTCATGGAACGCACGCCGGCTTTACAATGTAGAACAATTTCTTCATCGGGATTCAAACCATTAAGTTTTGACGGATCTTTCGCTTCAATATCTCCCAGTGGAATCAAAATTGCTCCACCAATCTTACAAATATCGTACTCAGAGGGTTCTCGCACATCCACCAATCTGAACGCATGTTTATTGTCCATCATTTGCTTGACCTGCTCGACGCCGATTTCCATTTCATCATCTTCTGGCGATGCTTCAACCGGAACGATGCCACAAAACTCTTCGTAGTCGATCAACTCTTTGATGGTGGGATTGTCCCCACAAATAGGACAGTTCTTATCCTTTTTAAGTTTCATTTCCCGGAATTTCATACCAAGGGCATCGAACAACAACAATCGACCTACTAATGTTTCACCTTGCCCTAAAATTATCTTCACCGCTTCATTTGCTTGAATGAGACCCACGATTCCAGGCAAAATTCCCAGCACACCACCTTCCGCACAACTGGGGACCAACCCTGGTGGCGGCGGTTCTGGATACAAACACCGGTAACAAGGGCCGATCTGCGAATCAAACACTGAAGCCTGACCTTCAAACCTTAAAATACATCCATAGATATAAGGTTTCTTCAATAGCACGCAGGCATCACTCGCCAGATAGCGTGTGGGGAAATTATCAGTGCCATCAATAATAATGTCGTAGTCCTTAAATATGTCCATCACATTTTCAGACGACAACCTTACATTATATGTTTTCACATCAATGCTGGAGTTCAGGTCGGCGATCCGTTCTTTTGCGGAATCTACCTTGAGCTTTCCAACTGTTGACTCGCCATGCGCCACCTGCCTCTGCAGGTTGCTGAAGTCCACCACATCGAAATCAATCAACCCTAAAGTCCCAACCCCTGCCGCGGCTAAATAAAGTGCCAATGGCGAACCCAAGCCACCGGTACCAATTAGCAGAACTTTTGCATTACAAATTTTTTCCTGCCCTTCAACACCCACTTCCGGTAACAACAAATGCCGACTGTATCGGTTGATTTGATCTGTAGTTAATGCCATAACAAATTTCCTGTTAAAAACGATTAAATTTCATCTATATAGATAAGACTCTATTTTATCAAAAAAGATTCGTCTGTACCATGAAGGAAAGCAAACCACAGCTCCCCCATTACTGACAAGCTTTAAAGGCCGATTCAAAGCCGGAGATAGAACCCTTCAGCACCGAATCAGGCAGACAATAAGAAATGCGAAAATAACCGGGGCAACCAAATCCGCGACCAGGAACTATCAGCACCTTTTTTTCTGCCAATATTTTTGCAAATTCCACTTCATCTTCAATGGGCGACTTTGGGAAGAAATAAAAGGCGCCTTGAGGCTTCACCACTTCGTAACCTATCCGAGTTAGCTCATCGTATAAAAAATCCCGCTTTTTTTGGTACTGCTCCACATCCACCGTCACACCTTGCACATTTTTCACGACCCGTTGGATTAAAGCAGGAGCATTTACAAAACCCAAAACTCGATTAGAAAAAATCAAACCCGCCATCAGGTTTCCGGCATCATTGCATTGGGGGTGCACCGCCACAAACCCAATTCGCTCTCCCGGCAACGCAATGTCTTTCGAATGCGATGTAATATAAATGCTGTCTTCATAAAATTCTAAAATGTTGGCAGCTTCCACCCCATCAAAGGTAATTTTTTTATACGGATCGTCGGAAATCAAATACACAGGCTTGCCGGATTGATCTGAATGCGCTTTCAAAATTTCAGATAACTGCGCAAGCTCTTCTCGAGAATAAACCACTCCAGTAGGGTTATTAGGCGAGTTGATTATCACTGCCTTGGTTTTTTCATTAAGCGCATTTTTTAAGTTATCGAAATCGAGAGTAAAATCATCACGCGTCTTCACAGAAACGGCCTTACCACCGTGATTATCCGCATAGAACAGGTATTCAACAAAATAGGGAGCAAATATTATGACTTCATCTCCAGGATCTAATAGAGTTTTGAGGGTGATGTTCAGTCCTCCCGCAGCACCACAAACCATCACTAGATCATTAGCCGAAAGAGACACCTTACTTTCCATAGAAAGTGTCTTGGCAACAGCTTCTCTTACATCCTGGAATCCCGCATTGGGCATATAACGGTGTAGCCCCGGCGATATATCTTTTGCTGCTTGCACCAGAGCCTCCTGCACTTCTGCGGGGGGTTCAATGACTGGGTTTCCCAAGGAAAGATCAAATACATTTTCCTCGCCAAATTCCTGTTTCAGGCGAATGCCTTCTTCAAACATCTTCCTGATCCAGGAAGATTTCTCCATAAATCCGCTCACTTTATTTGATATAGCCATTCCTAAATACCTAAAAAATTGAACCAGTAATAAATATTTATAATAAACTTCCCATCCTTATCACAATCTGCGGTAAGGTTCAACGACACGCTAATTTATTATTATGCAGTCTTCGTTCCTTTTGAAATATGGCTATTATAAAGTTTATTGATGTCTACAAGTCCTACCAAAATGGAGGAACTTCGGTCAATGCCTTGCAAGGAGTGAACCTGAGCTTCGATGCAGGGGATTTTGTCACTATAATGGGTCCCAGTGGTGGCGGAAAAACTACATTGCTGAATTTACTTGCAGGATTGGATCTGCCCGATCGAGGGCAAATATTTTTACAGGAACGAAAGGTTTCTGACCTTTCCGACCACGACCTTACCTTACTGCGCAGAAAAGAGATTGGTTTTGTTTTCCAGTTCTTCAATCTAATGCCGACCCTAACGGTACTGGAAAATATAGAACTGCCTCTCCTTCTGGCTCATTCTTCAAAAACACAAGGCTCTCGCGTGCAAACCCTTCTGGAATATGTTGGCCTTTGGGATCGCGCCCAATCTTTTCCCGCGGAATTATCAGGCGGTGAAATGCAACGTGTAGCAATCGCCCGAGCATTAGTTCATCAACCTGTAATTTTATTGGCAGATGAACCTACCGGAAACCTCGACTCAGAAAACGGAGAAAAAATTATCGAATTGATGAAACGCGCAGCAGCTGACTTTAATACTACCGTTATCCTCGTCACCCACAATCCCCAAATAGCCGCCTGCGGTAACAAGCATTTCGAAATCCGCGATGGGAAACTAACCTCTATTTAATCGTGAGCTTTCTTTACTATTTTAAAGACCTCTTTATAGCACTCATTCTGCGTCCGTTGATTCGTGACCCCTTTCGCACCGCTATAACCATTTTTGGTGTCGCTGTCGGGGTGGCTGTTTTTTTAAGCATCCGACTTGCCAATGAGCAAACCATGATGTCTTTCACCGAAAGCGTTGATCTGGTGCTCGGTCGGGCTGATGCTGTTATTCGCGCGGAAGGTATGACCTTCGATGAAAGCCATTTTGAGAAACTACACGCCTTAAGAAAAGAAATTAAAGTTTATCCAGTTATCGAGGGCTATGGAATAGAGACTACCAGCGGTGAAGTTGTAGAAATCATCGGCACCGATCTTTTACAAGACAGTGGCATTAGAGACTTTTCTCTAAAGACCGTTGATAAAGATTTGAAAGGCCTACTCTCACTCATTATGGATCCTGCAGGTGTGATTCTTCCTGAAAAATTTATTCCCAATGTCGCATTTGAGCCTGGCAGTTCTTTACAGTTTCTTATTAAAGGTAAAGAAAAACAACTCAAGGTAAACGCGGTGCTGGAAAACAAGGGGATAGGCAAAGCTCTAAATGGCAACTTTGCCTTAATGGATATCGCCGCAGCACAAAATGTCTTCGAAAAGCTAGGCCGCCTCGACCGCATTGACATACAGTTTTTGAAACCCACGAAATTCGATGTCATGCAAAAAAAGATTTCGACTTTATTACCGGCACACCTTCAAGTTGAAAGACCACAGCGAAAAAACCAACAAGTAGAAAAAATGCTACAGGCATTTCAATACAACCTTACCGCTTTGAGTTTCGTTGCGCTGCTTGTTGCGCTCTATCTTATTTACAATATGATTGCGCTTTCAGTTGTACGTCGCCGAGTTGAAATAGGCACATTGCGAGCCTTGGGAGCTACACCTACACTAATCGCCCTTATATTTTTTCTGGAAGCCGGGGTCATCGGCGCCATAGGCTCTGTTTTAGGAATCGGACTCGGATATTATTTTGCCCAATTTTCACTGGATGCCATTTCCCTAACCGTTAATAACCTTTATGCACCCAGTTATGTCAGCGAAATTGATTTTCAATGGCAAGAAATGGGACCTTATTTTTTACTGGGAGTTGTATTGTCCTTCATCTCAGCACTCATCCCTGCCTGGGATGCAGCTACAACGCCGCCCACCTCGGTAATGCGACGTGGCAGTTATGACCTGAAACTTTTTCGCGGAAACAGGAAATTAAATATTTCCGCAGGGTTTATTTTCATACTGGCTGGATTATGCACACAACTTCCACCTATCCAACAGTTCCCTTATTTCGGTTTCTTTTCAGTTTTCCTGATCATACTGGGATTGTCCATGCTATCTCCTGCAGCTTTGTTATGGACCCGAGACCGTTTTCATAACTTCTTCAAAAATAAAATGGGAGGCGAAGGTTTATTGGCCTGCATGAATCTCTCGCAAAATGTTGGGAGGAATGCCTTGGCCGTATCTTCTCTGGCAATTGCATTTATGATGGTCATCAGCATGACCATTATGGTGCATAGTTTCAGGCAGACAGTAATCGTATGGATCGATCAGACTCTGAAAGCGGATTTATTTGTGCGTGTCGCAGGGGGGCGAGATATTGATTACCAGCACACATTACCTTCTAATCCGGTTGAAAAACTAAAATCAATTTCCGGAATTGCGGATATCGATCAGTTCCGCGCCATGGATATTTCATATAACAATCTCCCCGTTGTATTAGCAACAGGCGATTTTTCTGTGTTGTCCAAATTTGGGAATCTGGTAATCAAGGCCGGAACCCCGGCCGGGAAATTGGACAAACAAATGGTTAACAGTGATAAAGCTATTGTTTCAGAAGCATTTTCCCTCAAACATAAAGTCAGTGTTGGAGACCTATTAAATTTAGAAACTCCAAACGGCCGGGCAAATTTAAAAATTGCAGCTATATATTTTGACTACTCCCGAGAACGGGGATACATCATCCTCGACCGGACCACCTTTTTAAAATATTATCAAGACAGCCAAATCAACAGTTTTGTAATTTATCTAAATGATAAATCCAAATTGAACGAAGTAAGAAAAGAAGTTTTAAACACACTCACTCAACATCGCCTCATCATTCGTTCAAATTCCGAGCTTAAAAAGCAGGTCTTAGAAGTGTTCGACAAAACTTTCGCCATTACCTATTCACTGGAAATCATCGCCATACTTGTTGCTGTACTTGGTCTGTTCAATACTCTCGTCTCTCTTATTCTGGAAAGAAAAAGGGAAATAGGGATATTAAGGTTCATAGGGGCTTTTACCAGCCAGATTAAGCGCATGGTACTGATTGAGGCTGGGATTTTAGGGCTGATCGGTTCTGCAATGGGATTGATGGCGGGAGTTATTGTTTCTTATATATTAATATTTGTTATCAATAAACAATCCTTTGGCTGGACGATCCAGATTCACTTCCCATATTTTTTCATTATCCTATTAGTCGCTTTTTCCTGGGGAGTTTCTGTTCTAGCAGGCCTCTACCCTGCCCGTCTGGCGCAACAACTGAATCCTAAAGAAGCGGTAAGGGTTGAGTGAGAAACAACGTCACTCTGGATTTGAAATTTTTATATCCAGCAATCTTAACTCCAGCTTTTCACGCCCATTCCAGGAGTTGAGGTGAAGCTCGTAGGCAATATCAAATTGTTCGGGAACGGTATCAAGTGACTCAAAAATACTGGCAAAGTTAAAGGCAACCACTTCAATTTGCCCTCTTCCCTGAACAGCTCGAAACCGGACATGGGTTTTATCTTTCCCAATATACTTCACTTCCTTAATTTTTATACTTTGAGATTGAAAAGCAGGAACAGGATTTTCAGCACCAAAAGGTTCCAACATAGAAATATTTTTATATAAAGTAAAATTGATTTGAGAAATATCTAACGTGGTATCAATTTTCACTTCAGGGATTAAATCTTCTTCTGACAAATGCCGATGCCCTACCTTATTCATAGCATCGCCGAATGCAGCAACATTTTCCTCTTTGACACTTAGCCCTGCTGCATAAGCATGGCCGCCAAATTGTATGAGATGAGAAGAACAATCGGTAAAAGCTTTAAACAAATTAAATTTCGGAATGCTACGTCCCGATCCTTTTCCAACTCCATCCTCTAATGCAATTAACACTGTGGGGCGATGATATTTATCCACAATTTTTGAAGCTGCAATACCAATAACTCCAGGATGAAAAATTTCTGATGCCAAAACAATCACCCTTTGGCTATCAACATCTAATTCATTCCGTATTAAAGATTCCGCCTCCAGGAACGTTTCTTCCTGAATCTCTTTTCTCTCTTGATTGGTCTGCTCCAGTTCCTTCGCCAGAGATTTGGCAACAGAAAGATCTGTAGCCGTGAGCAAATGCAACCCGCTATCAGCTTTACCCAATCTTCCCGCCGCATTGAGCCTTGGCCCCAGACCAAAACCCACCGAACGCGCATCAACATTTCCCACAATGCCTGCCACTTCTTTTAATGCTACCAGCCCTGGTTTTGCAGAAGTAGATAATACGTTCAATCCATGTCGAGTCAGGATATGGTTCTCACCTGTCAAAGGGGCAACATCTGCAATGGTTCCCAAAGCAAATAAATCCAGATGTCGTTTTAAATTTGGCAGGTCTTCTTTTTTTCTTCCCGCCGAATGCAAACCATTGCGGACACCGATAGCCAATTTAAAAGCCAGACCCACCCCACTTAAAAAACGATACGGGTAATCACATTCAGCTCGGTGTGGATTCAATACCGCAATTGCTTGCGGCAATCCTTCTTCACCTACCTGATGATGATCTGTGACAATAACATCCAGCCCCAACTCATTTGCAAGAGCGACCTCTTTAACACCTGTGATACCGCAGTCTGCAGTGATCATCAGGCTTGCACCTTGTTCGCGGATTTTTCGAACCGCATCTGAATTAAGACCATAACCCTCCGCTTGCCGTTCTGGAAGATAAGCGCTGACCTGACAATTCATATCACGGAAAAAGTGAGTCAGGAAAGCTGCTGAAGTCACACCGTCTACATCGTAATCACAAAAAACAGTAATGGACTCTTTATTCGCAATGGCCCGAATCACTCGTTCTACTGCCCGATCCATCCCCGCCATCAAAAAAGGGTCGTGTAATTTCGTCAGGTCCGACGCCAGGAAGTGGCCGGCCTCTTCTTTAGTTGAAATCCCACGGTTGGCCAACAACACCGTTACCTCAATGGGTAAGCCCAACTGTCGGGCCAAATTTGTAGCATCTTCCAAGGAAGCTTCTGTCAGGCACCATTTCTTCTTTAAGAAAGAAAGCATTTAATAATTACCGATTAATATATTCTGCAACACCCCTGAAGGTACTGCGATGAATGGGACAAGGCCCATGTTCTTGAATGAGAGTACGGTGTAGTTTTGTCCCATAACCTTTATGACGATTGAATTCGTATTGTGGGTAGAGCTTATGATAATCATCCATGATTTTATCTCGCGTTACTTTTGCCAGAATAGAAGCTGCTGCAATGGACAAACTTTTTGAATCGCCTTTGACTATTGCCCATTGATTCAAAGAGGAGTCTATTTTTTGATTGCCATCAATGAGCAGAAGGTCAGGACAAGGGGCTAATTGTTCCACCGCTTGTTTCATTGCCAAACGTGCTGCCTGTAGAATATTTATTTCATCAATTATCTCATGATCTACAGCTGCCACTCCAAAAGTGATGGCATTCTCCTGGATTTGGGGAAACAATTCTTCGCGTTTTTGGGGAGATAGTTTTTTCGAATCATCCAAACCCACGATATCGATTTCAGTAGGAAAGATAACAGCAGCAGCAACCACTGGTCCGGCGAGGGGTCCTCGTCCCGCTTCATCCACTCCAGCAATTTTTCCATAGCCCTGACCGCCGGCTTTATTCTCATACTCCAAAAGATCCATTGCCGAAGCATAATGTATCCCAATCCCGCAAGCAAGCAGGCCTTTAAAGAGTGGGTTGAAATAGGTTGAAGAGGCTTTTATAATTAAGTTATGCAAAAATATTTTCTTTATATAATTTTAGCTGCCTTAGTAATAACGGCCTGTGCCACCACCCCCGTTTCCAATCGATCTGCTTTTATCCTGATCCCTGAATCGCAGGAAATCTCTTTGGGCAAGCAGTCTTTCAATCAAATCTTAAAGAAAGAAAAGGAATCGGAGGACGTACAATTGAATCAGATTGTCCGCCGGGTGGCTCAACGAATAATTGCCGTGAGCGATATGCCGAAGCTGGATTGGGAAGTCAAACTCATTGAGTCTGACCAAAAAAATGCCTTCGCCTTACCGGGTGGGAAAATTGCTATTTATACCGGAATTCTTTCAGTCGCAAAAAATGAAGCGGGGCTAGCTACCGTAATGAGCCATGAAATTGCCCATGTCATTGCCCGCCATGGCGCGCAACGTATGTCCCAGCAAATGATATTGCAACTAGGAATGATAGGCGCTGGACTGAGCATGAAAAACAATACCCAAAGAAATATAGTTCTTTCTGCATTGGGAGCAGGAGTTCTTTATGGAATCACCCTGCCCTTCAGTCGCTCACACGAGAGTGAGGCAGACCAAATTGGTTTGATATATATGGCGAAGGCTGGCTACGATCCGAATGAAGCCCTGAATTTCTGGCAAAGATTCAGTCAGGTGAAGGGAGGTAAAGGTCCTCCTGAATGGGCATCAACCCACCCGGCGGATGCAACACGAATGCAGGGTCTTAGAAATTATCTTTCCCGCGCAAAATACAATTACCAAAATGGGAAGGTAAAATACGGACTCGGGCAGACATTTAATTTACCGCAACAAAACAAAACTCCCGATAAGCCAAAGGCTATACCGGGAGTTTCTGTAGAAACGTTAACCCCTTAAAACTAGGAAGAAGCCTTAGCAGCTTTAGCAGCCTTGGCTTTTTTGCCTCGTTTGGGAGTTTTCTTGGCTTTTGTAGTAGGCCGAACTGGCTTGAGTTCTTTCAACCTTGCGGCTTTACCACGCAATTCTCTCAAGTAATACAGTTTGGCCTGACGGATTTTTGCGCGTTTAACGATTTCGATTTTTTCCACTCTTGGGGAATGAAACGGAAATATACGCTCGACACCAATGCCAAATGAAATTTTCCTTACTGTCAAAGTCTTTCGAGCTCCACCGCCACGCATCTTAATAACCACACCTTCAATGATCTGGATACGTTCTTTTTCGCCCTCAACGATGCGCATATGCACCTTGACGGTGTCGCCGATATGAACATCGGTGACATCTTTTTTCATTTCTTTAGCTTCAACTTGATCTACTAAATTCATTTACCTCTCTCCTAGGGTTGTGCACAATAATCTATATTTTAAAAAAACTTTTCATTAATCCACCGGTGATTCCCGTTGCCCTAACAAGCGATCAAGAATAATCGCAATGGCCCCGCGAACCGGCAGATGATTGAATCCGTTACTACCCTCAATGGGCAACAGGGCATGATCTGCATTTTGAACCAGATTTTTTTCTAATCCCCACCCTGTGCCAAAAACCAAAAGGGTTGGGTCTCCCTGTTTCAATTCATTTTTCAACGCCGTATAACCAATACTCTGCGGCGCTTGTTTGGCTCCCGTAACAACGATGCGGGGTTTCTTCCCACTTTGCTCGGAAATTTCCTTTACTGCATTTTCCAGGCTGTTTTTCACAACCGTTTTCAACAATGCTTCTTTGCGGGTCGGATTATACTCCGCGCCATACCCTTTCAGCCAATGACCAATCAGCCGATCCACTAACTCCTGTTGGGTTTTTAGTGGAGTAATCACATAAAACGTTCCCAACCCAAAGGTCCTGCAGGCACGCGATATATCATGAACATCCAAAGTTGTTACGGATGACACAATCACCTCCCCGGCCTTGTTATAAACGGGGAAATGAACCAATGCCAGATGAACGTTCGAATTCGATACTTCGTCGATCTTTTTCAGAATCCTATTTCCTAATTCGACCGCTTAATTTTTTCATACAGATCAGGACGAACACTTGCCGTTTTTTTCAATGCTTCTTCTTTTTGCCAAGCACGGATTTTTTTAGGATCTCCAGATACCAGAACTTCCGGAACCTTGAATCCTTGAAAATCTCTGGGCCGCGTGTACTGCGGATATTCCAGCATCCCATCTGAAAAAGACTCTTCAACAATAGATTCAGAATCTCCCAAAACCCCCGGTATCAATCTGGACACCGCTTCAATCAGAACCATCGCAGGAATTTCTCCGCCGGTTAAAATATAATCGCCAATAGAAATTTCTTCATCAGCAAAATGCAACCGGACACGCTCATCAACCCCTTCGTAGCGACCACAAATCAGGATCAAACTTTCCTGATGAGAAAGCTCACCGGCTTTCTCTTGGTTGAAAGGTCTACCCCCCGGTGAAAGCAATATCGTTTTTGCTTTCGGCACTTCTTTCTTTATCGCTTCCAAAGCCCGAGCAATTGGCTCTACATTCATTACCATACCCACGCCACCACCGAAGGGGGTATCATCCACCTTCCGATGTTTGTTCAGCGTATAGTCACGCAGGTCGTGAATCCGTAAATCCAGCAAACCCTGTTCGCAGGCACGCTCTATTATGCTATCGCCAAAAGGGGATTCAAACATCCCCGGAAAAATACTAACGATGTCAAACCGGAGTGTCCTCAAACAAGCCCTCAACACAATGAAAAATAAGTTTACCTTGTTCCAGATCGATGGATTGCACCACCGAGTCGATCATGGGAACCAACCATTCTTTACCTTCGCCTCGTACCGCATAAACATCATTGCTTCCGGTGGCGATAATCTCTTCAATAACACCGTAATATTTCCCGGTATCATCAAATACTTTTAGCCCTTCGATTTCGAAGCGGTAATAATCGCCCTCTGGCAACTGTTTGAAATCTTCACGAGCAATCTGAACTTCCTGACCCGCAAAACTGTTTGCGGCTTCGATACTGTCGATCCCATCGAACTTAAGAATAAATGGAGACTTAACCCCTCGAACCGACCTGATCTTGAATTCTTTTTCACCCAAAAGAATCCGCTGACCACTTTGAACGGTGACATCATCTTGCTCTGAAGGATAAAACTTTAACTCCCCCTTCAAGCCGTGAGTACGAGTTACCCTTCCAACAGGAATCCAATCCATATTATTCTATAATTTCAAGCACAGCACGTTGTTTCAATTTGGTTGCAGTCGCATTCAAAATAGTGCGGATGGCATGAGCCGTTTTGCCCTGCTTGCCAATCACCTTACCCAAATCGTCCTTAGCGACTCTTAACTCCAAGACTGTTGTCTTGTCCCCTTTAATTTCTGCCACTTCCACTTCATCAGGCTTATCTACAAGCGACTGCGCTATCATTAAAATGAGCTCTTTCATGTCACTCTCCTTTGCTCGCTAAAAGCACCTCGCTTTCGCTAAGTGTCCTACGAATCAAAACTAATTATCCGCTTCTGCGAATTGTGGTTTTGTGCAGCAAGAGAAATAGAACTTTTCCCTACCTTTATTAGTCCCGAGAATCGAACCAAGGTAAAGAGAGAACTAGCAAAACAACATGAATTCAAACCTATGAATTAGCTTTTTATACAGTTTAATTTGACGAAAGGATGTTTACACTATGCGCCAACCCCGGCCTTCTTGAAAAGAGAACCAACAGTTTTACTGGGCTTTGCACCTTTTTTTATCCATGCTACAGCCTTATCAGCATCAACCTTACAACCATTTTCTTCCAGCATGGGGTCATAGGTTCCCAAAATTTCGAGAAATCGACCATCTCTCGGCATTCTGGAATCTGCTGCCACAATTCGGTAGAACGGTTTCTTTTTTGCTCCGCGTCGAGTTAATCTAATTACTACTGCCAATGTTTTCTCCTTCGTGAAAATCGGTCTTCCCAGAGTTGGGTGAGACACATAAAATTTACATTCAATTTATTAACTAATACTTTATTAGCGACCCATGAATCCGCCGCCGCCCATAAGGCTACCGAAATTGAGTCCGCCGCCTCGTGAAACTTTTTTCATCATCTTTTGCATCTGCGCAAACTGTTTTAACAACTTATTAATATCATTCACCCGCGTTCCACTCCCTTGGGCAATTCTGCGTTTACGACTTGCGTTAATGATATTGTGTTTGGCTCTTTCCTTCGGCGTCATCGAACCGATGATAGCCTCAATCTGAACAAATGCTTTATTGTCGACCTTAAGTCCTTTTAACTTGCCAGCCCCAGGAATCATCCCCAACAATTGTTCCATGGAACCCATCTTTTGAATTTGTTTCAACTGGTCGCGAAAATCCTCCAAGGTAAAAGCGTTAGCCTTGAATTTTTTCTGTAACTCTTCCTGCTCTTCCTTTTCAAAGTTTTCTTCCGCCTTTTCGACCAGCGACATAACATCGCCCATGCCAAGAATACGGGAAACAATCCGGTCAGGATGAAAAGGCTCAAGAGCATCCAGTTTTTCGCCCATACCCACAAAACGAATGGGTTTTCCTGTAATGGACTTAATAGAAAGCGCGGCACCACCTCGGGCATCACCATCCATTTTTGTCAAAACCACGCCATCAATGCCAACTGCATCGTTAAACGTTTTTGCGATTTCTGCGGCCTGCTGGCCCATCATTGCATCGGCAACAAACAACACTTCGTGAGGTTGCACCGTTTCTTTGATGCGCTTCAACTCGTCCATCAAATCATCATCAACCTGCTGTCGACCCGCAGTATCGATGATGACCACCTGGCTCATTTTGTTGATGGCTTCATCCAATGCCTTTTTGCAGATAGCAATCGGGTCTTTCTCATCACCGCCGTCATAGACTGCAACCCCAAGGTCGCGACCCAGAACATGCAACTGCTCGATTGCCGCCGGACGATAAACATCGGCAGGAACCAAAAGACAGTTCTTACCCTTTTCCTTAAACCGTTTTGCCAGCTTACCAACGGTCGTTGTTTTACCTGACCCTTGCAATCCGGCCATCAAAATTATAGTCGGAGGTTTCGCAGCAAACTGAATATCTGTAAACGCATCACCAATTAAAAGTGTTAATTCATCATTAACAATTTTAACCATCTGATGACCGGGAGTCAGACTTTTCAAAACTTCCTGACCTACGGCTTTTTCACGCACCGGGGCAAGAAAATCTTTTATGACTGGCAGACTGACATCGGCTTCGATCAACGCGACACGAATTTCGCGCAACGCTTCATCAACATCGGCCTCTTTTAATATGCCGCGGCCTTTTAATTTTTTGTAGATTCGCTCGAGGCGATCCGATAAATTTTCAAACATGAAAAATCTGCTTAAACCCTTAAAATTTCAGGGGAATATTTGGCTTTATTGTAAATAAGTTAGTATATAATAACCCCTCGACACTGGCAATATTTAAAATCCATTTACCGACCCTAATTCCCCTTAACCTATGAAAAACAAAGCCGTAGTGCTCCTAAGTGGCGGACTGGACTCCACCACCACTCTGGCAATTGCGCAAAAAGAAGGATTTGAGGTCTATGCCCTCAGTTTCGATTACGGGCAAAGACATAAGGTAGAACTCGAACGAGCTAGAGAAATTGCTCAAAAATTCGCCGTTATTGATCACCAAATCATGACCATTGATCTGCGACAATTTGGCGGATCGGCGCTAACCGATTCCATCGACGTCCCAACACATCGCGATGAAAAAGAAATGAGCGCAGAAATTCCCATCACCTACGTTCCCGCTCGCAATACTATTTTCCTCTCATTTTGCCTGGCGTACGCAGAAGTAAAAAATGCGCAGAATATTTTTTTGGGAGTCAACGCGGTGGACTACAGCGGTTATCCAGATTGCCGTCCCGAGTTCATCGCCGCATTTGAAACTCTAGCCAACCTCGCTACCAAAGCCGGAGTGGAAGGAAAAGAAAAATTAAAAATACACACTCCACTAATTCAACTTACAAAAGCCGAGATCATACTTAAAGGGCTTGAATTAGGCGTTGATTATTCACTGACCCACAGTTGTTATAATCCCACAGAAGACGGTGCCTCCTGCGGCAGTTGCGACAGTTGCCTTTTACGGCTGAAAGGATTTAACGATGCAGGCTTTGAAGATCCGATTGGATACGAAGAATAAAGAATAGGAAAATCTTATTCAATCCCCCTCACCTTAATCCTCTCCCTCAAGGGGAGAGGAGATAAAAAAAACCCTCTCCTAAACAGGAGAGGGTTTGAATTTTCACAATCGACTTTTCTAGAAGCTAATAGGTTCCGTTTTGCGATCAAACGTCCTGACCTATCCCTAACTCGCGGGGCGAGTTACATTTTGCTTCCTTCGTTCATGCGTTTTTGTTCCATTTCTTTCATCTTCATGGCTTCGTCTTTCATGCTACTGCCTTCTTCTTTCATGTGGTTCTTTTCATGCTCGTACTTACCGTACTTTTTTTCATAATGTTCTTTGGAATGATCTCCACCATGCTCTTCTTTATATTCATGAGCCATCGCGCGGGATTTACGATCCATTTCCATAGCTGATCCGCCGCTACCTTCTTCATACGTACCGTGGTCGCCTTTTCCTTCGTCATGAGCACCATCATGGGCCATAGCGGATGAAGCAAATAGCATCGACATTGCGATCAATGAAATCGCAGCAAACATCTTTTTCATTTTCATCTCCGTTTTATATTTCTTGGAACAACTTGTTAATAAGAGTACCAGCTTTTATTTTGCCAAAGAAACTAAATAATCCCTCTGGTGAGGGCTAGCGAAAGCTCTCTGCTCCGTCAACAAACAGGGTATCTCCGTTAACGAATTGATTTTCCATTAAATAGTCGAGAGCCTGCAGGAGGTTTTCAATTTTCCCATGGGTGCGCATGGGTACTTTTTTAGCGGCTTTTTCCAGATAGTCTGGCGCACCTCCTTGAGGTGGCAATATGAGTCCTGGAGCGATGCCGTTTACTCGAACGGTTTCTCCCCATTCCACTGCCGCCAGCTCAGTTAAATGTTTTAGTCCGACTTTACTAACGGAGTATGCGCCGAAAGTAGAAATATGTTTGCGCACCCGCTCGTCGAGAATGTTGACGATCATCCCTTTATTGATGCTTCGCTTGAAGTCCCGCATCAACAAGTAGGGAGACATCAGGTTCAGTTGAAGAGTATCAGTCAGAGTTTTCATTTGAGTTTCTTCCAGGTTTTCCTGAATGAAATTTGCCGCAGAGTTTATGAGGAGTTCCACATCATCGAAATCGGCAAGAACTGTTTCAAAGAATTGTTCCGCTTCTTCGAGGTTGGAGAAATCGCAAGGGTAGCTTCGACATTGAACACCCTGAGATTTGATTTCTTCGATCACTGCTGAGGGCGCTGACTTGTGGTGATGCAAGGCAATGTTGAATCCTTTCCCTGCAAGGTGCAGGGCCATAGCCTTTCCGATGCGGATGGCACCGCCTGTTACTATTGCTGTTGGCATTTTTGTTCCCTGTTTGGCTTATGCTATACTTGATGAAGAAAGCATTTAACTTCAAAATTCTTATTAAATCCACCTAAATTCAGAGTACTTTTTAAACGGATTCTGCAGGTATTTTTTGTGAACAGGAGATCAGGTTGTGAGTGAAAAAAAATGTGTAAATATTGCAGTGTTAACCGTATCTGATACAAGAACGGAAGCAGATGATAAATCAGGTCAAGTGCTGGTTGATCGGATAAAAGATGCCGGACACCATCTGGCCGAGAAAAAAATCATCAAGGATGAAAAAGATCTGCTTCAAGTGCAGTTAAAGAAATGGATCACCAGTCCGGAAGTCGATGTTGTGATTGCCACAGGTGGAACCGGTGTCACTGGCCGCGATATAACGCCAGAAGCCTTCGAAGAATTGTATGACAAAGCCATTCCTGGGTTTGGTGAATTATTTCGTATGCTCAGTTACCAGAACATTAAAACCTCGACACTGCAGTCACGTTGTACTGGGGGTGTCACCAACGGCACTTTTCTATTCGCATTGCCAGGTTCTACCGGGGCCTGCAAAGATGGATGGGACCAGATTCTTGTCCACCAACTCGATAGCACGCACAAACCCTGCAATCTAGTCGAGCTGATGCCCCGCCTTTTGGAAAAATAGCCCCACTCGGCGCGGAGCCACCACTCGGCGTGGGGCCAGTAGGTCAAAACTCTTTAGAGCGAACGATTATCAACAAGCTCCTCGATTGAGGTTTTTCTATTTATCTCCCTCTCTAGAGGGCATGGGAGTTTTATGCAACATTATGAATTTGAGGTCGATGAAACTTCGAGTAAAAAACGCCTCGATGTTTTTCTATCTGAAAACCTGCAGGAGATCAGTCGTTCACGATTAAAGAAGCTGATTGATGAAAGCTGTGTGACGGTGAACGCTAAATCGCGCCCCGCAGGATATAAGATGCGACTCGGAGAAAAAGTTGAGTTGCAATTACCCCCTCTGGAAATACTGGACACCACTTCTGAAGATATTCCTTTAGACATTATTTTTGAAGACGAACATATGTTAGCGGTTAATAAACCCGCTGGCATGGTGGTACACCCGGCACCCGGCCATTCTGCAGGGACCCTCGTCAATGCCCTGCTCCACCATTGTGATGACCTGTCTGGAATTGGCGGAGTGGAACGACCCGGGATTGTGCATCGACTGGATAAGGAAACATCGGGATTGGTATTGATCGCAAAATCTGAAACTGCGCATAAAGTTCTCGCAGTAAAATTTAAGAACCGCGAAATAAAAAAAGAGTATCTCGCCTTTGTAAAAGGTGAAGTGAAAAAAGATACAGGTTCGATAGACTCACCTGTAGGCAGGCATAAAACACTACGCAAAAAAATGAGTACGGGAGGAAACCACAGTCGCCCAGCCTGCACTCATTTTGAAGTCTTAAAACGCTGTAAAAACTGGACTTATGTAAAACTCCGACCGGAAACTGGCAGAACACATCAAATTAGAGTTCATTTGGCATCTCTTCATCACCCGGTTATAGGCGACAAGCTTTATGGCGGTAAAAACCCCAATTCAGGCACGCTGAAAATGGACAGACAGGCTCTTCACGCCAGTCATCTTGAATTGAATCATCCCGTTTCTGGAACTCCTCTTTCTTTTTCTGCCGATCTTCCTTTTGATATGGAAAGCTTCCTACAATCTCATAAATAATTTACAACGCAGGCACTTTGACGGCTCTCCGCTCCAAAAGAAATTCTCTCGCCAGCTCTATAAAGGGCAAATAAACAAGTCTTAACAAAATTTAGAACTGTGAATAACTTGTTAGTAAACTCCGTTTCACCCTACTGGTTTAAAACTGAAAATTGAGAACGATAAAAACTGGCCATATCAAAATAACGATAATAGCCTATTTTTCAATGACTTAATAAATTTAACCCAATCCGGCATTTATTTATTGACAGCCTATATCAGATTAAACAGTTTTCCACATTTTTTTTGTAAGAGTATACCTCGCTGATTGTGCCGTGGATTAAAGCCTAAAATTAGTATCAAATTCTTGGCAGCCGGATTCCTACTAAAATCAACAGTCAAAAATCCCTTCATGTTTTTGAAATTTAATATTCCCATATCAGGGCATAAAACCAGCATTAAAAATCCATCGGAATTTTGACGCAGGGTATATTCACGATATATAAAGGCCGCCGCAATTCTGCATTTGTTTGCTAGGGATTCACTCTAGATAAGGGCAGTTCTAGCCTACCCCTGCATTTTAAGTCTAAAACTAGAGCTTTTCAGCCACCTTGATGCGGATAGCCCTGTCTCACAAGGCATTGATAGAGGAGGTAGTCGTGCAAATTCTTTTCCACAAAAACTGTTAACAACCTGTGGAAAAGTTTGGGGGTGATTAGCTTAACGAGGGTATGTTAAGGCTTTCAGGTGTGCCGATTAGAAAGTATGCAAAAGAAAACACCGTTGATAAATATATAGTTAGGGCACCGAGCAAAAGACCGAAGCCCGTAAAGCAAAAGAGTATCATAAAACCATTTTCCCCTAGGAAAACCACCTACTCGAAAAACGGAATATCATTAAGTCTGAACTGCGATACTACCTATAATCGCTCTCAATAACATTCTAGGAGGCACAACACTTTTTGTATTTTTTACCACTTCCACAAGGACAGGGATCGTTGCGACCAATTTTGGCCGTATCGCGGGTAAAAGTTTTCGGTTTTTTCAAGGGTGCCGTCGGGACAGGCGGGAGGGTGGAGTCTTTTCTACTATAAACCCATCGCCCGTTGACCTTATAAAAACGCGAAGATTCACGCAGGGTCTGTGGCGTTCCATCCTTTATATAATGCGCGATGAAATCGACCTGACCTTCGTTATCTTCTCTACCCCCTTTGCGAGTACCTGCTATTTCCAGTTTTTTCCATTCAGCACCTTCATCGATCAAGGATGATTCCAATCGGGCCATTTCTTTTTTTTCTTCGGGGTGACTGGTCAAAACCAGGTATTCCCAGTTTTGTTGCGCAAAAGCAGTGTACCGGGAGCGCATCAGGTCTTCCGCCGTATCGGCAAAACCTGTACCACGAATCAAAGGACCACAGCAATCGGTATATGGGAAGTCAGAACCGCAGGGGCAATCTTTCATAATTAATTCCTAGGAGTATTGTTCAAACTATTTCAATGGATTCGATCTGTAAGGTCAGTATAAATTTTACGACTAAAATGAAAACTCTGATAGGATTTTAATATGGACAACAACTTATTCGGTAATTTATTCAGAGCCAAAAAAACCTCCGGCAAAGAAACCACCCCATCAACATTACCCGTGCTATACCCAGCACCGGAATTCAGAGGGCTAGAAAACTGGATCAACACTCCCCCCATTGCATCGATGCGTCAATTGCGAGGAAAAGTGGTGCTGATTGATTTTTGGACTTACTCCTGCATCAACTGCCTGAACGCAATGCCTCATGTAAAAACCTGGCATAAAAAATATAAAAACCACGGTCTTGTCGTTCTGGGAATACACGCGCCGGAATTTGGTTTTGAAAAAAAATATCAGAATGTTCTACAAGCGGTTAAAAAACATCAAATCAAATTCCCGGTTGCACAAGATAACGGCTTTCGTTTATGGAGGGCTTATAAAAACCGTTATTGGCCTGCTTTGTACCTGATCGATCGACAGGGAAGAGTAAGGTATATGCATTTTGGGGAAGGCCGCTATCAAACGACCGAAAAAGCAATTCGCCAATTGCTGAAAAAGTCTTAAAGCTTTTTTCTGCTAAAAGGAAACGCAGGCCGTTGACCTTTACGCTCTGCTAATCGGGCACTTTGTTTTTCCTGTTCTTCCGTTTTTTCTTTTTCGCTTTTCTCGTTTTTTTCTATAACTTCATCCGCTTTTTTTTTCTGATCCTTATTTTCCATAAGCTACCTCCTTTTTCCTAAGATAGCCCAAATCTCAGACAATCTCAACCTTGCTCAAACAGCTCTAAGCACAAAACAACCCAATATTTTTCAATCAGTTGTGGTAAAATTTCGATTATGATTGACCGTCGCCTAGCATCCAACTTCAACTGGTTGTACTTCCTAAGCATCCTGCTTGTATCGGTGATTGGGGTGGTCACTATTTATAGCGCCAACCACGCCCGCCCGGAAGAATTTTTTCGCGGATTATACATCAAGCAGATTTACTGGATCGGCTACGGCCTCATTGCCATGCTGGTTGCTCTGGCATTGGACTATCGCTGGTTCAGCCGCTACGCCTATCTCATTTACGCATTGACAATTATTGGGCTGGGTTACGTTTTGCTCAACGGTGTCGTGGTGTCAGGATCTAAACGTTGGATACGCATTGCTTCGGTAAGCATCCAGGTTTCAGAATTTGCCAAGATAGCCATTATCATCGTTCTTGCAAAGTATTTTGAGTCGGGAAAAATTTCAGGCCAATACACTCTGCGCGACCTTGTCGTTCCTGCCCTGTTAACCGCTACGATCGGTGGATTCATCGTCGTACAACCGGACTTGGGCACCACCATGATGATTCTATTTATCTTTCTTGCATTCATTGTGGCTATCGAAATCAATCAGGCGACATTGATCAAGCTGTTTGTCGGCGGTCTTGCTTTAGCGCCTACGCTATGGTTTGTTCTTAAGGACTACCAGAAAGCAAGATTGCATACCTTGTTTAACCCTGAGCTCGACCCTTTAGGCGCGGGTTATCACTCAATTCAGTCTAAAATAGCAATCGGCTCAGGAGGATTTTGGGGCAAAGGATTATTCGCCGGCACCCAGAGTCGGCTCAACTTTCTCCCGGAAAAACATACGGATTTTATATTCTCTGTTTTCGCAGAGGAAACGGGGTTCTTTGGTGTGATCCTTCTTATTTCCTTATTTGTATTTATCATATTAAAAGGATTGAACATTGCCTTTCGCGCTGCCGATCGTTTTGGGTTTTTCCTTTCTCTGGGGCTTATCCTTTCCATCGCCTTCTACATAATTTTTAATGTCGGCATGACCATAGGCATCTTCCCCATCACCGGCCTACCTTTGCCTTTTCTGAGTTATGGAGGGTCCTCCCTCATCACGAATTTTTTTGCAATTGGCTTGCTGTTGAATGTAGAAATGCGTCGCACTATCCACTAAACGTAATCCTCTTTATATACAGTTCACTTATATTTCCGGGGAGTTTTATCAGGCTGTAGAGCTATTAGCGTGTTATAATTCCTACAATTCCCTTATCTATCAATCACAGGAAAGATTTATGTCTTCTGAAATATTCATCAATTCAAACCAGCGAGAAATTCGGGTTGCCTTGATGGAAAATAACCTGTTAGTCGAATTGTTCATCGAACATAACGCTCATAAGGGAATTGTCGGTAATATTTACAAAGGCAAAGTGTCTAAAATTCTTCCGGGGATGCAGGTCGCCTTTGTAGACATCGGCCTGGAGAAAGCCGGATTTCTCTATGTAGGCGACATTGATGTGGTAGACATGCTTGGCCTTGAAGAAGATGCTTTAGCACCACCACCCCTTGCAGAAGAAGACAAAGACCTTCCTTTTGAAGGAAAACCCGGTCGCCCTCACCATGATGTAAAAATTCAGGATATTCTCCAAGAGGGTCAGGAGATTCTTGTGCAAATTGCGAAAAACCCTTTAGGAACCAAGGGTGCCCGCATCACCAATTACATCACGCTTCCCGGGCGGCATGTGGTCTACATGCCTACGATCAATCATATAAGTGTTTCCCGACGAATCGAAGATGAAAACGAAAAAGAACGTTTAAAGCAACTTATTAGTGAAGTTGGCACCGAGGGAGCAGGTTATATTGTCCGTACAGCGGGTCAAGATGCTCTAAGATCCGATTTTGAATCGGATGTGAGTTTTCTCCATCATCTATGGGAAAACCTGAAAAAGAAATCCGAAAACATCAGTGCACCTCATCTGGTCTACGAAGACCTCAACCTTATTTTTCGGTCCATTCGCGATTTATTCACCAATGACACCGAGCGGTTGGTCATTGATTCAAAATCAGACTACGAAAAATGCCTTGAGTTTTGCACAACTTACATGCCGCATCTTTCGGATAAAATCGAATTATATAAAGACCCGATG
>JAJDAV010000168.1 GCA_029261695.1 Nitrospinaceae bacterium | reverse complement strand
TTGAGAAACCCGCTGCACCTTCGAAATTTCGTTGCAAGGAGCGTAAACTTTAAATCCCGTAAACAGTATGTTAACGAGGAGGGAACACTTGTGAGTAAAAAATCTATTGTTTTTATGATGTTGTTTGCTTTCGTACTTGGTCTATCAAGTGCTAATGCAGCTACCATCAAAGCTATTAAAGTTCAGGGAAATATTCCGGTAAATGCGGATGATCCTTTCTGGACACGTTATGGTCCTACATTCCACAAGCATACGGTTGTGGATCTGGATCCGCAGATGATCACTAACCCCATGTGGCCTGCTCCGGCAACCAAATGGGTTAATGTTCGTGCTGTTACCAACGGTAAGGAAATCGCAGTTCGATTGAGCTGGACGGATCCTACCCGTAATGACATCATGGTTCGATCTCAGCAGTATAAAGATCAAGCCGCTCTGATGTTCCCATTGAATCAGTCTGGCGAAGAGCCTCCTTTCACAATGGGTGGAGACGGTGAGCGTGTAAATATTTGGCAGTGGAAAGCGACTTGGGATAAAGAAGGCGCTGGAGCAACTGGCAATGTTGGCATGCAGGACATGGAAGATCAATATGAGTACATGGCTATGGGTTCAGGTAGTTACTACATGTATGAGCCTGATGGAAAGCTGAGTGGTAAAGAGCCTGCACACGCTTCTGGTTCTAAAGAAGACGGAAGCAAAAGCGGTGGAGCAAGCGACATCAGCAAACGCCATTCTTATGTTGACTTTGGTATGGGTAAAAACGAAGGCGTGTACAACCCGGGTCGTGCTACCGGAAACATGCTTTCTGATGCGTCAATGCGCGTATCTCCGATTGAAGATCTGAATGCTGAAGGTTTTAGCACCTTGACCACTCAGGCTCATCAGGATGTACAAGGCGGCGGCAACTGGTCTAACAACCGGTGGTCTGTTGTTTTCAAGCGTTCTTTGACCAACTCTGACACTAACGATACGCAATTCTCTGGTGGTAAAACACCTATGGCTATTGCTATCTGGAATGGTCAGAACAAAGAAAGAAATGGCCAGAAAGGCGTAACCCAGTGGAATACACTGGAGTACTAGGCCTTTAAGCGGAGCAATCCGTCTGACCTAAAAATAAAACCCAGGGAAGAAGCCGTTAACACGGTTTCTTTTCCTGGGTTTTTTTTTGCCAAAAATTTTTAGATTTATTCGACGGGCCAGCCCATTTGGCCCCACCTCTCCATTCCACCATTACCTACACAAACAATATTTGTAAGGCCAGCATTTTCTAAGGCCTGCGACGCCATTTTGGCCCGTCCACCCATTTTGCAGTGAACATAAACTGTATCGTGACCCTTTAATTCATTGGCAATATCGGTAACGGATTCATGATCTTGATTCCGCGCTCCTTTTATATGACCCGAACCAAATTCGCCTGGGGAACGAACATCTAAAATCAATTCATTCTCACCTAATCCATCAATTTTATCATGCAAATCATCTATTGAAATAATATCCATCTAATCCTCACTGTGGGTTGGTTCTTAAAAAAACATACTTATAAGATTATAGCATGCAAAAAAAAGATTCATTGAGCAGGAAAAATAACATTTTTTAAAGAAATACTTTTCCGAAAAAAGAAGGGAATTTTGACTCCGCCGGAATATTCTTCCATTGAATTTTGACGAAAATAATAATCGACCTAAATTTTTTCTTTTAAAACAAAAAACCAAAAGCCATATATTTAAAGGCTTAACCCCCTTTTTGAAACGTCAAAATTTTCAATAAAATTTTTTGGTACAGCTTTTGCTAGATAACAAGAAAAAAACTATTTATTAGAAAGAAATATTATGCACGAGAGTATATACATTGCGGCGTCAGCAGGATTAAAACAAGCAAAAAAAATGGAAATGATCGCCCAAAATTTGGCCAATGTAAATAACTCTGGTTATAAGCGGGATGGATTGGTTTTTAAGGAAATGATGCCTCCTTTTCAGCCAGACTCAGGAATGGAGGCGGCCAAAAATGCATTATTGTCTCCCGAAAAATCAAATAAAAATGTTTCTTATGTTGGAATAACAGATTACTACACAGACTTTACTCCAGGTGTTTTTAAGGAAACAGGAGGAACTTTAGATTTAGCATTGGATAATGATGGATTTTTTAAAGTTCAAACCCCTGATGGTCCACGCTACACAAGGAACGGAAGTTTTCGCCTAAATACAGCCTTCCAATTGGTAAACCAAAATGGAAACCAGGTATTGGACCGAGAGAATAATCCCATAGTAATAGATGCACCGGGAGCAGAAATTGTAATTGATGGGGGTGGAAATATATCTGCTGGAACGGGAATAGGAAACCTACCCATTGGAAATATAAAACTGGTTCGTTTTGAAAATGAAAAATCATTAGAAAAAATGGGGGACGGTCTTTATAGACACATAGAATCGGAAGAAAACGAATTAGAACCAACAGACACAAAAATGCACCAGGGATATTTAGAAGGTTCCAATGTCTCAACCGTAACAGAAATGACAGAAATGATTAGTACTTTAAGAATGTTTGAAACTTATCAAAAAATGATCCAATCCATAGATAGCATGGATGATCAATCCGTAAATACAATTGGTCGAGTAGGTTAATAAAAAATGATTAAAACGAAGAAAGGAATCAAAGAATGATTCGTTCACTATATACAGCATCGACGGGGATGAATGCGCAGGACCTGAATGTCAGCGTCATTGCAAATAACTTGGCCAACGTAAACACAGTAGGTTTTAAAAGAAGCCGACCCGAATTTCAAGATCTACTCTATCAAAATTTAAGATTGGTGGGAACATTGTCACCAAACGGACAACAGGTTCCAACAGGGGCCCAATTAGGTTTAGGTACAAAGACGGCGGCAATACAAAAAATATTTTTACAAGGTGATTTTTCACAAACTCAAAACCCATTAGATATAGCGATCCAAGGCAGAGGATTTTTCCAAATAACACAGCCTGATGGAACCTTAGCATTTACACGAGCGGGATCATTTAAATTAGATAACACAGGTCAAATTGTAACTGCAGATGGCCTTTCACTGGAGCCGGCAATTACAATTCCGGCAGATGCATTAACTATTTCAATTGATCCACAGGGAAGCGTTGCAGTGACTCAACCTGGTGCAACAGCTCCAACTGTTTTAGGAAATATTCAATTAGCAACTTTCCAAAATGAAGCAGGCCTACAGGCAGTGGGTTTCAATTTATTCACTGAAACAGATGCCTCAGGAACGGCAACGGTAGGTAACCCGCAAAGTGATGACCGTGGCGCTACTCAACAAGGTTTTTTGGAGTTATCAAATGTAAGTGTTGTTGAAGAAATGGTTAACCTTATTGCCGCGCAAAGGGCATATGAAGTTAACTCAAGAGTGGTCCAAACAGCAGATGAATTGCTTCAAATCTCAAATAATATGAAACGGTAATTTTATGAGAAAAAGAAAAAACATAATTTTTATAATAATTTCATCTTTCTGGTTTGTGAGCCTTTTGTTTTTTGCACCTGTATCGGCAGAGGAATCCAAAACTACAGGAACGCAAACTATAAGTGCGGGAGAAATGGAAAATGAGGGAATTAAATTTTTAACGAAATTTCTTCCTTGGGAAAAAGATTCGGCTCAAATTGATGTTTTTTATGATGGTGAAGAAATTATTCTGCCAGCGGGAAGGTTGGATTTAATTTTTAAAACACCCGGAACTAGATTAAAGGCAGGAAGAATCCCATTAACTTTACAAATAAATGTGAATGACAAATTCCAAAAAAGAATTCGTTTAACTTCCAGAGTCCTTGTAACACAAAAGGTAATAAAAACGCTACGTCCTATCCGTAGAGGAGAAAAAATCCAGGAAGAAGATGTGACTGAAGAAATCATTGAAACAGAAAAGCCGTGGGACAACGCGGTATCAAGGTTAGAGAAGGCCGTTGGTTTCCAAGCGAGTAGAAATTTACCTAAAGGAAGAATACTAACAGCTAAGTTTTTAAAAGAACCAGCCTTGGGAACCAAGGGAGACAAAATATTAATTTTGGCTGAAAAAGGAACTATGAAAATAACCACTCCAGGAATTTTAAAAGAAGATGGCTATGAAGATTCCATGGTTCAGGTATTAAACATAGAAACCAAAAAATTAATCTATGGAAGATTGATAGATGCGAACACCGTAAAAGTGAGCTTTTAATGCAAAAGAATCCTTTAAGCAAAAAAATAAAATGGCATTGTATATGTTTAATCTTGGCAATTGGGATGCTTCCTGCTTGTTCCAAAACTCATCGAGCTGTTGACAGCGCATCTACCGTCATCCCAAAGCATCTATATGCCAAACCAGTAGCAGCTCAACAAGAAGAGGGTGCGCTTTGGCCTGGCGACACATCCAAGAATCTATTGTTTGAAGATAATAAGGCAAGAGTGGTTGGGGATATCGTGACAGTGACTATTTTAGAGAATGCAACTTCAACACAATCGGCATCAACAAACACCTCTAAGTCAACAAACATGAATATGCAGACAAATACTATATTGGGATTACCTACAAGTCTTGGGATTCAAAACTTTTTGGGAATGGGAAACCAATTTGATCCTACGGTTAACGCGACTATCAATAACTCAAATCAGGGCCAAGGAACGGTTACTAGAAATGGTTCTTTAACAGGAACTGTTTCCTCAACGATTATTGAAATAATGCCTAGTGGAAACCTTCGAATTGAAGGTCGCAGATCTGTAAGGGTAAATAATGAAGAGCAATTAATGGTATTGCGTGGAGTTATTCGTCCTCAAGATATTAGTTTTGACAACACAATTGCCTCAACATTAATCGCTGATGCTTCGATAAGTTATTCAGGAGAAGGCGTTGTTGCAGACGAACAGAGAAAAGGTTGGCTGGCAAAAATTTTAAGTCAAGTATGGCCTTTCTAAAAAACTATGACGAATTTTAAATACATTAAGAGATTGTCTCTTTCAATTTTTTCTGCGGTTGTTATTTTCATTGGCTGCCAGGCAGCAGTTGAAGATTTGACCGGTCCTAGTGCTTTGGGAAATATCTTAGGCATTCAAGGCTTATTTGGAGGAGCGGGGCTAAAAAATAATGGTGCAAGTCAGGCAACCATTAGAGTAGAAGTTTTTACAACTCAGAATATCCCAACAGAAGGGGCAACGGTAACTTTAACTACTACATTGGGTACACTTGGTGCAACATCATTAACCACAGATGTATCGGGAACAGCCACGACGACCCTTACTTCGGGAACAGTAACAGGAATCGCTTTTGTAACTGCAACCGTTGACAATGTAAGTGCAAATACTTCTGTTCCGATAATTAAATTTTAATTGAATAGATATTTTATGAAAACATATCTCAATAAAATTTTAAAAAATAATAAATCTTATAAAAAGGAAGGGTTCCTTTTTGTTTTGTTGGCAATTGGTTTTATTGTTGCCTGCCAGGGGGCTATAGAAGAAGGGAATCCATTTGGACCCTCTAATTCAAATATTGTTATAAATCCCTCCAGCCCAAAAATTAATAAAGGCGGAACGTTGACCTTTGCAGCTTTTGGTGGAACTTTACCTCTATCTTGGAGTATTTCGAATACTGCTATTGGAGCAATTGATGCAGGAACCGGTGTTTTTACATCCAATCAAGCGGCACCTCAGGTGGCAGGGACATCTACCATTACTGTTGTGGATGCTGTAGGGGATACTGACACGGCAACGATACAAGT
>JAJDAV010000167.1 GCA_029261695.1 Nitrospinaceae bacterium | reverse complement strand
AGGAGTTTATTATTTGCAAGGACGAGGTAAATGGAATTTTTCAGATGAAACACTCAGTCGTTTGCCACGTTTCAGGCAGTTTAGTCAAATGACATTTGGCGATATAGATCAGGACAGAATCCTGGACCTGTTTGGGTGGTCTGCGGGGTCGAATCGATTATGGTTGAATCGTTTTGATTGATTTTGGATTTGAAAAGGCCCATTAAATATAAATAATTTTTTTAAATACAATCGATAGAGAAATCATATGTCAAAATTTAAAAAAATGACTTTCCTTAAGGTTTTAACTACCGTCGCCTGGGCGGATGGTGAGGTAAGTCAATCAGAACTTAATATTTTAAAATCATTTTACAGGAAATTTGATTTAGATAAACATGAGTTAGATGAACTTAAACCCTATCTTCATGCGCCTGTTTCAAAAAAGGAGAAAGATTTATTGTACCGGCAAATGATAGCCGAGCTATCTACTCCTGCTGAGAAAAAGGAAATTGTGGGTGCTTTGGAGAATATGGTGCAAGCTCATAAGAGGATGAAGGGGGAGGAGAAGCAACTGGTGGATCAATTTTCAGAATGGCTTGAAAAATCTTCTTTCACAAAAAGATCTTTTGGCAGGATAAGAAACTTTTTCCAGAAAACTATTTTTGAACATGCCCGTGACCCAAACCCCGATATGGAGAAGTACTTTAAGAGGCGAGTTCTTAAGAAGATTGAGTTGAAAAGCACCCACTCAGGAATTGTGTCTAAATTGCCTGAAGATAAACTGTATTTTCTTTGCATGGTGGGTACTTTAATGGCTTCTATTGCACATGTGGATAACGAGTTTGACCCGGCGGAAAAAAAGGCTTTAAAAAAATGCCTTGCAGAGCAGTTTTCACTAAAGGGCAAGGAATTGACTTTTCTCTTCGAGGTTGTAGAAGAACAAGGAAAGAGTGACTTTGATTTTCACGAAGTAGTGACTGAAATCAACCGTTTGACATCTTATAATGACCGGCTACATTTAATGGAATGTCTGTTTGCCGTAGCGGCAGCGGATGGAAATATTGCCCACGATGAAGCAGAAGAAATAAGGCGGATTACAAAAGCAATGAGAATTTCTCATGGTGTTTTTATTGAGGCTAAGGTGCGCGCGGGAAAAAGCATCAAGAAAAAATAAATTTTAAAATCTTCAAAGAAAATGGAAAGTAATAAAAAGTTTTTGGGCGTTATGTTTGAGTGTTGTAATGTTTATCGCCGTATTTATTTAAATAAGGATGGCAATGCCTATGAAGGCCGATGCCCAAAATGTTTTGCAGAAGTGAAAGCCATGATTGGCCCTGGAGGATCAACAAAGCGAATGTTTCGTGCCCGGTAATAAGTCAACCTATCCTAGATGGAATTCCTTCCCTCTCATAATTAACCCATGAAAATTGTGCTACAGAGAGTGACTCATGCCTCGGTAACTGTGGGAGGAGAGATCATTGCTTCTATTTCCAAAGGCTTACTCGTCCTTTTTGGTGCGGAAAAAAATGATGATGAAGGTAAAGTGACATTTCTTGCTGAGAAAACGCTTAATCTAAGAATTTTTTCTGATGAAAGTGGGAAAATGAATCTGTCCTGCCTCGATATAGAGGGAGAGGTTCTGGTGGTGTCGCAGTTTACTTTGGCAGGTGATTGCAGAAAAGGACGTCGCCCGGGATTTGATAATGCGGCAAGCCCTGAGGATGCCCGGTTCTTATATCAGAAATTTGTTGAAAAGATTTCAGGTTTTGGAATTAAAACCGCTACTGGAAAGTTTGGCGCGGATATGCAAGTCGAGTTGGTGAACGATGGCCCAGTTACTTTTACTCTGGAAAGATAGTCTCTTAGTTATTTTTTTTCTCTTTGAAGGTTCGAATCCTCTTCGGTTTCTTGTGCAGATCATATCCTTTTAAAGTGTCGGGTAATTGAAGTTCTTTGAAGTCTTTTCTGTTTAGCTGGTATTTGTCGAATAAGGATTTTAAATGTCCCCCCATTTTATTGAAAAGCTCCATTTTCTTTTTTTTGTGGAAAATGATTTCTGCAATTAAAGTATTTGATATCGCATCATTACCTTCATTGAGGTTGTCATAAACAATTCCTAGTCTGTAATAGGCATCACCAAACTCGGGGTCAAGATGTACAGATTTTTTTAGAGATTCCGTAGCCCTTTCAAAATCTCCCAGATCGGATTGAATTCTACCGGCAGCATAATGAGTTTGGTAGTTAAATGGTTCAAGTTTTATCGCTTTTAATATTTTTTTTAATGCTTTGTTCTTTTCCCCTAGTTGTTCATAAGCCAAACCCAGGCTTGCCAATGTCTTGTCATCTTTAGGATCTAGTTTGAGAGCCTTCTCCCAGGATTCTACTGCTTTAGCCATGTCCTGATTTTTTGCGTAGATCACTCCAAGATTGTAGTGGACCATAGGATTTTGAGGGTCTTCTTTTAAAGCTTTTTGGTAGGCTGCCATAGCTTTTTTCTTTTTCCTCATCCTTTCATAAACTACACCCATATTGATATGGATCTCTGCCATAAAAGGGTGGTGCTCGAGTGCTTTTTCCCAGTAGTTTATGGCCTGTTTGTTTTGACCGATTTCGGCATGAGCCGCACCCATGTTATTAAAAACCACATGCATGTTGCTGTTTCGTGTTTGTGCAATTTTAAGAAAGCGTAAAGACTTCTTCACTTTTCCCGTTGCAATGAATATTGAGCCTAGATCGGTTGCAATATCTGCATTTGTTGGATTAAGAGAAAAGGATTTGTTGAGAGCTTTTTCCGCATCAAAGTATTTTTTTAAATAGAATAACGCAATCCCTTTTTCACGGTAGGCGTCACCATAATCTTCCTTGAGGCGAATAGCTTCAATCAATGATTTGAGTGCTGAGCGGTACTTTTTCTTTTCAATATACGCCTTTCCCAAATCGTAATGCAGAGTCGGGTTTTCGGGTTCGTCTTCAATTTTGCTGGAAAGCTGTTCGATTTTGTACTCAGGGGAATCGCTGGGGGGGCCACAGGCTACGAGAAATAAGCAAAATAGGGCTATGAGAAATGCAGGCATAAAATATTTTGATTAATGGCAGTAAGATTGCAGAAGCTATTCTATTATAACGGGATAAAAGACAGAGAAGTTTAATTTGGAAAGCGGGGTTGCTGAAAAAACAGGTGGTTTTAGAAGGGGATAGCCCCACGTGCGAGTTCCATTAAGAATGAGGGGAAGAGGCCAAAACCAATAATTGCAATGGTGCTTACGGTGACCAAAGCTCGCATTCCTTTATGCATTGCAGGTTGGGGGGCAGCTTCGTCTTCATGGAAATACATCATGACAATGACGCGTAGATAGTAATAAACGGAAATTATGCTGGCTACTACCGCCAAAATAGTAATTAGCATATATCCTTCTTTGATGGCGGCATAAAACAAAAACAGTTTACCAAAAAAACCAGCGGTGGGTGGAAACCCAGCTAAGGAAACCATGAACAGGCTCATGGCTGCGGCAATAAAAGGGCTGCGTTTTGCCAAACCTTTAAAGCGGTTTATTGAGTTTCCTTCTTTTCCCTCACCTTCCATCATAAATACAATCGCAAATGTTCCTATATTCATAAATAGATAGACGGATAGGTAAAACAGAATGCTTGCCATTCCCTCTTGGGTATTGGTGACAATTCCTATCAAAAGATACCCAGCATGTGCAACACCAGAGTAGGCTAACATTCGCTTTAGGTCGTCTTGGAAAATAGCTGCTGTATTCCCAACTAGCATGGTAAGTACTGAAACGCCAAAAAGAATAGGCATCCAGATTTTATCCAGCTCTGGAAAGGAGGTAAAGAAAACCCGGGCAATCACTGCAAATGCCGCTGCTTTGGTAGCTACGGACATGAATCCGGTAATTGGTGTTGGTGCGCCTTGATAAACATCCGGCGTCCAGGAATGGAATGGGACCAAAGACACTTTGAATGCCAGGCCGCAGAACATCAACCCCATTCCAATATAAACCAGCGTGTTCTTTGTATATGGGTTTTCGTGAATGAGTTGTCCGATCAGTCTTATCTCTGTTGTTCCACTTCCAGCGTAAATCAGGGCCATACCATAAACCAAAACAGCAGATGCAAAGGCTCCAGTAAGTAGATATTTGACGGCCGATTCCTGCGAAGATAATGTTCCCCAGCTCAGCTCAGGCGCAGTGTCAGGTCCCTCTTTGCCTGTCCCATGTTTGGCAGAAAACCCACATAAGATATATAGGGAGATAGAAAATAGTTCCAGTGATAGAAAGACTGTAATTAAATTACCGGATTTGGCCAGAAACATCATGCCTGCAATAGACATCAGCAGCAGGGTAAAATATTCTGCTTTATTTTCATGATCGATTTGTGGGTAACGGACAGATCCGAAAATGGGGAACAGGGCCATCGCCAAAATGATCAAATTGAATGTCAGGGAGAAACGATCGTGAATAAGGGCATTGCTAAACATTAGCGGATTGTTGCCATTCGCCGCTGTTGGTGCTTCGCCCCAGAGAATGAGAGTGAGAATAAAAGCTGAGACCACCCCACCAAGGGTTACCATGGATAAGAATGGATTACGGTTCAAATCCTTTTTAAGCCCCGCCAGAAGAAGGAAAAAGGCAGTGCCTAGGATAATAAACTCAGGGGTAATGGCTACCCAGTTCATGTCATCGAAATTGATCGCGAATTCCATACTTAAAGTCCTGCAATATCAGTTCTTGAGCAAGTTAAACCCAGCTTAATTTATGGTGTGTTTTATAGCATTTCCAGCCTTTTTGCAACCCCCCCACTATATATCCTACTCCATGTCAGGTTTTTTCTTGTTAAGCGTAGGATTTCCGGTCAGAATAGGATTTTTTAATCTTTAAACCTGTGATTTGGAGGTTTTTGTGGATACGAGTGAGGCTCGAGCACATTTGAACTATTTGTTAACATTGGGACTGCGTCGAGAAGAGGCCTTTGGTCCTATGGCGTTAAACTTCATCAAGGAAAAATCTTTTGAAGATTCAGGGCTTTTACCTGAGGAACAGTTCAGCCTCATAATGTCTACAGTTCAGGCACTGGCCGAAGAACCTAAGCGTTACAATATGAAACTCGAGATGTTGAAACGGGCGGCAGGTCTTTTAGAAAAAACTTCATTTAATGATCCTCAACTGGTCCGCCAACTCGATCAGGACATCAAAAAAACCGAAGCAGAACTAGGTATATATAATGAAGCGATGCGCCCCTCCAAAAGCGCAGCGCAGAAAAAGCAGAAACTGATTGTGCAAAGCGATGCGCCAGAATATTTTTTGGATATTGCCCAGAAACGAGCCACTGCTTACTATCAGAATAAATTTGGGTTGAGCAAAGAATCAAAAACAGCGCAACATTTTGGAGGTAGTGCCAGAAAATTTGATCCTGATAATAAAGAGGTACAAAAAGAGTTTCCTGGTGCCTGCGCTCCTTTTATGAATTCCCGCACAAATGCTTTCCACCTCATGATGCCCTTCGATCTGAAAATCAGTCGAACTCCAAATGACCCATTAGATGGAGGAATGCGGGCCTATTATGCAAAAATGGGTTACTCCTTTCCCCTTGGATTCGAGATGGGGAAAATCTGTAGTTATGAGGATGGGGAAAT
>JAJDAV010000166.1 GCA_029261695.1 Nitrospinaceae bacterium | reverse complement strand
TCCTTAAAAATCAAATACTACACAAAACATCTATATTTTGTGTTGCCAAACAAAATATATACAAGATGTGGTGTTGTCAACGAAATTCTGTGACCCCTTTGTAACTTTCGGCCAAGGCCATTTTTCATAAAGGTTTCGGCTTCATCGGAATCCTGAAATATAGACGAATAAAAGACGAAGATCAAGAGCCCCTATTCCAGAAACCTAGCTACCAATTGATTTATAAGGAATTATAAAGACAAAATTTTTGAATTTTATTCGTAGGCCGGTCTTATGGGCGAGACCAGCTCATAGATATCTTACCGACAAACTCCATCAGGCGAAATGGGCTTTCACCGGAATTTTCGGTCAATTTGATGTGGGTGGCGTCGGCTCTATCTTGTCCGAATGTGGGGTCCATCGCTCTCCATTCGCCCACAAAAACTTCCGGCCAGGCGTGATAGAGAAATCCTTCATATTCTTCAGAGTAAACCAACCCATTGACGATACGAGTGGGAATTCCTGAAGCCCGAGCCAATGCCGTGAACAGAAATGTGTGAGATTGACATTCGCCTCGCCTTTCTAAAAGAGCATCCAGAGCAGTGACCGTATCCACCATTTCCTTTCTCAAGTTCATATGCACCCACAAATTTATGTCTTTTGCCAACCGCCATTTACTTTTGTTATCGGCAGAAAGCTCTCTTGCCAAGGCTCTTATCATTTTGTGATTGGACTGCACCTCAGCCGTCTCTTCGAGATATTTTGGGTCCAATCCCGTTGCATCTGCCATAGCAGAATTGGAACCCATTTGCCGCGGCTCACTTTTGACCCTTAATGTAGCGATGTAATTTCCATCTCCCTGTTTTTCAGTTTTAAGGATTTTTTGGCGGTGGTCCTCAGGGATAGAATCGGGCGCGCTAACAGGGTGGATTTGATAAACCAGATCGAATGTGTTTTTGGGTCGAGGCACAGGCTTATCAGGTTTCACAAGGCTCATAGTGATAACGCTACTGATGGTCATCGCCTCATCGATTTTTTGTGCGACCTCGGCCTCCTCCCTGAACGATTCGAATCCCATATTCGTGGTTTCGCGATACACAGTGGCATCGTGCGCCACCCACATCGTCGACTCCATACCACTGAAAGATTGACTGATCACAAAAGTTTTAATCGGTTGGCCTTGATATTGGATAGTCTCTTCTCGCAGAACTTCATATTTTAAATCTACAACCATTTGCAAAGGTTCCATAAACAAGGGCAGCTCGCCCCGTTGGCCCACCTTTAACCCTGCCGACACCAGATTTAGAAGAAAAGTCGAAGAAGGTGCTGTTTTTTCAGTGAACTTTAATGTCTTCTCTTTATCGTAGCCCCGCGACTTGGTTCGATAGCGAAGCTCATTTCCATGCAGCTTGCCTTCCACCTGTTGCCGGTGTCCTGAGATTTCCTGCAATAAAGAAAAGCTGGATAGCTTGAGACCTGAATTGAGCCGCGTGGTTTGTTTGATCGTGGTGGATTGGTCGACCGACTCGGAGCGAATATTAAAAAATACCGTCGAGTCCATCACAATTCCATCGGGACCCCAGCGGGTTTTCGATTTCGTGAAACCCATCTTTTTTCCCTGATAATAGGTCCCAAGCCAATCTTCCCTCTCCCCCGAGCCTTCAAACAGGGGTTGGGAATGTGCCGTAAGGACGAAAACCAGAAATACTAAATTGAGGAAAATATTTATCATGATCTACATTATTGGAACATGGCAAAACTGAATCTACAAGAACAAAGGTTTCAAAAATGAGGTGGGTGAGGCCACGCCATCCCCCTTATGAAGCCCAGCGGTCAGGCTTTAAAAGAAATCTAATGCAAGAAGATATGAAGCCGTGCTAGTATTGGCGTTTTACCTTTTACGCTAATTTTATTTTATAAAAGCTTATGATTGACCCCCAAAAGGTCCCGACCTATCTGACTTTTGATGATGTTCTGTTACTTCCTGCATACTCCAAGGTTTTGCCTACAAACGTAGATCTTTCTACCCGTTTGACGCGAAAAATCAAGCTGAAATGCCCCTTGATTGCGGCGCCGATGGATACGGTTACTGAAACGAATTTAGCTATCGCTCTGGCACAAGAAGGGGGTATCGGTATCATTCACCGAAATCTCACGCCAGAAAGACAACGGAAAATGGTCGACAAGGTAAAACGGTCGGTGAGTGCAATGATCCCCGATCCCATCACTATGGAGCCTGAGCAAAAAATCAGCGAAGCCCTTGAAGTGATGAGAAAATACAATATTACGGGCATCCCCATTACCCAGAAGAAAAAACTCGTTGGCATTTTGACCAATCGAGATTTGAGGTTTGAAACCAACCTCAATAAAAAAATTAAATCTCTGATGACCCAGGAAGACTTGGTCACCATTCCCGAAGGAACCCCACTTTCAAAATCGAAAGAAATTTTGCACGACAACCGGATCGAAAAACTATTGGTAGTCGACAAAAAAGGCAACTTAAAAGGTCTAATCACAATTAAAGATATTGAAAAAGTCAGCCAATTCCCCAATGCGGCGAAAGATGCCAAAGGCAGACTTCTGGTAGGTGCTGCACTGGGTGTCACTCAAAACCCTGGCGACCACATAGAAGACCTGGTTCGCGTTGGGTTGGATGTTCTGGTCATTGACAGTGCACACGGTCATTCAGAAAAAGTATTGAGCACCATCCGTGAAATCAAAAAATCATTCCCCAAACTGCAAATCATTGGTGGCAACGTTGCCACGGCAGAAGGCACAGCAGCCTTGATAAAAGCCGGTGTTGATGCAGTTAAAGTGGGAATCGGCCCCGGCTCCATTTGCACCACACGAGTTGTCAGCGGTGTGGGTGTTCCGCAGATATCCGCAGTTGCCGAATGTGTGAAAGTGGCAGAGAAGAAAAACATCCCCGTCATTTCTGACGGCGGCATCAAGCTCTCAGGCGATGTCACTAAAGCTATCGCTGCTGGAGCCAGCACCGTTATGATCGGTTCATTATTTGCCGGCACGGAAGAAAGTCCCGGCGAGAAAATTCTATACCAGGGAAGAAGCTACAAAGAATACCGTGGCATGGGTTCCATCGGTGCGATGTCGCAAGGTTCGAGCGATCGTTATTTTCAGGAACTGGAACTATCCGAAAGTAAACTGGTACCCGAAGGCGTTGAAGCACGCATACCTTATAGAGGGGCACTTTCCTTCACCGTCCATCAGTTGTTAGGAGGCCTTCGCGCCGGGATGGGTTATTGTGGTGCTGCATCCATTGACGAATTAAGAAAAAATGCTTCTTTCATAAAAATTACTTCTTCTGGACTGCGCGAAAGCCATGTCCACGATGTGATCGTCACCAAAGAAGCACCTAATTATCACATCGAATAGATTTATCATTTAACTCCACAAAGCATGACAGACCAACTGCACGAACAGAAAATTCTTATTCTCGATTTTGGGTCACAGTACACCCAGAATATTGCCCGCAAGGTTCGGGAGTGCGAGGTGTATTGTGAAATCCACCCTTGCACTGTGTCGCTTGATAAAATCATCGAGTTTAAGGCAAAAGGAATAATCCTTTCAGGCGGGCCTTCAAGTGTTCTTGATTCCGGTTCCCCTTTATGCGACCCAAAGCTATTTGAGTTGGGCATCCCGGTTTTAGGCGTCTGCTATGGAATGCAATTGATCACCCACCTATTGGGTGGCAAGGTCGACCCATCCGATCAACGTGAGTTTGGTCGTGCAGAATTGATGCTGAAAGAATTTTCGCATTTATTTGAAGAGGTCAAAAATAATTCCACAGTATGGATGAGTCACGGCGACCGTATATCCAAGTTACCTAATGGGTTCAAATCCATCGCATTTACAGGCAACTCTCCCTTGGCTGCCATTGAGAATCCAATAGCCAAAATTTATGGTCTGCAATTTCACCCGGAAGTAGTTCATACCGTTGATGGCGAAAAAATTCTCAGAAACTTTCTTTTCAAAATCTGTGAATGCGCTGCCAATTGGAAAATGGAGTCGCTGGTTGAATTCATGATTCAGGATATTCGCAAACAGGTAGGCGATGAAAAAGTAATCTGTGGACTGAGTGGCGGTGTCGACTCATCGGTAACAGCTGTTCTCATACACAAAGCTATCGGCGACAACCTATATTGCCTGTTCATCGACAATGGACTTCTTCGTACCGGAGAAAGAGATAAAGTCGAAAAAACTTTTCGCGACAACTTCAATATCAATCTGGACGTGATCGATGCAGCTGACCAATTTCTCGAAAAACTGGAAGGCGTAACCGATCCTGAACAAAAACGAAAATCGATAGGTAACACATTCATAGATGTGTTTGAGAAAGAAGCAAAACGCCTTGGCAACTTCACTTTTCTCGCACAGGGAACCTTATATCCCGACGTGATTGAATCTGTCTCATTTAAAGGCCCTTCCGCTGTTATCAAATCGCATCATAATGTAGGCGGCTTGCCAGAAAAGATGAATTTGAAATTGTTGGAACCTTTCCGCGAATTGTTTAAAGATGAAGTCCGCGAATTGGGAAGAGAAATGGGGATATCTGATGACATCATCAATCGCCAACCTTTCCCGGGACCGGGATTGGCCATTCGCATCTTGGGAACAATTACTCAGGAACGGCTGGATATCCTCTGCGCAGCAGACAAAATAATTTTGGAAGAAATAAAAGCGGCAGGTCTCTACAACGATTTATGGCAATCGTTTGCGGTGCTACTCCCCGTCAAAACCGTTGGCGTCATGGGAGACTCACGCACCTACGAAAGCGTGATTGCCATTCGCGCCGTCACCAGTACGGACGGCATGACAGCCGATTGGGCTCACCTGCCCTACGAGTTGCTCGGCACCTTTTCCAACCGAATCATCAACGAAGTCCACGGCGTCAACCGAGTGGTCTACGACATCAGCTCCAAACCCCCCGGCACCATCGAGTGGGAATAGCCCACTAGGCGTGGGGCCCATAGGTCAATTCCCGTAAAGCAAAAAAGGTCCAAAAGCCTTTTACTATAGTCCTACCGCATTGCTACCTCCACTAGAGACCGAACCACTCCTGGAAAATAAAACATCCAAACCAAAGGTTTGAGTGTCTATAATATTGTCATGAAACATTTTGGCATTATTTATTTTATCTCCCTGACTTTTTGTCCTGTTACTTCTTTTGCATCTGAGATGGTTGAAATACCTTCCGGGGAGTTTACGATGGGGGCCAACAATGATCCCTACGCCGCACCTCAACATAAAATGCATCTAAAAAGTTTCTCAATTGATGTCTATGAAGTTAGCAACGAAGAATTTGCCAAGCAGTTTCCTGAACATACCTTCTGGAAGGATGCGGGTTCTCATCCCGCCACGAATATGACTTGGCAGGAAGCGCAAGATTATTGCTTAAAAGTTGGCAAACGGCTTCCCCGAGAAGAAGAATGGGAAAAAGCGGCGCGCGGAGAAGATGCTCGCATCTACCCCTGGGGAAACAAAAAACCACGAAAGAAACCGCATCCCTTTTACTCAGGACTGATCAAGCGTCGGGTAGGACTCAACAAAAA
>JAJDAV010000165.1 GCA_029261695.1 Nitrospinaceae bacterium | reverse complement strand
TTACCCGTACCAAGAAACAGATCGCCTCCCTCATAAATCAGGGAAGGTCGGTTACCGGTATCCGAAGGTTCTAAAAGCTGAATTTTTTCATCGGAGAAACGGCTGGTTTCAAAAGTCTCGCCTATAGGAAAAATATCTGCTGAAGCAGGGCGCACAAAGGTAAAGAAAAAACTTACTATTAAAAGGCTCAAAAAAATAAGACGCTGCTTAACGCACTTCTCCATCAACACTGCCCTCCTCCGAAGCAATGGCCCTAGCCACTTTTTTTCAAGAATAAAAACAACTACTCAAAAATATTTAGAATGGAATCTAGAAAAGAAGTTTGCATGACATTTTCTCCACCCTCAACATCAAACACAAGTTCTTCGCTATATAAAACTTCATACCCTGCGGCAACATTTCCCGCCACCTCTCGGGCACTCATCGCATAATCAAATCCGCGATTCTTAATAGCACCAATCAAATTGGCGGGTGCCATACCAGCAATGAAATCAATCTTAGCTTTATAGGGTCCCTTGCCGGTCAACAAATCTCCATCCACTTTATACTTCGCCCATTTATGATCCAAAGGCGCAAGACTTCTTCTATGGATCCTTTCAACAGGGCTTTCTCCGGTCAAGATAAGCGAACGCGTTGTTGGCCTTAAAAAAGGAATCGTAGTGATAGGATAAGGAACTGGGATGACACGCTCTCTCTCCCCCCCACGACTGTTGGTCACAAGAATTCGCCCACGAAGATCAAACAGCTGATCATCAAGAGGAAGATCTCCATTGATAACATATGCAGATTCATGGTCCCGAACATCCCCGTTGGGGTCATAGTCCCCAGATTTAAAAACCGCTTTCCCGGTGCTATCAGTTACGGTCACTTGCACAAACACAAGTCTCTCAGCTGCAAATCCCGTCGGAACATTGTGGCCATCGGTCAGGTTTTCTACTTTGACTTTAAAAGCAAGCCCACCATTATCGCTACGAGTTACAGTTGGCTCTCCCATCTTGTAGCCATTCTTAAGGACCTCTAAACGTTTCTGCCTCACCCACTCCAAACGCTGAAATTGAATGTTCAAGATTTCTCGGGCATCGTAACGGTCATCCACTGATTCCCATCGAGATGGAAACTTCATCCCTTCGGCGACTTTATCCTCGAATTCATCCGTTCCCCATCCTGCCTCATGATCAAATTGCAACCATTCTCTCATCGTGGCCAATTCCTGCGCCTCTACATTGTGAGGAAATAGCCCAGGGTGTATCACCGAGTAATCCGGTCCTGCGAAAATGTGGTTTGTCAGTTTTCTAGGCGATGTTTCCTTGCCGCCTACAACTGCAGCCGGACCTTCTTCATAACCCGATGGGATTCCCTGCACTTTACCCATGTGGCAGTCCTGACAAGTCGTTCCTTTGGCAGCCGCTGGTGACATACGATATTCACTAAAAGCTTCTTCAAGACGAAAACCATTTAAAAGAGTTACGTCATGACATTGCCCACAAAAGGTCGAACTGGAAATTGATTCAAACTTAATGGCTTTGGTATGGATTTTCCTACCGGGTTTCCCTTTCTCAGTTACAACACGGTATTCGTCGGTATTATCCAAAACGCGCTTCAGTTCTTCTCCACCTTTAGGCCCATAAACGGGTGCGAGTAAATCACCTTTCTGGATTGCCAATCGGCCACTTCGCTTATTATAAGTCTTGGTCATTCGGTGGCAGGCAATACAAGTGATTCCTTCCCTAGAGGAAGGGTGTCGATCCAAATTGGACATGAAAGGATCTTCGTTCATGTTTGCACCAATTGGGGTATGACATCGAAAACAAAAATCGCCATTTGTCCCACTTGTAATTTCATTCGTAAAGCTGCTGAATGAAAGATATACGGGGCTCAACTGAGCGTAAGAATGTTGAGATACCGACCATTCTTTATAATGTTTGGGGTGACAGGTTGCGCAGGTAGTGGCTGAAGGGTAGTCGTTTTCCACAAACAAATTTGCGTGCTCGGCTGCGGCAACAGCGGCTATATCCCTATCCTCTTTGGATTTCGGCGCGTCTTTTTCCATTTCCCCCTTCATTTCAGAAGAAGACTTTGACTCCATAGTCTTTTCATCGCCGGTTTTAGCCATCTTTTCCGACTTTCCGGAATCTTTCTTCGACATTGTGCCCGGAATATTTTTGTTACAGGAATAAAGAAATACTATGGAAAGAATAGCTACAATGTATGGAAGGAAACTTTTTCTACCTATATACGCACTACGAAACATACCCCCAACCCCCATTATGTTGGTAAAATTTAAATCTTTTAATATCTAAAGATTAGTAGCAAGGAAACCGAAAAAATTGAATTCCTGATTCCCTCTGAAAACTTCAAAATCAAATGCTATTCGCAAACAACATATAACAAACAAGAAAACAACATTATCACCCCGGTGAGTATCACCTTCAAACTCTATTTGGTCAAGTGAATATTTTAAACGAGCCTGAAATGACAAAGGTGGGTGACAATTCCACTCCAACAACGCAATAATTTTCAAATATTTAAAACTTTACAGGGTCTAACCGATTATTAAAAAAATGTTTCAAAGGTGAATTTTGAAGAACATTACATTTAGCCGGCCGGCAACAATTTTCCAATTTTTTCTACTATCAAAACTTTCTTCTAGAGTTTTCGCATCAGGAAAATATGCAAAAGATAGGTGAGAATAAATTGTGCGGTAATTGCGCAGGCAAGAAAATTCAGGCTTTGGCCCGGCATGGACAACAACCCCAATACCGCAATGAGAAACAAAGGAAAGTCGATTCCATTCCACCGCCAAAGCTTAAGAAGGGTGCTTACCTTATTAAAATATTCTTGCCGCTGACCGGCATTGAGAACGACATCAGTTAAAGCCTCATTGCTTTTTATATCGTTAAGCGTTTGCCATTTTCCTCTAAAAATTAATTGCTGCGCCTGCAAATAATAAAAATAAACCACAAGGACACCTGAGGGGTTTTCCCGGATTTTTTCGCATGTGTTTTTGATTTCCCTTTCCATGCCATCAAACCCTTTTAGCACCATAGTGCCAAAAGTCTGCTTGCAGTAATCGTAGGATATCGCTCGAATAATGGTAAAGACAGCAATAACAATTAAAGCCGCACTAAATTCTGGGTAGCCAGAAATAATTCCAAAGACCACAGCTAGATAGGCAAAATAGCCGGCAATGCCATCAATGAGGCGCCCCCAATCACTGGCCATATTCTTGGCTCGGGCAAGCTGGCCGTCCACACAATCTAAAATCAAGGTTAGCTCAAGAAGCAGCCCCCCCATCACACTGGAACTCCAACTCCCCTGACTGAAAAAATAACCTGACGCAAACCCCACCAACACGGACAAGTAGGTTACCTGATTAGGAGTAATAGCGGTTTTTTTTAAGACCGCGACAAACCTTTTGGCAATCGGGTCGTGGATATGAATATTTACAGGCTCGGCGAGATCTTTTAAGGCATGTTCCGTATCTTCATTCATTACTTACAACCATTTTTCCTGAACATACCAGTCGAGCGTATGTGAAAGCCCCGCCTCAAGTTCAAATTCGGGTGAAAAACTATATTCGCGAAAAAAATTTTCAGACGAAGCTGCCCAGCAACTTTGCCTGATATCAATCATTCTTTGTCTATCAAATAAGGCTGGCTTTGAGCTGAACATTGCTAGAAGCTCAAAGAAAATTGCGAGAGGAGACAAAATACTTTCGGGTAACCTCAAAGCTTTCACTGAAACATTCATTTTTTGCGCGGCGCTTTTAGCAATCTGTTCCCACGAGTAAGTTCTACCATCTGTCACAAAATAAACTTTACCTTGAACATCAGAAGGGCCACAAACCTGTAGCATTGCCCGCACAAGATCTGCGACATAAACAAGCGAAAGTTTTTTAGGAGCTTTACCAATTTGCAACCCCCAACCCTTCCTAACCAATTTAAAAAAATTAAAAAGATTTTCTTCGCGAGGACCATAAACAACTGGAGGACGAATGATCTTGATCGGCAAAGACGCAGAATATTTCAGAGCAACTTCTTCCCCTGATTTTTTTGATTTCCCATAATGAGTTATAGGGTTCAAAGGGGCAGCCTCATCCATCAAGCCTCCATCCTGCCCCGGCCCCACCGCCGCAAGACTGCTCAGATGCACAACTCCCTCAATATCACCTTTAAACTTTAGACACTGCTCATATAAGCTCGAACAAACGGTGGAGTTGATATCAAAATATTCTTTTCGACTTTTTGCTTTGGTAAGACCTGCACAATGAAAAACATAATTCATATTTTTCAGGTCAGGTATTTTAAAATTAGGATCTGCAAGATCAACAAAGTGGAATTGAATCTTAGGGGATGAAAGCCATCTTAAATTTGACGACCTACGAACCAAGCAGTGAACTTCGCAACCTAAAGACAGCAAGCTATCAACCAAATGGCTACCTATAAAACCATTGGCTCCAGTAACCAGAACCGTTTTGCCTTTAAGGTGAGAAAGTTCGTTCATAAATGCGGTGTCTCTTGTAAATGGTTCCCCCTATTTTAAACATAGGCTCCATAATATCGGCATTATCTTCCAGCATCCATGACATTTCACACCATTTTATATTTTGTTCCATAAGCTTTTTATAAGTCTCGTAATACATATAAGCATCGATACCCAACCGGCGGAATTTTTTCTTGATCCCAAGTGTTAACACACGATAAGAATCTATTTTATTTTTTCTCCAGAGAAACTTTGCCCAACCAAATGGAAAAAGTTTACCATCTAGTTCTATCAACACCTGATTAATATCAGGGAGGGCCAGCGAAAAACCTACCGGTTCACCTTGCACTTCTGCGATCAAACAAAATTCCGGGTTCACAAAGGATTTCATTTCTTCTGCCGCAAATGCAAACTCTTTCTGTGTCATGGGAACAGAACCCCAGTTCATATCCCAAGCGGTGTTATAAATATCCCAGATGATTTTCAACTCTTCATCAAATCTGGACAAATTCAAAGGACGTAAATTGAACCGCCCCCTCTTTTCCAGTTTATGGGCTGCATTTTGAAGGTATTCAGGGATTTTTATAAGATCTAATCTAAAGGAAACTAAATCTTTTGACTTATTAAATCCCCATTTCTGAAAATGCTTTTCGTAATATCTTGGATTATAAGGAATCCCCAGCATTGGAGGGCGATCAAATCCTTCAACCATCAGACCGCATTCGTGATTGATGGATAAGTTCATCGGACCAACGAGCTTATCGAATCCCTTTTCCTCGCACCACGACTTTGCCTTGTCAAAAAGTAATCGTGACACATTTTCATCGTCAACGGTTTCGAACATTCCCATAATGCCCGTATTTTTGGAATAGCTTTCCTGATAAATATGGTCGTGAACCAGAGCGATTCGGCCTAAGGGAATGCCATTGTCATCTTCTGCAAGGAAAAGTTTGACCTCGGCACGGTCGAAGAAAGGATTGATCTGTGGATTGAGGAATTTTTTCCGCTCAGAAATCAGAGGAGGAACCCAGCAAGGATGATCTTTGTATATCTTCCATGGCAAACGGATGAACCGCTCCAGCTCTGAAGAGCTTTTTACCTCAGCTATTTTGAGGCTCATTATTCCGTGGAGATAATACCTAGTTTTCTTCCCAACTTCCTGAAAGAGCCGAGAACTTTCTCAAGGTCTTCCTGCGTGTGCGCAGAAGTATAGCTGGTACGAATCATAGCGTTTAATGGAGGAACAACCGGCGAAACAGCAACACCTGCGAAAACACCATCATCAAAAAGGAGTCGATTCAGATACAAGGTCAAAGCTTCTTCACCAATTTTAATTGGAACAATTGGGATAGAATTATTATTTACCTGAAACCCCATATCAAAAAATCCTCTTTTGATAAAAGCGGTATTATCACGCAATCGATTGATTCTTTCCGGTTCGCTGATCATGATGTCCAAACCTTCAGTGACACCCGCCACCGAAGCTGGAGGCAAAGCAGCAGTAAAGATAAATGCCGAAGCCTTATGTCTTATGTATTCGGTAATTTTGGACTTTGAAGATATAAAACCGCCAATGGAACCGAGGCTTTTTGAAAAAGTTCCCATATATAAGTCAATTTCATCTTCGAGGTTAAAATAATTAGCAACCCCTTTTCCCTGCTCTCCCATAACCCCTAGCCCATGCGCTTCATCAATCATTACAGTTGCGCCGTAATCTTTCGCCAGTTTAACAATGACAGGAAGGTTTGCAATATCGCCACTCATGCTAAAAACGGTATCCGTTAAAATTAATTTGCCCTCCACATCCGAATGCTTTTTCAAACAATATTCCAGATGATCCATGTCGTTATGCTGATAACGAATAGTTTTTCCGGGAGCTACGGCACAGCCTTCATAGATACTTGCATGATTTTCACGATCAGAGAATGCCACGTCTCTTCTTCCAAGCAAACAAGAGATCGTTCCTTGATTGGCCTGAAATCCCGTAGACATAACAATTGTATCTTCGCGATTTAAAAAAGATGAAATCTCGCGCTCCAACCTTTTGTGCAAATTAAAGGTTCCATTCAAGAAACGGCTTCCTGTACACCCGATTCCAAACTTCTCCAGAGCATCCCTCGCAGCTTCAATCACACGAGGCTCTTGCGCCAGTCCAAGGTAGTTATTAGTAGAAATTGAAATTAATTCCTTCTTATCAATAATTACTTTGCAGCCGTCTATCTCTTGAATTTCTTTAAAGTAAGGATATATCCCCAGCTCTTTGGCTTGATCTGGTGCCAGATAACCAAAACATTTAGCAAGGATGCCTTTTTCTTTGCTGCTCGGAGGTCTCAGGTGCGAATTCTCGAAGTCAAACTTCTCTTTTAATAAGGAAACAATTTTGTTCCTTTTCAAATGGGCCGGACTCGCATCCTGATTTTCCAATTCATTGAGCAGTGAAAAAGGTTTTGTCATATTATTGGACCTTCATTTTTATTAATAACTAGGTTCCGTTTGCCAGCTTGTTTCCACAAATTAACAAGAGCAGGCCACAATCCCGAATGGACTGTTTGCCCATATAAGGAGTTTTTTCCCTGATCACTCAGGATACGGCTGTGCGCCTCTCCTAATGCGTGATACGGGAGATCAGGAAATAAATGGTGCGTTGCATGAAACCGGAGACCCACGGGAGCCCATAACGGTGTGATCCATCGGTTGCCTGGATTATTTATTGAATCCAGCATTTGATCGGTAAAACTCAGTTCACCTTCCTCTGCATTTTGATAGTGGTGGGCTGCCAAGGTACGAACCGAGTTGACCACAAACACTGAGGCTACTAAACAATACCACATGAATAAGGCTTTTGTAGGCATAATTTTCAATATTATCAATACTATAAAGCTCATTCCATAAATACCCGCCAAAAGCTCTTGTATTTTCCATCCTTCGTTACGAGCCAGTGAGGACTGTGGACGTTGGTAATTCAAATCAATATTCAGGGATGACATCTTCTGTATCAAAAATTCTCTTAGTCCCGAATTAAAATACGATAGAGGGGTTAACACGACAAAGCGGAAAAGAAAAATAAGCGGAATCAGAAATGAAAACCCAATATGCAAAAGGATCAGCCCTCTTCCTTTTGATGCAAAGGGAAAATATTCACCATCCTTAGCGGTGCCATAAAAATTTTGTTTGTGATGATCAAAATGTACGCTTTGATACAGAAAGGTTGGAATCATTAATGGAAATCCACATATGAGATTCCACACTTTCTGAAATACTCCGAAAGATCCCTTTTTAAAATGAGCAATTTCGTGGATGAACAAAGCCGCACGGTAAAGCGCCAGAACCGCGATCAAAAAAAATAACCCCTGCAGAAAAGAAAATTTGGAAACCATCAAGGTCGCGACAAATGAACTCCAACCCACCGCTGCACTTGATAAAAAATCCCCCCAATAAATCCAGGGGTTCGGACGGTACAAATCCTTAACAAGCTCCCTTGCCTTGGTAACTGAAAACTCCTGCCTATCCGTCGGGTTTTTCTGAAACAAACTCGTCAAAATAAAATCCTGAGGGTAAAAAAAACGGTTAGCACATAAACTAGATTATGATGATTGCCCATCATCGAAGAAAAAATAAGTTGCCCGCTTTATTTTTTTTCAGCGCAGTTCACACACACTACACTTTCCGGCATTAACATGATTCTCCCTTGAGGTATGGAATTGGAACAACGCACACAAATTCCGAACTCCGGCAAATCAATATTTTCCAAGGCTTTTTTAAGTTGTTCCAATTTGACTTTTGAAGAATTTAAAGAGGCTTCGCTGATTCCCTGGCTACTTATTGCCTCCATCCTGGTTAGACGACCAATTGCATTATCAGGCGCAACCGGCTTAGAGGTCTCCGTAAAGCTTTCAATCAAATGTTTCTGTGTTTTAATTTCTTCTATGATCTTTTGCTTCAGCTCTACTCTTTCCTGATCATTCATAGCGTCATCATATCATTTTTCTTTAGGCCGTGACCTTAGGCAGGTTTCCATCCGCACATTGCGCAGCGAACGGCAAACAGAGGAGTGAAATTGCCAATATTATCAGCAATGTCATTCATAAATTCACTAGCCAAATCCTGATCCTGAAAACATTCATAAATGTCATCCAAAAACCCTCCGCGTAAAAGAGGGTGCTCAAGAAACTCCCTTCCGGCCCCTGTGGGTATTTCCAGAGGATGCTCACTTACTTTTACTTTTTCAAGGCCTAGTTCATTCAACCATTTTTCAGCATCGGATGCAGAAGGCCTTTCATTAATATATTCATCGAGGGCCCTTCTTTCATTTTCAAAGCTGCGGGCTGCCATCTCCTTATCGACGTGGTTCCACAATGAATCAAAAGTTCCCATTGAAGGAAAAGTCAAAACGACCTGTCCGCCTGGTTTCAAAAACCGAACCAGGTTTTGCAACGCCTCAAACCGGTTGGGACGAAAAAACATGAAAGATAAATTGCCTGTGATACGGTCGAACTTTTGCAGGTCGTCAGGCAAAAAGCGCATATCTCCCACCTCAAATCGCAACCAGGGTAATTGCGTCCCCTGAACAGATCGAGACCTTAAGACCTGACTTTGATGGACGTCGACGGCAAGCACCGAACCTTCAGGGCCTACCTGCTCTGCCAGATGAAAGGCGGGAATCCCGCCACCAGAGGCAATATCAAGGACATGATCGCCTTTTTGAATTTCTAAATGATGCAATAAAGATTCGGCAAAAGGAGTAGACCACGGGTCGTTTTTTGGTAATGACCATCGGTTATTCATATAACTTTTCTTATTTAAGTATTAAAGCAATATTACGATTGCTAAGATCAATATTTCTTTACACCATCAATCGAACTTATTAATTGAACCTTGCTGAACCCCTTCCTCAAATAACCGGGTTTCTCTAGCTAGAATTCCGCTTAAACAAACGAGCCCAATTAAATTTGGGATAGCCATTAACGCGTTCATAGCATCAGAAATATCCCAAACCATATCCAACTGGACTTGGGCACCGATAAAAACAAATACAACCCAGGCATAGCGGTAGAAAGAAATATATTTATTCCCGAAAAGATACTCAAAGCATTTTTCGCCATAATATTCCCAGGCAAGGATGGTGGAAAAGGCAAAAGTAATCGTTCCCATAGTGACTAAAAAGCTTCCCCAATACCCAGGCAATCCTGCCGAAAAAGCCTGAATAGTCAAGGCAACACCAGTTTCTCCTGATGTCCATACGCCCGTTGAACTGATGGCAATCGCTGTAATGGAGCAGACGACCAACGTATCCAAAAAAGTTCCCGTCATTGAAACCAAAGCCTGCTTGCAAGGGTGGTTTGTTCTGGCAGCCGCAGCTACGATTGGCGCACTTCCCATGCCAGACTCATTGGAAAGAAGTCCACGTGCCACGCCATAACGAATTCCATTCGCCAATGTCGCACCGGCAAAACCACCTGTTGCAGCGGTCCCCGAAAACGCATGATCGAAGACCAACATAACCCCAGCACCTAATTGATCTATATGACTAAAGATTACAATTAGTGCGCCTAGAAAATAAATTGCAACCATAAACGGAACTAAGTAGGAAGCGACATCAGCAATGCGTTTGATTCCGCCTATCACTACAACCGCCGTCAAAATAGCAAGAAATAGACCTATAGAAAATTTGTTCAATCCCGTGGAATTGCTAACTGCTATAGCCGTAGTATTTGCCTGCACCATATTTCCAATACCAAATGCGGCGCAGGCACCGAATGCGGCAAAACATATCCCCAACCATTTTTTCTTTAGACCTTCTTCCAGGTAATACATCGGGCCGCCGGATATCTCTCCCTTGTCGTTGATTTTGCGAAATTTTACAGCCAAAAAACCTTCGCTATATTTAGTCGCCATACCGACAAGACCCGTTACCCACATCCAGAAAATGGCACCAGGTCCCCCCAAAGCCACTGCTGTACTGACCCCGGCTATGTTACCAATACCCACTGTTGCTGCTAAAGCCGTCATCAAAGAGCCGAAGTGAGAGATATCGCCCTCCCCTTCTCTTTCTTTGGAAAAAGTCAGGCGCAGACCATAAAAGAGAGAACGAAATTGGACTCCACGAAGGCGAATGGTCAACCAAAAACCTGTTCCCAGCAAGAGAACAAGGAGCCAGGGGCCCCACATAAAACTGGCAAAAGCAGCAAAAAAAGCGTTCATTTAATTCCTATTAGGATAAAACCTAGATAGTTTAGAGCTTTAAACAAAGATCGCAATATTATTTTGAATGCCACAATGGTTTTGAGTTTAATTCCGCGGAAGCAGAAATTTCAACCATGACAAGAAATCACAGCATTGATGGATTGCTAATTGGTTAGGAAAAAAATGTCTAGGGCGTAAGCTGAGACACTTCAGAAACTTGTAACCCTGTGGTTTGTTCGATGAGGTGAATCACACTTGCATCCATCATCTCCATCAATGGTCCAGGATACAATCCAATACACAATACGAGGATGGCCAATGGAATCAGTGTAGCCAATTCACGATTCGATAAATCTGGAAGCACTTTGACGGCTTTTGACGATGGCTCTCCTAATGCCAGCCTTTGCAGCATCCACAACATATATGAAGCAGCTAAAAGAATACCGCCCATCGAGATAAGAACCATCACAAAGCTGATAGAAGAAGTTCCTACTAAGACTAAAAATTCGCCAATAAAATTACAAGTGCCTGGTAAACCAAAAGCGGCGACTGAAAACAAAAAGAACAACGCAACAAACCTTGGCATGGGTTTATGCAATCCGCCGTAGTCAGAAATCGCTCGACTGTGAGTGCGGTCGTACAATTGTCCAATACAAATAAATAAGGCTGCAGTAGTAATTCCGTGATTGAACATTTGCAAGACGGCTCCCTGAATACCTTGGCTATTGAACACAAAAATTCCGAGGGTAACAAAACCCATGTGGGAAACTGAAGAATAGGCGACGAGCTTTTTAAGATCGGACTGCGCCAAGGCCAGGTAGCCACCATAGATAATGGCTGTGACCGATAACCACAATATAAATGGAGCGAAATTCGCCGAAGCCTCAGGAAACATCGGCAAACAAAAACGCAAAAAACCATAGCCTCCCATTTTCAACAGCACCCCCGCCAGAATCACACTGCCAGCCGTAGGGGCTTCGGAGTGTGCGTCAGGGAGCCACGTATGAAAGGGAACCATTGGCATTTTTATGGCAAAAGCCAGAAAGAACGCCAGGAATAACCAGAATTGCGTGTTTGAAGAATAAGTATGTTCAGATAACACCAACAGGTCGTAGGTATGTCCTCCATTAAGGTAAATACCTAATATCCCGACCAGCAGTAACAGACTTCCCGTTAGACTGTACAAAACGAATTTAAGTCCGGCAGCAATACGATTCGGCCCTCCCCAAAGAATAATCATGAAATACATGGGAATCAATGTAAGCTCCCACAACATGAAAAACAGGAAAAGGTCCAATGCGGTAAAGACTACAATCATGGCACCTTCGACTATCAAGATCATCGAAAGAAAGGCTCGTACTCGAGTAGTTATTCCCGTCCACGAACAAAGGACACAAAGCGGACAAAGAAGGGCCGTGAGTATCACCATTAGAATACTGATGCCATCAACACCAACCGCATACTGAATATTAAACGTGGGCATCCATTCCATGCGTTCCACAAACTGCATGCCTTGCTGGGTGGAATCAAAATTCTTCCAGAGTATCAGTGAAAGTAAAAATTCCACCAATGTGATGCCGAGGGCAATTCGCCGGATGGTTTCTTCGTCACGCACAAATGCCAGAATGACGATTCCTAAAAAAGGAACGGCAATCATCCAGCTAATCAGATGATTCATCAATAAATCCATTTAAGAAACCTCATTCCTACGAAAGAAGTAAACTCCTGACTTTTCGAGCCAGTACAAGAAAAATGACGTAAGACGCATGGCAACCATATCTACTCTATTATAGGGGTACAAATCGGGAACTCCTTAAACCAAGTAATACATTAAGCCAGTCATCGCCACCAACCAAAATATCATTACTAATATTTGATGTTGAATAGTATGGGCTTCCATCTCTTGGAGTAATTTTCCCCCAGCATTAACTTTTCCTGCTACCTGTCCCACTTTCTGCTCCAACCAACGAATATCAACAATTCGCCATAACCACCTGGCAAAATTAACAGAAGAAGTCGCTATAAAATGGATGAAATGATCTATAACCTTTATATCAATAATTCGCCACAACCAGCTTGCGAGTCGAAGGGTTGGTGTTACCAGATATGCATCATAGATTTCATCAAAGTACCCTTTATTCCAAAATAGTACATACAATCGATTGTTTCTCCCCTTTGCTTTGGAGGGCTGATGTTGAGGTCGAATCTGTGTTGAGTATGCGTAAACCCATCCCGCCACTGCCACACCAAGAGAAACCACAAGCCAAAAAGAAAATCCATCCTCGACTACACCTTTGTCTAAAGCAACTCCCGGAAAGGTCAAAGCCGGAGCAAGGAAGTTGGCGAACCAACCCCAAAACAAAGTCAGCAGCCCACCTGCAAAAATCATAGCCAGAAAAAGTCCCGTTAAAATGGAACCATTTAATAACTGGGGTCGAACAGATTGCTCCTCCAAACCATGCTGCCCCGAAGCCGGCCAATACGTCTTTGGGCCATGAACAAAAAGCGAGGTGACGCCTTTAAAAAGATATTGGGACGCTACAAATACCGTGATCAAGCCAATGACTTTAAACCCAATCGCGGCAGAAACAAACCCCGTGACCTCCCACAAATATTCATACGATCCGGAAAACAGTATTAACGGAGGGAGCAACGCCAACAACAAAGCCCCACCATATAAGATTCCCATGCCCTCAGAAACAGAGTGCTCATGGTCGCCGTGTCCATGCCCCGGTTCCACGGATCGCAGCGCATTACCGGTAGATAGAAAAAAGAACGCCTTGTAACACCCATGAGCAAGAAGATGGAAAATCGCAACTACAAACGCGCCCAGACCACAAGCCATAACCATGAACCCGATCTGACTAATTGTGGAATAAGCTAAAATCTTTTTGATATCTGATTGAGTGAGAGAAACAATACCAGCAAACACTGCCGTCGCGGCTCCAACCACCGCAATAAATGTCATCGCTACAGGAGAAAGAACAATCAACGGACTCAATCGCACTAACAAAAATGGCCCCGCATTCACCATGGTTGCAGCATGAATTAATGCAGACACCGGTGTGGGAGCTTCCATGGCAAACGGCAACCACACATGAAATGGAATCTGTGCTGATTTACCCATCGCGCCTGTAAATAAAAGCAGTGAAATAAGTGTGACAGACCGAATGTGAAGATCAAGCCCTGCCCACCCGAGAACATTTACGGTATCTTCGGTCATGGTCGGAGCCAGTTCTAAAATCTGAGAAATATCGAGTGTGCCAAATGTCTTAAACGCAAGAATGACTCCCAGCCCCAAACCTATATCAGCTACGGCATTAACCAAGAACGCTTTGGTTGCAGCTTTCCCAGCCGACTTTCTAGATGCTGCATGAGAAATTAACAGATAGGAGCAGATCCCCATTACTTCCCAACAAATCAGCAACACCAATAAGTTGTCACTCATGACCAACAAAATCATAGAAAAAGTAAAAAAGGCAATGACGGCGAAAAAACGATTGTATCGTGGCTCTCCTATCATGTAGCGAGATGAGTACACATGCACAACCCCACTTACTCCTGTGACCAAGAGCAAAAGCAAAACGGTCAGTTGATCAACGAACAGAGTTAAGTCAACGGTCAGAGAACCTGATTGAAAGAAGCGATATAGAGAAAGAGTGAATGGTCCATTTCTCAACACTTCAATGAAAGCGGCAACGGATAACGCAAAGGAAATACCGATGGCAGGAATCCCAATCCGATGACCATTTTCACCCCAACGGTGTCCTCCAAGTAGGAGAACGAGAGAAGCCAGGAGTGGGAGCAAAGGTATGAGAACGAAGATAGTCATAATTTCACTCAAAGACCTGGTGGCAGAGCATGGTTCAACAACATTTGAACAATGGGAGAGCTGAATAAACCAAGAATCATGATAGCTGCGGACGTGACCCCAAGAGTCAGTTTAAACGACAAGGGAATTTCACCAAACTTAACGTCCAATGGAGCTGATGTTTGACGAAAAATAGCCTCAAACAGTTTAACGAAATAGGCAAGCGTCAATAGCGTCGAGAGCAGAACCGCAGCGACCGAAACATAACTACCCGCTTCTATCGCCCCAAGAATGATCTGCCATTTGCCAAAAAATCCTCCCGTCGGAGGTAGGCCAATCATGCCTAAGGCCATAACAATTAAAGATCCCGTAAGCCAAGGGGCTTGTTTCCCAACACGTCCTATATCCTCAATAGTTCTGACCTTGTAATGACAAAACGCCACGCCTGCTAAAAAAAACAAGGCGGCTTGCATAACAGCATCGTTCAGTAAATAAAAAATTCCTCCAACAAACCCCGTTTGGTTGCCTTGACCAATTCCAATGAGAATGATCCCAATGTGCGAAATCCCTCCATACGCGAACATCATTTTAAGATCCCGCTGAGCCAAGGCCAAACTTGCCCCAATGACTGCAGCTAATGATCCAAGAACCGCCACCAATAGCAAAATCGGAATATCATAAATAGCAATCGATGCATTAAGTACCCAATAGATAATTCTGACCCACGCCAATAGCGCGACTTTAGTGACGAGTGAAGCCAAGACGGGAGAAACGGAATCAGGGGCATAGGTATAGGCCGCGGGCATCCAAACATGAAACGGAACTAAGGCCATCTTGATTCCCAAACCAATAAACATAAAAAGCAGTCCAGCCACTACAGCTTTAGAGTCTAGTAATAAAGGAATTTTGTCGGCCAAGTCAGCCATGTTCAGTGTGCCAGTCACCGCATAGAGATAACTCACCCCTAAAAGATAAAAGGAAGCGCCAAGGGTCCCCAATATAAGATAGCGAAAAGCTGCGAAGAGAGCTCTCCCGCCCGCGACACCAACCAGTCCGTAACTGGAAATAGCCGCAACTTCTAAAAACACGAACAGATTGAATAAATCTCGACTGAAAACAATACCGGTCAAAGCCGATATCAATAACAAGATCAAGATATAATAATGAACGATTCGGCCACCCAGGGACTTTGGAGAAGTGGGTCCAGCAAACACCACACCCAGCAAACTCAAAACACTCAATAACACCAAGATGACACTTGCTAATCCATCAGCCACCCACTCAATGCCGAAGGGCACTGTCCAGCCACTAAAAACGTATCGCACTTCTCCATGGTGAGCGACGTTATAAAGATTCAAAACAGAAACCAACACCATAACCACGAGAACTGCCACAGAAATTGGATGACTCCAATGACGGTGTTTTAGACAAACCACGGGCATTGAAATAGCAGCAAACAATGGGAGAAGAAATAGGATTGCAGGAAGCTGGTGACTCATTCTAATCTTTCAATAATTTCTTGTTCGTCAAGGCTTCCATATCTTCGGTAGATCGCCGCGCACAAGGCTAAACCCACGCCCGTGGTCGCCACACCCACCACAATGGCAGTTAGCGTCAAGACATGAGGCAGCGGGTTCGCATAATTTGCTGCTTGCACCGACTCCGTGGCTGAGAAAAGTATGGGAACCGTCGCGCCCTTTTTCGCACTAATAGAAACCAAGAAATAAATCACGCTGGTTTGCACCAAATACATCCCGATGAGCTTCTTTACGAGATTGTATCGTGTGACCATGATATAAAAGCCCCACAGAAAAATGATGACAAATGTCAACAAATTGGGCCTCTGAATAACAGCTGAAAATGTATCAACCATTTATTGAATCCTCCATAATCTCCTCGGCAGACAAACTGAACACAATAGAAACGGCTGTTACCGCAACATCTATAGCCACACCAATTTGCGTAAGTACGATTCCTAAAGATCTTCGAGAAGCAGTTTCCAAACCCGGAATTTCTAAATTCGCATAATTGAGGAACTCTCCTCCTCCAATCATACACAAGCCACCAACCCCAGCGTAGATAAGCATCCCGACCCCATCGCCATGCAAAACATTTTTGACAAATTGACTCCGGGAAGCGTCATGGCCAAAAATCAAAACAGATAAGATCATCCCCGTGCCCAGAATCACCCCGCCAACAAATCCTCCCCCAGGCCCGTATTGCCCAAAAAACAATACATATAAACCAAAAATTTGGACCACCGGGATAAGAAAGCGTCCTAAAGTCTGAACGATAATGCTGTCATGGGGGCGTATCACTATGCATTTCTCCTAAGCAGTAAAGCGCAGGCAATGCCCGCCGCAAAAATCACCACGGTTTCGCCCATCGTATCAAGCGATCGATAGTCCATCAGCACTGAAGTCACAACATTCAGGGTGTGGGTCTCTTGATAGCTCTGTTCTATATAGGTTGGCGAAATATGAACACTTGCCGGAGAATTCGGGTCTCCAAATTCAGGAAGATCGTTTGCAGTAAAAAGCAAAAGAACTCCCAAGAGAGGAAAAACAATCAAGGTTACCAGAGAGGGGGGTGGACGCCGAAGCCGAGTGTCTTTTGGGGCAGTACCAAATAGAGTTAATAGAAATAGAACCGTTCCTAAACCTGCTCCTACAACGGCTTCCACGAAAGCAACATCCACAGCTCCAAGCCATGCCCATACCAGCGCCAGAAAAAAACTATAAGAGCCCAGGAGCAGAACCGCACTGATCAAATCCTTAACCAATATGGCACCGGCGGCAGTTACAAGCAGAAGAAGGAGCAAAGGAATTTCAAATGAAAAGATCATGAATTTTCCTTTTCCCAAGGCTTTAAACCCGACCGGAGAGCGGCGCGAATCGTGGCATGCGCAATAACTGGGTTTAGAATATATAACAAGGCCAACACGATTAGAATTTTCAACATATTTGTACCCAGCCCCTCATGCAAAGCGATCCCCACTAACATTAAAAAGGCACCTAAAGAGTCTGTCAATGAAACGGCATGAGAACGGCTAAACACATCAGGCAATCGAATCACTCCAATAGCAGCAACAATCAGAAAAAATAATCCAACGCTTATAAAAATAACGGAAAGTATCTGCATATTATAAAGTTTCTTTTTGCTCTAAATATTTGGCCAGAGCAAGCGCACCGACTAAATTTAATAGGGCATATCCAATCGAGATATCAATAAACATATCGACTCGTTCAAAATAAATTCCAATGACTAAAAGCAAAATTATTGCTTTGGTGGAAATTCCATTGTGCCCCAACAAACGATCAAAAATTGTAGGCCCCTGCAAAACACGATACAGATACGCACCAATGAGAATAGCCAGCAACACTAAAACGCAGAAAAGAAAAGTCTTCATAAATCTGGCTCTTCGTCCTTAAAAATATCAGCAATTTTAGATTCGATTTCCTTGATTGCGGCATCGTCGCTTTTATCCATCGAGTGAATAATTAGATTATTACCGTCCACCTCTGCGGTAATTGTTCCAGGGGTTAACGTAATGGAATTACCAAATAGAACAACGGCCGCGTGGTGACGTAGTTTTGATTTCACAGGAATCAACTGAGGAGTAATGGGAAGTTCAGGATGCAAAATAAGTTTGGACAAATTAAGGCTACTTTGAACGATCTTATAAAAAAGCCACGGCAGGTAAAGGAGGACTCTGAGCCAAAGACGAAATTTTGGAACAAAAGGTGAGTGACCAGAGTTTAGCCAAGCCACAACGAACGAAAAAATAAGCCCCAAACCAAGATGAACCCATTCAAAGCTGGCAGATAAAAAAATCCAAAACACAAACAGCGCCATGGCTTTAAAAAATAAGAACTCTGATGATACTGGTCTAGATCGAGTTGCCATAAAATTATCAGGTACGGGTTTGATCCCAGGATAAAAGTGTTATTCGATGCTTCTTTTAAAAACCAACCGGAGACTCAGAATGAGACCTCTGTATTCTTGTAACAATCCAAGCGCATATAATAGGTGCAATTAAGGGACCTGAACCGCTTCCCACGTCGCATTCGGATTGTACCGACGAAACTCAAACCTATCGGGATCCAAAGCCACAAGATTAAGCCATTGATTATGAAACAACTGTTGAAGGATCGAGTGTTTTTCAATGATAGATGAGATTACACTCGGTGTTTGTTCGATGATAGCTAAGAGTCGCATCGGCTCATGATAGTGCGCTCCTCCGTTATTGACTGTTTGCAAAGGGAATCCCATTTGCAAATCACTTTGGCTTCCCAGCATCATCCCAACACCTCCGACGACATTGTGCAAAACCTTACTCCCACTTCCATACGCCCACGGATCAACCGCAGAAAAATAATAACCAGTATTAATCCACTCACCAACAATTAACGGCGCTGTCATAATTTTTTCGAGGATGGCTCCCTGGGGATCATCAACAGGGTCATAAGAATGCAAGAAAACCCGACCTCCTAAATCTAATCCTTTGGTCAGGTTTCGTCTTCCAATTAGAAACGCGCCATTGCCAGCTAACCCCCATTCCGGTCGAGTATTCGCCCAGTCACAACTGCGTTCGTCCACATGAGCAAAAGCCTGCTCTGGGGATATTTTCGTCGGAGCACTGGGAATACGCTGGCACCGCTCAAGAGCCTGCCTCGCACCAGCTTCTTCAAGGCCCTTGTTCAACGCCTGCAAATCTTCTTTATGCGAATCAGGCAATTCCTCTAGATCGTAAAATTCGACCCGATCCGTCGTCGTGTTATGTTTTCCCGGAAGAAACCAGGTATCATTGGGAATCGACAATCCTTTTTCTTTGAGAATGCACCGAACTTCAGGTTCATTCGCCATCGCGGCAAAAACCCGCGCATTGGCATCGCCCGGTGCCCCCCCGCAAGCTCCACAATCCAACGCCCCATAATAAGGATTATTGTCCGTTTCACTCCCATGACCACAAAGGCACACTAACCTCGCAAAATTTTTGGTGAGCCCCATAGCACGCAATGCATTTTCGATAAATGTCGCCCGTTCCGAAAGAGAAAATCCTTCAGAAAGTCCGTCAGGAATTCCTTCTGCATTCACTTCTCCTATTTTAGGATTTTGAGGATTAGATGGCGTGGAAATAGAAATTTGTGTTGGGACCCTATGCGTCAACCCGCTCAGGATAGTAGAGGTAATCGCACGAAATGATTTTTGAAGCACCGTCTTGCCAACCAACCCCAGGCTAAAAAAGAACCCCAATACATCAATCACCATCATCGACCCAATAGGATGATGCTTCAGATCATGAAAAAGATGATGCCCCAGTTGGGACCAGCGAGTATTGGAAGAATATTTTTCTAACGCCGCTTCTTCACCCGATCGAGGTGTTTCCGTCACCGCATGGCTAGGAGTCAATAGCACTGGACATAAATCGGCACGGTGATCACTATCAAAAACCTGATGGCTAATGGGAATACCAAAAAACCCTGCAAACCCAAGCGTCTCATAGGAACCTTGAGCTTCAATATGACGACGAAATGATTCAGAACGCACGTCTATACAAAAGACTAGTTGCGCAAGAGGACGAGTTTCCAGTTCGGGTACTGTTCCGCGATGCACTGAAATATTTCTCAGCATCTTCTCTCGAAAGGAATCTTCGTAGGCCTCTATCCATACCCGCCCATGCTCATCAGCAGGAAATTGATCTAACCATTGCAACAACCTCTGAGCATCAGTAAACGAGAGTTCTTCAACTTCTCCTGGCGACAATTCAAGAAACTGCGCCAAATGAAATAATCGCCAAGCGTGTCGACATTTCATCCGTTTGGTTGGATCTTCTGATTGCACTTCATGTCCCATCTTATGATGGTATTCTTTGGATCGTTCATTCCAATATCCAATCAGAGCAGAAACAGTCCCATCAATTCCCCATTCTTTTTGGCACTGAATGTTGGCGAATTCTATTTCATAGAATAAACGCACGGCCAGATACTGCGTAGTATCAATCGGATGTTTGTGTTGCGCGTGGTATGTGGGGTGTTCCCCAAGCCATCGTATGTATCGCGTCCA
>JAJDAV010000164.1 GCA_029261695.1 Nitrospinaceae bacterium | reverse complement strand
CAGATTAATGGCTTTGAAGTATGCCTATCCATTGAAAAATATGGAATTGTCGAAGAAATACGTGGTTAGGGGTAGAGAGATCCTTGACCAGCGTATGGTTCAGGCAGGAGTTCGACTGGCGGACTTATTAAATAAATTGTTGCAACCCTAAAATTAAAAGGAGGACTCCTTGTCAGAAACAAACCCAATATACTTCAAACAATTGTTATCGGGAATAGATTTGGGCGTGACCGATCCTTCAGCCAGATCTATGGCAAACTTTGTCTATTTAATTGGAGATGCCCAAACACGCGAGTGTGTGGTGGTGGACCCTGCATGGGATATTGACGGCATTATTAAGGTTGTGGAAGAAGACGATATGAAGCTTACAGGCGCTTTAGTAACTCATTATCATCCCGACCACGTGGGCGGAGAAATTTTTGGGATGGAAATTACCGGGTTGGCGGAATTAATGGAGAAACACCCTGTTCCGGTTTATGTCAACAAGCATGAGGCGGATGGCGTCAAACAGGTCACTGGAATTTCCATGTCTGATATGAAACAAATGGATGGGGAAGACATTGTCAAAGTAGGGTCTGTCGATATTAAATGTCTTCACACACCGGGGCATACACCTGGGTCACAATGTTTTCGAGTCGCTGATAGCCTTGTCGCGGGCGATACTTTATTTTTGCAAGGGTGTGGTCGAGTGGACCTTCCGGGAGGTGATAGCGAGGAACTTTTTCATACTCTAACTCGGCGTTTGTCTAAAATTGAAGATCATATTATTTTGTACCCAGGCCATAACTATGGGGGAAGTCCTTCAGGGGAAATGGGAGATGTGCGTCAATCGAACTCTTATCTTCAAATTCAACAATTGGAAGATTGGTTTGCCCTTATGGGAAGATAATATTTTGAAAATATTCAAGTTGGATGCTGCTTCAAAAGTGCGGAGTTGCTTCCGTAACTCCTTGTAAAAATTACATTATAAATTTATAAGATTTTTTGTGATTATTCTTGAGAATTTGTGAGTAAACCAACTTGCAAATTATATTCAAATAGAATAAGTTCATCCTGTTGGTTTGCTACTTTTTGAGGTTTTTTATGAGATCCATTTTGTCGATGTTTTCGAAATCCCCTTTTAAACCCTTGGGGAGTCATATGGATAAGGTCCGATCATGTGTTGATCAGATTGATCCACTTTTCAAGGCGCTCAGCCAGGGAAATTATGATGAAGTCGCAAAGATTTCGGAATTGATTGTCAGGTTGGAGCACGAAGCTGACAAAATCAAGGATGATATTCGAACTCATATGAGGCAATCGGTATTTCTTCCCGTAGATAAGAAAGATTTTATGCATCTGCTTTCGGCTCAGGATGATATCGCCGATTCAGTAGAAGATCTGGCGGTTCTGTTAAGAATAAAAAATCTGGACACGCCGGAGACAATTAAAGATTCACTTCGTGAACTGGTAGAGCATGTCATAAAGACAGCCTATTCAGGTTGTGATTTGATTTTGGAGCTGGAGGCTTTGCTGGAGTCTTCATTTGGCGGAGCAGAAGCAGATAAAGTGGATAAGGCCACTCAAGTTTTGGGTACCTTGGAGTGGGAAGCGGATCGAAAACAATTTCAGCTGGCACAAAAGCTTTTTTCCTTGGGTAGCCAGATTGATGCAGCCGATCTTCTACTTTGGAACGAGGTGATCAAAAAGTTGGGCGCCGTTGCAGATAAAACAGAACAAATTGGTAAAACTCTCAGGATTTTCCTTTCTCAGTAAGTTAATTCCCCATAATATTCCCAGGCTAAGGAGCCCGGTTTGGATTTAGATACCTTCCTTTTTTCGTTCGCAGTAATAGCCTGTATTTATATGGCCTGTAATATTGGCGCCAATGATGTTGCCAATGCAATGGGCACAAGTGTTGGCTCCAAAAGCTTGACTTTTAAGCAGGCGATTGTAATAGCAGCGGTGGCAGAGTTTGCGGGTGCTTTTTTTGTTGGCGGCCACGTCTCGGATACCATTCGAAAAGGAATGATCGATACGACATTTTTTGCTGACGCTCCATACCAATTAGTTTTTGGAATGATCTCTGCCTTATTGGCTGCTGCTATCTGGCTTCATATTGCTAGTTATCTAGGTTGGCCTGTCTCCACAACACACTCTATTATTGGTGGGGTGCTGGGTTTTGGCGTAATTGCAGGAGGAGTTGATGTAGTAAATTGGGGCAAAATGGGAAATGTGGTATTGAGTTGGGTGGTTTCCCCGGTTATGGGTGGCTTAGTTGCTTATCTTGTTTTTCAATATATTAATAAAGCTATTTTTAGTACAAGAAGGCCTTTGGCGCATGCCAAAGAATTACTTCCTTTTATTGTGGCGGTAGTATTTTTTATTCTTTCAATTGCCATTTGCTACAAAGGATTGAAAAACTTAAATTTGGATTTAGAGTTTTCAAGTGTAGTTTTAATTGCTTTTGTGGCGGGGTTAGTAACTTTCTTGATATCTAAAATACTGGTTCGTTATATTCCTGATGACGACTCCAAAGATTTTGCCCACCAGTTCAACACCACTGAAAACCTTTTTAAATATCTTCAAGTTTTAACGGCGTTTTATATCGCCTTCGCACATGGATCCAATGATGTCGCCAATGCTGTAGGCCCGTTAGCTGCTGTAGTCTCTATTCTGGAAGGTGGGGTTGTAGAAATGAAGGTCGCAATGCCCACATGGATTTTGGGATTGGGAGGCGGCTTCATTGTCTTTGGCTTGATGATTTGGGGGTATCGGGTAATGGCAACGGTGGGAGAGAATATCACAGACATAACTCCCTCAAGGGGTTTTTGCGCAACCTTTGGTGCTGCCTCGGTGGTTTTAATATGCTCTAAAATGGGATTGCCAATTTCTACTACACATACTCTTGTAGGTTCTGTGATTGGAGTGGGGTTAGCTAGAGGTCTGCCTACTTTAAACCTTGGGATTATTAAGATGATTTTTATTTCTTGGGTAACAACTATTCCATTTACTGCTGTTATCGCAATGTTATTTTTTAAATTATTTATAATCTTTATACCTATCTAAGAAAATTGGGTGAGAAAAAATAAGCGGAAAAAGCAAAAGCCCCGACTCAATGAGTCGGGGCTTTTTTATTTCGAGGGAAAATGATCCTCCCCGGATTTAGGTTTAATTATAGTTTTGTTTTTGTAAATGCTCTGGCAGGGTCCATTCCAGCTTATCGATGTCTGAATTATAATGGGCCAATGCACCACAGAACGAGCAATACTCAATGCCTACATCATAGTCAAGAGTAACAGTTTTTGCTCTGTGCTCACAAAACGTTTTCTTGATTGCTGTCGGTTCATCGTCTTTGTCCTGAAACCATCCTTTAGATATTGTCAAGTCATCCATTAAGCATCTCCTTGTTTCTTGCGAGTTCAAAGATCACTGTTTCTCTTAACGGCAATAGTTTCTCTTAAGTTTATCAACTTTTCAAGTCTTAAAATTCAAGAACGAAATTAGCACTTTTAAAAAACACTTGACTACGGAAAATTAGTATTTTAAAGCGTTTAAAATACTTTTTT
>JAJDAV010000163.1 GCA_029261695.1 Nitrospinaceae bacterium | reverse complement strand
CCTGTAGCCGCGTCTAAAAATAGTACTGTGACTTTTGATATGGAAGTTTCATTACCAGATCCTTGGGAATCGGTGAGCCAGGGAAATCGAGAAAAACTAAAAGCCGGGAAGGGCAGGAGAGAGGTTCGATGGAATTCGAATCTTCCCTCAGAACAAATTTTTCTAATCGCTAATCGTTTTAGTGTTATTGAAGAAAAACATGAAAATATTTCCTTATATGCGTTTCTGTTGCAAGACGAGTCCAATCTTGCAAATAAATATATCCAAACTGCGAAATATTATATTGATTTGTATAGCAAGTTTTTAGGGTCTTATCCTTATTCCAAGTTTGCATTGGTCGAAAACGCCAGGCAAACGGGATTTGGTATGCCTTCATTTACTTTGATGGGATCGCGCATCATACGCTTTCCTTTCATTCTTCATTCTTCTTATCCTCATGAAATTTTGCATAACTGGTGGGGCAATGGAGTATTTGCTGATCCAAATGATGGCAACTGGTCAGAAGGGTTGACGGCTTATCTTGCAGATCATTTATTATTGGAGTCAAAAGGAAAAGGATCGCAATATCGATTTCAGGAAATGATGAAATACCAGAGCTACGTTAATGAATCCAACGAAATTTCATTAGAGGAATTTTCTTTTCGCGACAGTATGGCTTCTCAGGCTATTGGATATGGAAAACTATTAATGGTGTTTCATATGCTTCGAATGGAACTGGGTGAGAAAGATTTTATAAGAGGATTAAGAAAGTATTTTGAGAACTTTAAATTTCGGTATGCGGGGTATAAGGAGTTAAGGAAGGTCTTTGAGTCTGTCTCGGGAAAAAATCTTGATTGGTTTTTTGAGCAATGGATTCGACGCAAGGGTGCTCCGAAATTTGAGTTGGAGGATGCTTCGTATGTTCGCACCAAGGGGAAAAATGACTTTTTTGTTGAGGTGAGTCAAACACTGCCTGCATATAAAATCAAACTGCCAATTGCAATTTGGGAAGAGGGGAAGATCTTGCCGCAAATTCATTATCTTATATTGGATAAGCCCAAACAGAAGTTTCATATGAAAATTGCGGGTCAACCGCAGGCGGTGCGATTGGATCCTTATAATGAGGTTTTTCGTAAATTAGACGAACGAGAAGTGCCTTCCAGTATCGGTCAGACTTATGGGGCGGTTGAGGCTGCAATCATTTTCCCGGTTAAAGAAAATGAAAAAATATTGCAGGGGTATGACCAATTTTCCCAATCTTTGATTGAAAAAGGAAATATAAAAAAATCCGTTTTAAAGGACATCGAAATGTCACCGGATTCTGATATTAGTCTATGGGTTTTTGGGAGAGAAAATAAAATTGGAATGAATCTTTTACCTCACCTCAAAAAACTGGGTGTGCAGTTTGAAGAAAACGGTTTCTCTTTAAAAGAGGGGCATTTCCCAAATAAAGATCATAGTTTTATCTTCACTTTACCTCGATTGAAAAATGAGAAAAGGTCTGTTTCCTGGGTAATTGCAGCTTCGGAAGAAGTTGTTCCGGATTTGATTCGAAAGTTGCCACATTATGGAAAATATGGTTATTTGGTTTTTAAGGGAAATAAATCAGAAAATGTAGTGAAGGGAATTTGGCCATCGAATCCTTTAAATTTGCAAAAAATATTTAGAGAAGGAAACTTTTCTTTACCCGCAGAACGACCTCTGTTAAATTCAGCCGTTAAACCTTAATTTGTGAGCGAGTTGCTGCTGCATTTTTATGTTGGTTTCTATTATTTTGTAAATCTTTAATAAAAAATAAATTGTCTTCTTCACTATCTAAAAAACTGGATTTTATATTTAAACTGCTGATTGGGGTGGACCTGATTGCAATGTTAGTAATTTTTATTCATGCCCGTATCTGGGAGGATTTCCCATTCCCTTTTATAGGCTCTAGATTGAATAATCCATTTATGTTTTTTTTGATCCTTCTGATTTTGAGGGCTTGGGTCAATTCAGGATTTAGAGAAAAGTATCTCGCTTTAATAAAAAGATTGACCACCGAGCCTCCTACTCGCGTCTATTTTTTCTCTTTCCTTTTGATGGTGCAGATAGGGCTGGAAATAATGTGGTTTTTGTATCCGACAGATCTATATTGGAGTTTGAATGCAGAAAAAGGCTATGGGACGCTTTTTGCAACGGCACAATTATTTGTTTTGGGATTCGTGGTTCTCATTACCGCGCGTGCAGACTTTGGTCCTGATGCTCCTTTGAAGAGCAAGCTTCCCTGGTTTCTTGTTGCTTTTGTGTACTTTTTTATTGGCCTGGACGATTGCATAGGTATTCATGAAAACTTTATAAATATTGGGAGAACTTTGGCTCTTGAATCTGTGGTGTTTCATTTTGTCCACGAATGGTTATGGTTTTATGCTCCGATGATTGTGGTAGTGGTGATTTTCCTGGCAAGATTTTTTTTGCGAAGGTTTTTCTATTCTCCAAGAATTATGAGTACGATGTTTGTGGCCTTAATTTTATGGATTATGGTTTTGGTATTAGAAGGTCTTGCGAAAAGTGTGGTTGACCCTGTGAGTTATGATTATGATCGATTGTTGATTGGGGTGGAAGAAGGCTTCGAAATGCTGGGAGCAACGCTTTTCATGATTGGATTCAGCCAACATCTTAAAAAGTTGCAGGAAAAATCACAGCCTAACCTCTAATTTTTTTTAGCGCAGGCGATTCAATACTGCCAGGACATCCTGATACCTTGGTAGGGCAAGTTTTCCGTTATTGTAGGGTGTTATTGAGCCCAACCCTTGGAGTTCTATTTCTTTTAAAATATCTTTAACAGTTTCAGTTTGTTTTTCTGTGAAATTTTGTCTGTCCTTGAGCTGTTTTAAAATCCATCCGCAAAATTCAAGTTGGCCTTCTTCTACCAAGTGTTCTACGTAACGCACATCTATTTCTGTTTGACCTAGTACTAATGTAATAAGTTGTCGCGTTTGAATGACGCAATCTTTTTTTCCACGCTGGAAGTTTAGAGCCGATAGGTCGCGGCTTCTGGGTTTGATTGGAGGGAAAGGAAATTTGATTTCGATTTTTCGGCTTGTTGGATTTTTTTTAACAATTTGCCTGGCTTTTTGAGTGACTTCTATAGGACGAAAAGAATCCATTGCTATGACCCGATTTGCCGCCTCAAAATAGTCCCCGCTTCCTCCCATAACTAGAAGAGTGCTGATGTCGAAATCTTGATAAAGTTCTTTTATTCGATCTACCAATGGAGTGATAGGTTCTCTGTTATTTTCGATTAGAGCCTGCATTCTTGCATCGCGGATCATGAAATTAGTGGCGCAGGTATCTTCATCCATTAAAAGAAGAGATGAATCGGCTTCTAGAGCTTCAATAATATTAATTGCCTGAGATGTAGACCCGCTGGCAGATTGTGTTGAAAATTTTTTTGTAGAGGATACGGATGGTAAATTATCCATGAACCCAGATATGTTTATTGGTTGTGTTGCTCGGCCATCCTCGGCTCTAATTTTTACTGCCGAGGGATGAGTTGCAATAAGCTCTCGTCCATCCCCAGATACATGAGGGTAAATAGCATTTTGAATGGCATTCAATAAAGTGCTTTTGCCATGGAACCCTCCTCCTACAATCAAGGTGATTCCTTTGGGGACAGGCATTCCTGCAACTTTACCTTTGTGTGGGAGGTTAACCTCTGCCTGTAATTCATCAGGCGCCAGAAATGCAACACTGTTATTTTGAAGAGGAAGATCGCTGATTCCAGATAACCGTGGGAGGTTGGAACCATCAGCGATAAATGCTACCCACTCATTCTGTTTTAATGCATTTCTAAGGGCATAATAATCTTCCAGTGTATTTATGGAATTCCGCACCTGGTCCAGGTCAATAGATTCTTCTGAAATTGATTCTTCCCAGGCCGAGGGTAGTATTTCAGAAAAAAGATGAATGCATTCTTTTGCTAGAACATTACGGCCGTTGCCTGGTAAACCGGCAAATAAAATCAAGGTCAAGGAGTCATTACTAATAGTTATCCCGCTTCTCAAGATCACTTTTTGGCTTGGAGGCTGGACTGAAATTTCACCGCTTCTCCCCGATCCTTTAATTTTATTTTTTAATGTTAAAACTTTTTTATGAAGAACTCTTAATAAGTGATCCTCTAAGGCGAGTTTTTTAGTTGGGGTGTCGTAGAGGGTTGAGGCGAGACCAATTTCAGAGAGCTTTGTCGATAGAGTTAAACGCGAAGGTGCTGCATAAGGGTCACCCTGTACATGCTCAAAGCGCAATGTGAAAGGAGGATATTGAAAACTTTTTCCCTGTAAAATTTTATAGCTTTTGTATCCTTTACCGTTTAATGAAATCAACAGATCATTCAATGCTTTGGGGATCGTAGAAGGCATCAGGAAAAATTCCCTGCAAAACCTGCGGCTGAGATACCGACGGGTAAATATTTTCTAGCAATCTCTATCACTTTATCTCTGTATGGCAGATGGATAGACTCAGGCTTTATTTTTTTCATGATCGTAGGAAGGGAGGTTTTTTGCGTTCTTGAACCATCAGATGTTCCATCTCCTAAAATGAAATGATCGATAATCACCGCGGCGACCCCTGTCGATTTTAGCTTGTTAAAGAAATGCTCAGGATCATTCAAAGGATATAATGGTGACAAGCAGCAAACTGAAAAAATTCCTCGGGATGAGAACTCTTTCAGGGCTCTGATCCGGTCTTCTACGCTGGACGGTGGGAGAGGTTGGCCTGGTAGACGATCTTGGTCTCCTTCAATAGATATATGAACTCGTAATTTGCAAATTAAGGATAGCTCATGGATAAGTTTAATATCATCTAGAATTGCGGAAGAATGGGTTTGTAAAATCAATTCGTCAGGAGGAGATATTTTCATGGCCAGCAATAAGTTTCTGGTAATGCGGTATTTTATTTCGGCGGGTTGCCAAGGGTCGGTTGAACTGGACATGAAAACAGAAAAGGGTTTTGATTGATTGTAAGCCCAGTTTTTTTCTCTAGCTACTGTTTTGGAATATAATTCAGCAGCATTAGTTTTAACATCTACAAAGCTCCCCCATTTTCGGCCTCGGTTTATCCATTCATTGAAACGGACGTAGCACCCTTGACCACAAGAAGAATTGCCAAACCCGCAACCGCTATAGGGATTTAAGGAATGGGAAGAAACTTTTTTGAGATATCCTGTTGTGCGGGTCAGAATTGATTTGTTTTTAACCGAGGTTATTTGCACAATTTTTGCGGGGGAATTAAATTTTCAAGGGATTTCATTCCATTTAACGGAACCAAAATTCCTGCTGAACTCAGGGTTTGCCTGGTAAAAAGATTCATAACCGCCCGTGTCTTGATTGGCGAATGTAATCATCCAGCGTTTTTCGGGAAAGGATCTGAAATTCCAAACCCATACTCTTTGATGGTCGGTCTTTGTTAGAGTTAGATAACCTCGACTTTTGCCAAAAAAGTTTTGACCATAAATTGTTACGGTGGTTCCGGGAGGACCATCCAGGCTCAGTGAATATTCACCTTCGCAAAATCGGTCACGCATATCGGCTGTGGCCGCAACATCTTTGTCTTTTTTAACAATAAGAACTTTATTACAAGTTCGACCCTTCATATGATTTGTAATGGGGGTGTCCAATTCCTTGTAGAGAACCAGTTGGGCTTTTCCATCATTTCCCCAAACGGGTAAAGCTGTACTGAGGAGAAGTAAGGAAAGGATCAGGATTATTTTAAATCTCATAACTACCGATTTTTCATTAGGGAACAGGGTTTAGTCAAAGAACTACGCCTAAATTAATAGGACTGCTCATTTGGCATTATATTATTTTATGACAAAATGTTGTATTCTGCAAAGTCTGTCCGCATATTAATTATTTTTTGATAAAATTTAAGCTGTTGAATTATTAGATTTAACGGGTTATTTCCGCAAAAATTGAAAAACTACTCTACCAAATATGTACTCATAGGAATCATTGCTTGCGTCGGAATTATTATTATAGACGCGCTGCTCCCTCTGGGTATCGCAGATGGCATGCTTTACGTTGCGCTGGTATTGCTGGGATTGATGGCGCAAAATCGCAATTTGATAATCATTGCTGCTGTTTTGGGTTCCGTGTTGAATTTGTTGGGCTATTTTCTTTCCCCGCCCGGAGGAGATTTGACAAATGTGATAACAAATCGTGTGTTAGCTTTTTTAACAATATGTCTGACGACAATATTATGCCTGTTAAAAAACAAGGCAGATGAAAAACTTCTTGCCGCCAGGGAATTTCTAGAGACCCGAGTTGAAGATCGCACAGCAAAACTGCTTGAAGTCAATCAACGTTTAAATAATGAGGCAAATAGCGCGCAACTGGTGAAAGCAATTGCTATGGCTTCAAATGAGACACGGGCAATTGAGGACACCCTTTATTTTTGCATTGAAAGAGTGTGTAAGTTTGCAGGTTGGCCCCTGGGGCATCTTTATTTGACTACAAATGACCCGGTTTTAGGTTTGATCCCTACCGAAATTTGGCACGTTGGCGATCCAGGAAAGTTTGATGTGTTTCAAAAAATTACAGGGGACACGCCAATGGATGTGGGGATTGGCCTCCCTGGACGCGTTTTAGCCAGTGGAAAACCTGAATGGATCATTGATGTAACTAAAGACCCTAATTTCCCACGTGCGAACCTGGCTGAGAATATTGGTGTGAAAGCGGGTTTCGCTTTTCCCATTTTAATTGGTCAAGAGGTGGTGGGGGTAATGGAGTTCTTTTCCAGTAAAGCGGCAGAACCCGATAAAGAAATGCTGGCGATCATGGGGCAAATTGGTACCCAACTAGGGAGAGTCTTAGAGAGAAAGCGTGCGCAGGATCAAAGTGAAATGTCTCAGGGACAGTTGCGTAACCTCTATCATCGGTTGCAGGAGGTCCGCGAAGAAGAGAGGACTCGAACCGCCAGAGAAGTACACGACCATCTCAGTCAACTCTTAACAACTATTAAACTGGAACTTTCATTGCTGGATAAGAAACTTTTACTTTATAACCCTGGAATTCAGGGCAGCACTAAGCAACTGCTTGAGATGAGTGATGATGCTATCCAGTCTGTTCAAAGAATTGCTATGGATTTAAGGCCTCCAATTTTGGATGACCTTGGGCTTCCTGAAGCGATCGAATGGCAGGTTAAGGAGTTCAATGGCAGGACAGGCATTCATTGCCATTTTCTCGACCAAATAGATGGATTCGAGATGGATCTCGAAAGAGCAACGACTTTGTTTAGGATATTCCAGGAAACATTAACAAATATCGCCAGACATTCAAAAGCCACGAAGGTGAGTGTCAGGTTATATACCTGTAAAGAAAATATTAATTTACAGGTCGAGGATAATGGAAGCGGGATAACTGTTGAACAGATTCAAAGTTTGCGATCATTAGGTTTGCTTGGAATGCGCGAACGAGCTATGGTATGGGGAGGCAATGTTAAGATAGATGGTGTTGCCGAAGGCGGCACTAAAGTAACAATCAATATTAAAAAGGACGGAAATGGTGAAAACTAAGGAGAAAATTAAAGTTATTATTGCTGATGACCATCCTCTATTTCGTAGAGGTTTAAAAAATGCGTTTTCAGAAACACCGGATATTGAAGTGATAGGCGAAGCTGAAAATGGGGATGAGCTTTTAAAGAAAATTCCTGGCTCAGATTTAAATGTTGTCCTTCTTGACGTAGCTATGCCTGGAAAGAATGGGTTGGACCTCTTAAAGCAGCTAAGAGATGAGCAGCCCAAGCTGCCGGTGCTTGTTTTGACGGTTTATCCCGAAGAGCATTACGCGGTTCGGTTTTTTAAGGCAGGGGCATCAGGCTTTATAACCAAGGAAAGCAGTACCGATCAGATTTATGCGGCAGTACGTAAAGTTGCAAATGGCGGTAAGTTTGCCAGCCCCGCTATCACGGAAAAACTTGCATTCGATTTTGGAAAAACAGACCGGCCATTGCACGAAAACCTTTCGGATCGCGAACATCAGGTTTTTATGATGCTTGCAGAAGGGGAATCTCCCACGGACATTGGTAAGAGATTATCGTTAAGCGTAAAAACCATCAGCACACATCGATCGCGTATTCTGGATAAAATGCAAATGAAAAAGAATGCAGAATTAATCCATTACGCCATTTCGCATCGGCTTCTACAATAACTCGTCTGAATTTGCGGAAATTGTAGTACCCCACCCATAACACCCTGCCTCTATGATCCACCTATCATTGTAGGACAAATGACTACTTAATACGTAGGATGTTGATAGTTTAGTTTTAGTCAATTAGACTACTAAAAAAAAGGCTCTAGGCCTATATATACTATAAGCTGAATCAATTAAAATCTCTCCCAAGTAAATGTGAAAAGGTCTTATAAACACCAGTTTGTTTCAGTGTTCTTTTAATAGTGTTTCTTTTAACGCATAAAGGAGAGGGTTATGAAAAAGATTTTTGTTTTAACAGTGGCTTTCATTGCTGGTATGGCTATGACAGCTAACGCAGGTAGCATTGCTCCCGGCCAAATGACAAAGTGTAACGATGCAAAAAGCATCACCCTGGAAACAGCAGGTAATAAAAATGATGCTAGCGGAAAGAATGGTTTTACGGTTAATGATCGTGGTGGCGCAAATCTTTCTATTTGGAAATCTTCAAATTTCACAACGATTCCTGTGAGCTTAGGGCCCAACGATAGTAATGATAGCTTGAACGGTACCGATGGCGGTCGAACTGGTTTGCCACAAAGAGGTGGAATGGGTAAGCATAAAGTTACCCTGACTTCTCAAAAATCATTCAGCCGTGGTGACTCTATTGGTGATATCAGTGGATTGGTTAAAATCACCAACCACGGTCAAAACGCAGTAACCGTTACCTGTAACTAAGTTTTTTTGTAAGGGCTTAGGCTCTTGCTCTAGTGAAGCAGCCGACCAATCTCTGGTCGGCTGTTTTTTTTTGCCCTTTCCTCTAAACCTCAACCTTGTTTGAAGCCAAATTTGTAGATCACATCCTTTACCTGAAAGGTATATGGGATTCGTCTTCTTAAATGTAATCTAATTTTGAAATTTTCCTGTTCTGTAATTCATTACAGTCTTCAAGGTTTTCTACGTATATCGAATTTCATCTTATCGTGTCAGGGTTTTCCCCAGAAGAAACAAGGTAAAGCGCTCGCACAAAAAACAGTTTTAGACCTATGGTCACAAATTTGGGGATCAATTAAACTCCCATCAAAGAATTGTACGTAGGTCTAATAAACATATGTTGTTCAGTGTTCTTTTTTAAGAGTGTTTCTTTTACGCAAAAAAAGGAGAGGGTAATATGAAAAAGATTTTTGCTTTAACAGTTGCTTTTATCGCTGGCATGGCGATGACAGCTAGCGCAGGTAGCATCGGTCCAGGTCAAATGACAAAATGTAATGATGCGAAGAGCATTACGTTGGAGAATGCAGGTCCTGCTAATATCTCTAATGACAAGTTTGGTTATACCAGTAATGACCGTGGTAGCGCGACACTAGCAGTTTGGAAATCTTCAAACTTCACAACCACATCTATTACATTAGGACCGAACGATAACAACGATAGCTTGAACTCTACCGATCATGGCCGAACTGGTTTGCCGCAAAGAGGCGGAATGGGTCGGCACAAAGTTACTCTCACCTCTCAAAAATCATTCAGCCGTGGTGATTCTATTGGTGATATTAGAGGATTGGTTAAAATCAGCAATATTGGTAGCAACGCAGTAACCGTTACTTGTAACTAAGTTTTTTGTAGGGGCCGAGTTTAGGTTCTTACTCTTCATTAAAGCAGTCGACCGTTGTTCCCCCTGGTCGGCTGCTTTTTTTTTGTCGTTCTCCTGTTTTATTTGTTACTCTGATCCTCCCTTTTTTATAAACTTTATTGAGCTTTTGATATGTCCGTTCCTGTTAAAGTCAGATTTGCGCCCAGTCCTACTGGGTTTTTACATATTGGTGGAGTCAGAACCGCATTGTTCAATTGGTTGTATGCAAAAAACCACGGCGGTAAATTTGTTTTGCGAATTGAAGACACCGACCTTTCTCGGTCTACTGAAGAATCAATCGAGGAAATTTTGGAGTCCATGCGCTGGTTGGGATTGGATTGGGATGAAGGTCCTTTTCGGCAAACTGAGCGTCAGGAAATTTATTCGCAAAAGGTAGAACAATTACTTTCAGCGGGGAAGGCCTATCATTGTTACTGCACAGCAGAAGAGTTGGATCTGAAACGCAGTGAAGCTCAAAAGGCGGGGAACAAACCAAAATACGATGGCACATGTCGCGAACGTTCAGATTCGCCTGAGGGAGCCCCTTCAGTTATTCGCTTCAAAGCCCCTATCGAAGGAACGGTGGTGGTTGAAGACTTGCTACGGGGAAAAGTGCTTTTTGATATTGCTGAGTTGGATGATGTGATTATTCAACGAACAGACGGAACACCCACCTATAATTTTGTGGTGGTAGTCGATGATTCAGAAATGGGTATCACCCATGTCATTCGTGGCGATGACCATTTGTCGAATACGCCGCGTCAATGCTTGTTATACGATGCACTTGATTATCCGCGTCCCAAGTTCACCCATATATCCATGATTTTAGGGCAGGATAAATCTCGTCTCAGCAAACGTCACGGAGCTACCTCTGCTTTGGCTTATCGCGATATGGGTTACCTGCCAGATGCGATGATCAATTATCTGGCACGGCTGGGTTGGTCTCACGGCGATCAGGAAATTTTTTCGCGTGAAGAATTAATAAAGCATTTTTCTTTCGATTCGGTAAATACATCCGCCGCGATTTTTGATGCGGACAAATTGTCGTGGGTTAATGAACAATATATCCAGTCAACCCCGCCGGAAGAACTGGCTCAACACCTGGAACCTCATTTAGTCAAGTCAGGAGTTTTGTCAGAAGGTCACGGCCTCAGTCCGCAAGAAATTGCGAAAGTAATTCCTTGCCTGAACCAAAGGGCGAAGACCCTTATTGAGATGGCAGAGAAGTCGGCTTTCTTTTTCAAGAAGGAAGTTGAGTTCGATGAAAAAGCCCGCAACAAATTCCTAACGGAGGAAGCAAAACCCTTGCTCGAAAAAGTGATTGCCGGATTTTCCACGCTCGACGATTTTTCCGCTGAGAATATTGAGTCGTTATTCAAAAAAATAGTTGAGGAAGAAGGCATGAAGCTCGGCAAGCTGGCGCAACCTGTTCGAGTTGCTCTTACGGGAACCACCGTGAGTCCCGGTATCTACGATGTAATTCTTCTTCTGGGGAAAGAAGAAGCTATTAAGCGTTTAGAGAATGGTATAAAGACCTAAATGAATTTTATAGTTAAGGAGAGTCTTGTGCCTTTTATCTTCTTTCTGAAATAATTATCCCTTCACTTGCTACAATAACTTCTCCATCCTCACTTAAATGGAACACCTCTATTCCATAAGCAGTTTCTCCTGATAATAGGGTTCCACTTACGGATATTTTATAAGAGGACCCCACTTTAATTTTTTTGGGTTTGATTGTTTCATCCAGCCCGGCAGGTGCCTCTCCATAATTAATATTTTTTAAAGACGCTGGTTTTGAATTTTCTTTTTCCCAGATAACCCAAACTTGTCTCCATATATTAAAAATCCTTCTTTCCAAAGCTACACTCTCGACTTTTAGTTCAACTGTTTTGTCGGTAGTATTATTTTTATAAAATTCAAATTTAACATCTTCATTAATATTGCCACTTGGAACGATGGTGAAGAACTGAGCGCAAGAGATTGAAAATAATAAGGAAAAAAACAGGGTTGAAATTTTAAAAAAGTTATTTGGAAAAGAAAATTTCATGATAGTTTGAAAGATGTGGTTTGAGCAATTAAATAGATCCGTTCTTCTTTTCGATTAATTCATCATTGTCTGACCATTTTTTATAGTAATAATTCCTCCATCTTCATTAATTATGAATACCTCTACTGCATAAAAAATTGCTCCTGAGGAAGTCATTCCACTAACCGATACTTTATGAAATTCCCTCACATAAAGTTTTTTAGGCTTCATTGATCCAGTAAATCCAGTGGGTGTTTCTCCGTATTTAATATTTTTCAAATAGGTGCGTTCCCCTTTCGCCCAAATGCTCCAAATTTGTCTCCATCGACGAAATCTCTTTGTTTCCAGAATAACACTCTCAACTTTCAGCTCAATCAATTCATCGTTATTATCATTTTTATAAAATTCAAATTTTATATCTTCATTGGCATTGCCACTTGGAACAATTGAAAATAGTTGGGTGCAAGAAGTTAAGAGTAATAAGGGGAAAAACAGAGTTAGGGGGCTAAGAATAGTTTTGGGAAAGAGGATTTTCATTTTTTGCTCAATACGTTTGAAAAGTGGAGTTCGAGCATTCATTAGATCAGGTTTTATTTATCAACATCTCACCAATATCTTTGACCTTCACATTCAGGTTTTTGGCTTTAACTGCGTCTTCCAGCATTAACACACAGAAAGGGCAGGAGACGGCGATGGTGTCGGGTTTGGTGACCATCAGTTCGTCGAGGCGGTGATGGCTCATACGCGTCCCTGTATTTTCTTCCAGTAAAAAACGGGCACCGCCTGCTCCACAACAGGTGCCGGTTTCCCGACTATGTTCGACTTCTTTTATTGAGCTGGTGGAAGCGTTTAAAACTTCTCGGGGTGCTTCATAAATTTCGTTATGTCGGCCGAGGTAGCAGGAGTCGTGGAACACAACATTTTCTTCTGTTTTTTGTTGTGGCGAAATTTTTCCTTCTTTGATCAGTTTTTGTAAAAGCTCAGAATGGTGAATCACTTCCAACGTGGCCCCGAATTCTGGATAGTCGTTTTTTAATGAGTTGAGGCAATGCGGACAATGGGTCACCACTTTTCGCACGCCCTGTTCTTTAAAAGTTTCTGCGTTTGCGCTTGCCAGCATATCGAACAGATATTCGTTGCCTGAGCGGCGCGCAGGGTCGCCGGTACAACCTTCATCATTTCCCAGTATTGAAAATTCGACGCCTGCGTCTCTTAATGTTTGAACAACCGATTCGGTTATTTTTTTGCCGCGCGCATCGAACGATCCGTTGCAGCCGACAAAATAAAGATATTCGGTGGGTTTGGTTTTGTCCCAGATGGGGATGCCCAATTCTTTAGCCCAGTCGGATCGCGAAGATTTTGGAAAGCCCCAGGGATTTGACTGGGTTTCCAGAGATTGAAATGCTGATTTAAATTCTTTTGGATATCGATCTTCGGTTAACACCAGCCCTTGTCTTAGTCCGATAATTTTATCGACGTATTCAATCATCACCGGGCAGGCGGCTTCGCAGGCACCACAAGTGGTACAAGACCAGAGGACTTCGTCGTCAATGATACCCCCTGGAAGAACAATATCGGAACTGGGCGGACCGTTAAGATGATCGCGCAGGTCAACGGTCAATTGTTGAGGCGAAAGGGGTTTGTCTGTGGCCCAGGCCGGGCAGGCACGATCGCAACGCCCGCATTGAGTGCAGGTGTGAAGGTCGAGCATTTGTTTCCAACTAAAGTCCTCCATTTTGACCAGGCCGAATGATTCTTCCTCTTCAAAATCGATGCGGCTTAAATTATTGCTCAGGCTGGAAAAAAATACGTTTGGGATTGAGGTCAGTATATGGAAATGCTTACTGCGTGGCAGAAGGATTAAAAAAAACAGGATCGATGAAGTATGCAACCAATAAGCCAGACTGTGAAGGTTGCCCAGAATGTTTTTTCCAAGTGCCTCGAAGGCAGGAGCTAAAACCATACCAATGGGACCGGAATGTCCTTCAGGATGAAGTGCCAGAAAAGCCGAGTCAAATAATACATCGCTGACCATAATCGCAAGGATCAATAGTAGGATGAGTAAGCCCTCTGTTGATAACGTCAGACGTTGCGGTTTTAGTATTAATCTCCGGTAAAGAGCGAAAAAAACGGCTAGTCCAACGAGAAGCACAGCTGTATCTTTGATCCATGCGTAAACCACAAAAACTGCATTGCTTGCTGGGAAAGAAAAATCGGTTTCGGGGAAAAACCCGATTAAAAAGAATTCGGCTGCACGAAAAAGCAGAATCAGGAATCCCCAGAATATCAAAGCATGCATCCACCCGGCGCCTTTTTCCTGCATTAATTTGCTTTGGCCTAAGGCAACTTTCAGCGTTAGAGCTATTCTTTCAAGGACTCGATCGCACCTTTCGGCGGATCGGGCACCCCGTAGAAGTTTCAATTTGGGCCAGATAGCCATTGAAAAAAGGGTCAGTGCGAGAAGGCAAAGAGCTCCAAGCAGTAGAGGCTGGGTTTGTGGTGAAGTCCATTCTAGAGCGCGATTCAGGTTTGATGTCATTTAAGTACTGAATTTTAAGGTAGTAGAATAGTTAGCTTATTGTTTTTATTCGAGAATATCTATTTTAATCAAAGACGGGGTACTATATAATTATATATGAGGGATTTCTCCCATTTTTTAGGAGCACTA
>JAJDAV010000162.1 GCA_029261695.1 Nitrospinaceae bacterium | reverse complement strand
GTCAAACAGGCCAGTAAAGAGGGACTCGACTGCTACATCACAGGCGAGGGAGCCAATCATCACTACCATGAAGCCATCGAGGGCAATTGCATACTCATTTTTGCAGGGCACTATGCCACTGAGACAGGCGGCGTCAAATCGGTTGGCAAACACCTTAAAGAAAAATTCAGTTTGGACAGCGAGTTTTTACACTATCCCACCGGTCTTTAGCGCACGGCGTGGAAGGAAACGGCAACAAGATAAGTATTACCGGTTTGATAAATTTCGAGTATATTCCCCTGCCCTCACATCGCCTTTAAAATAGCACCCAACCCACTTTTAAGATTGGGATATTTTAGTTTCACTCCCAACTCCTCTTTTATTTTCTTATTACCTACGCGTTTACAAGTCGTATAAAATCCACGAGCTAATTCTGATAATTCTGCAGATTCAAAGGGGATTAAGGGAGGTGGCTTCACGTGCAAAAGCTGGCAGGCATATTCAACAGCTTCAGAGGGAGACGAGGGATGATCATCGCTTACATTATAAATTTCTCCGGGGTTGGGTTTTTGTATAGACGCTTCCAAAGTTTGCGCTATATCATCTACATGAACACGAGAAAAAACCAAACCCGGTTTATCAATACGTCGAGCCTTGCCTTTTTTAACAGAAAGTAAAAGGTTCCTGCCAGGGCCATAAATAGCCACACAACGAAACACCATAACCGGGCGATTCTTTTTCACCATATTTAGCCATCCATTTTCCGATTCCACACGCCGCACATTAAGCTCGGTTAATGGTTTGAGAGGTGAGCACTCGTCAACCCATTCCCCCTGCGTGTCTCCATAAACACCCGTCGATGAGACATATCCGATCCATTGCAGGTTTTCACATTCTTCAATTTGAGAACCAAAATTTTGTAATACAACATCACCTGAAGATTGCGGAGGAATTGAAACCAATAAATGGGTGGCCTTGGAAATAGAATCTCGAATTTCTTCGGTCGCCTTATTTCCATCGAATGGGACCGTTAATAGATTTTCCGAGGATATTTTTTTATCCTTTTCACGACAGGTTCCCGAAATACTCCAACCTTGAGCGGGCAATTTTCGCGCCAAGGCTTGGGCAGTAAACCCCAGACCAAAACAAAACAACCGTTTTTTATTAGGATTTTCTGGCATGTACTACTCCAAATTTATAAAGGGAAACCTAATTGAAGAGAAAAGATCAGGATACTTGCTTCACTGGAAGGGTAATTTGGAATACTGAACCATCGTTTTCCGAGCTGATAGCTTTTATTTTGCCACGGTGACGATCAACAATTTTTTTACAAATTGCAAGACCAATCCCACTGCCCTCATATTGATTTCGTCCATGCAAACGAAAAAACGGCTGAAAAATACTACTACTGTGTTGAGAATCGAAACCAATACCATTGTCTTTAATAAGAATATCCCAAAAATCCTTTTCCACTGGCTTGGCGATCAATTCAATCTTAGGAGTCTCCTCATTCTTCGTAAACTTAATAGCATTGCTGATCAAGTTCTGGAACAACTGCCGCATTTGCGCCGGGTCGGCTTCCACCGTAGGTAATGACTCTGTTTGCACCAATCCATTTGATTTTCGAATAGAGACTTCCAGATCCTCCAAGACTTCTTTCACAACTTTATTGAGATCGATAGAGCGAAATGGTTCCCCTTTTGCTGAAACAAGGGAATACTGCAAAAGTTCCTGAATCATGGTCTGCATCCTTGTTGCGGACTCTTGCATTTTTGAAGCGTAGATATTTACATCTGGGTCTAAATTTTCGGTCTTGCTTTTCAGCCGTTCACCGAACCCAATAATTTTTCGTAGCGGTTCATTCAAGTCATGCGAAGCCACAAAAGCAAAGTTTCTCAGTTCTTCATTGCTTCTTTCCAACTCCGCAAGATACTTTTTCAGTTTATCCTCAGAATTTTTTCTATTAACCACCTTTTGAATCGTAGATGGGAGCAAACTAAGATAATTTTGATCGTGATCTTTGATCAAAAAATCATAGGCCCCTTCCTTCATGGCTTCAACTATTATGAGTTCGGTACTGGTTTCCGAGATAAATATGACAGGAGTATCATTAATTTCGGATAATAGCTCAAGCCCCGTACCATCACCCAAACTTTGGTCTAACAGTACTATGTCGTATGAATTCTCATTTAATAGCTCCAAACCTTGCTGAAATGAGCCCGCAATATACAAATCATGATCCCACTCCTGACTTTTGAAAAACCTTTTTACTGCGATCTGATCCGTTGGGTTATTTTCAACAAGGAGAAACTTTAAAGACTTCACAAGCCGTTCCCTATCAGCTTAAAGTTGGCAAAAAATTCAAAGTCCAGTACTGGTCAAGAATTTTAATTATTTCTGAGTATTCTTCTGGGTCCAAAGGTTTTTCGATATATCCCGCAACGCAATTCTTGTAGCTATCATTCATATCTACTTTAGATGTGGAACTCGTTAGAACAATGACCGGAATGCAACGAAATCGCTCATCGGCTTTTATCACCTCAAGAAATTCGAAGCCATTCATAATTGGCATATTCAAATCTAAAAGAATCAGGTTCGGAATGCGAACCCCCGGAACAATACTTTCAGAAGTCTCACCTCTCAGATAGGCAAGCGCCTCTTCGCCATTGGCTGCTGTAATAATAGGTTTGCTGACTCCATTTTTTTCAAACGCCCGCTTTATGCATATGACATCGGTTTCATTATCTTCGACAATCATTAACGGACTTCCATTACGCATCATCCGCCCCTCCTGTTTGGGTTAATTTAGGAACTGTGAATTTAAAGCAGGTGAATTCATTGACTTCCGATTCCACCCACACCCTACCCCCGTTTTGCTCAACAATCTTTTTAACCAGAGTCAACCCAATTCCTGTAGAGTCTGGGGCATTATTTCTATCCAAGCTTTGGAACATACCAAATATTCGGCTAAAGTGTTTACTTTCAATTCCTTTACCATTATCCCAGACCTGAAAACACCAAGCTTCATTTTGGTCCGCGCAGGATACCACAATTTCTCCTTCCGGTTTTCCTAAATGTCTAATTGCATTTCCAATTAAGTTTTGAAAAATTTGCTCTAACTTAAGATTATGATATTTCAATTGTGGCATTGGTTTTATAATTTTTATTTCAACCCCTGATGGTTTGGTTAAATACCTTATTACTGTTTCTGCAACTTGGCCCGAATCCAAAACTATACGCTTTGAATCCGTGTCCCCCAATTCGGCAAATTCCAAAATTCCATTTATTAAATTATGCATTCTTTGAGTATTCTGGGTTAACAAACTAATTAGCTTGCCCCCTTCTTCGCCCAGTTTCTCACCAAAATCTTCTTCCAACCATTTTGCGTTGTAAGAAATTCCTCGCAAAGGTTCCTTTAAGTCGTGGGAAACAATATGAGCAAAACCTTTCAATTCCTCATTCATTCTCTGAAGGTCGATTAGCAATAAATCTTTTTCTGCGGCGAGATGTTTTTGCTGGCTGATGTCTTTGAAAGTTATAACCACACCCATCACCTCCCCTCCTTCTAAAACCGGAGAACTTATGTATTCAACTGGAAATGAAGAACCGTCTTGTCGCCAAAAAACATCTTCTGATATTCGATAACATGCTCCATATTTCAAAGTATTGTAGATGGGGCAATGATCAATATCGTATTCACTTCCATCTGAATGAGAATGATGAATCAACTTATGTTGGTTTTTCCCAAGCTGCTCTTCCGCAGAAAACCCTATCATAGCTGCTCCTGAGGGGTTACAAAATGTGGTACGCCCCTCTTTATCCAATCCAAATATCCCTACTCCAGCCGTCTCCAAAAGCGTTGAATGCTGAACGAAAAGTTCTTCCAGCTTTTCATTTGCGCTTATGTTTTCTTGAATTTCTCTCTTTAGGTATTCATTGGTCGATTTTAACTGATAAGTTCGTTTCTCTACCAACGCCTCTAACTTTTCATTGATTTGTTGCAATGCCATTTCATTTTTTTTGAATAAATAACCTATGAAAGCCGTCGCCCATATAGCAAATATTGCAAGAAACCGGTTCATCATAACCTTCCAGGCTTCACCACCACCCGGAGAAAGCCAATATCCGATTAGAGTCAAAACAGTTCCTAAAATTGCAGCGATCCAAATCAGACGTTTCTTTTTTGACCAAAGCGCAACCAGAACCAGACAGATGTATGGCACACCCGCTGCGACACCTAGTTCAATTTCCAAATCGATTGCAAATATTCCTGCCGCCAAAGCTCCTTGAATCAACAAGAGTTTTATATTTTTAGTAACCCAATGTTTTTTATTTTCTACATCCATTGACATGGCAACTCCTAAAAACCCTTCCACCGCCTGCAAAGATTGGAAAACACATGACCCTAAAATTACGGGGTTGCGCTTGAAAATAATTTTAACTTTAATTTAGGTTCAATAATAATATCTCTATTCGCCCAAAAAGTCACCGGATGAGAGTTAAAGATATTCAGCTTACCGACAATAAAACATAAAATAACAACGATTATCCCCCTTCCAATAAAGCTTCGCGGAAAAACATTTGGTTTTAAAGGGCTTCTTGATTACTCTAAATGCTAACCATAAAAAATAAATCTATTTAGTTTGGAAGACAGAAATGCCTGAAGAATCGACAAATAGCCATTCCCTTTTCCACGAGAAGGAGAAAAGCTGTTTTGAAGCTGTCATTAATGCCACTGTAGAAGGAATAGTGGTTATTGATGAAAATGGCATTATTCACACCTTCAATCCGGCGGCTGAATCTCTTTTCGGTTATCAAGCCAATGAGGTAATGGGGAAAAATATTTCCTTGTTGATGCCTGAGCCTTATAAAAGTGAGCATGACAATTATATTCAGAAATATATCCGCACCGGGAAATCCAATCTCATAGGAGTTTGGAGGGAATTAACAGCTGTGCGGAAAGATGGTTCTATGTTTTCTATAGAACTTGCGGCTAACCCTATAGATTTTGACAATCAAAAATTTTTTGTAGGGACCATACGGAACATCAACGAAAAAAGAGAAGCCGATGCCCGGCGAGATTTACTGCATAACTTAAGTTCCATCCTTGCAAATTCCGACGACTTGGAAAAAGTTTGCCCAAAAGTATTGCAGACCATCTGCGAATTCATGAGTTGGGATTTAATTTTTTGCTGGGTACTCGATCAGGAAAATCAGGTCTTGCGCTGTTGTTACTCCTGGCATTCCCCAAAAAACATTGAACAGTTCAAAGAGTTTGTTGAGAAGTCTTATGAGATGGTATTAAAAAAAGGAAAAGGTCTTCCTGGCCGAGTGTGGGAAGGTTGTAAGCCTCACTGGATTCATAATGTAACCCAAGACAATAATTTCCCTAGGTCTCCTTTTGCATTAAAAGCAGGGTTGCAAGCGGGCTTTGGTTTTCCAATAACCTCTTCCAATAAAATGGTGGGTTTGATCGAGGTGTTCACTAAAAAGACCATCAAACCCAATGAAGACATGACTCAACTTATCAGCAGTCTAGGCAATCAAATAGGTCAATTATTTGAGCGAAATGAACTAAAGCAGCGCTTGTTGAAGGATCAGCAAAATTTTTTCAACATGCTAGATAACCTTCCCGTCTGTTTTCATTTGCAGGCACCTGATTATACAGTTCCATTTGCCAATAAAATATTTCGAGAACGGTTTGGAAACCCCGAAGAACAGAAAAAATGCCACCACCTTATGCATCAAAGGTCAACCCCCTGCAAAGTTTGTAAAACTTTTGAAGTTTTTGAAACCAATGAGACTTCCGATTCTATTTGGACCGCGCTGGATGGTCGAACTTATCTGACTGTAAAAACTCCTTTTCAGGACATTGATGGATCCAATCTCATCATGGAAATGGCTGTTGATATAACAAAAGAAAAAGAAGCTGAAAAAGAAAACGAGCTTTTCCATCATAGACTGCAGAGCATGGTGGAAGGATGCGCTACTGCATACAATGATGAATCCTTCTTCAAACTGCTGGTTAAAAATCTGGCATCCGCCTTACAAGTTCGCCATGCATTCATTGGCGAAATCATTGATAAGGATTTAATGCAAACCCATGCAATTTGGTTTGAAGACGATTATATGGACAATGCAAAATACAAAATTTCGGGCACCCCTTGCGAACAAGCTGTTAATAAGAAAACATATTTTTGCCCTCAAAAGGTACAGGAAATATTTCCAGAAGATCAAATTCTGACTGACCTGCAAGTTGAGGGCTATATGGGCGTTACTTTTTTTGATGCTTTAGAGAAACCCTTGGGCGTTCTTTCAGTAATGCACTCCGGCCCAATTGAAGACCCGGAAATGGCTCAGATGATCCTTGAAATCTTTTCAAAATATGCTGGGTCGGCATTAGAGAGAAAAAAAATATCTGACCGACTAAAAAAATCTCACAAAAACCTAGAGGCCATTAACGAAGAATTAAGGGACTTTGTTCATATTGCTTCACACGACTTACAAGAGCCTCTCCGGAAAATTATTTCCTTTGGTGACCTCATAAAATCACACTCAAAATCTATCGACGAAAAAGACATCTATTACTTGCAACGAATGGAAAACTCTTCTCAACGTCTGCAAAGCCTAATTAACGACTTGGTAAGTTTTTCTACCCTGGACTCACATCAAATTAGAAAAATGGAACCCATCGATTTAAATGATGTGGTATCACAAGTTCTTCATGATTTAGAGACATCGATAGAAAATTCCGGCGTAAAAGTAGTGTTAATTGATCTCCCTGTCCTAGAAGGAAATCAATTTCAACTGTTCCATCTATTCCAAAATCTTATTAGTAACTCCATAAAGTATTGCAGCAAGGATTCACCCCCCTCCATAACTATTAGAGGGACTGCCATTAATTTACCCCAAGAATTTTATAGAGTTACCATAAATGATAATGGGATTGGCTTCGATGAAAAATATCTTGATCGAATTTTCAAACCCTTTCAAAGGCTACATCGTGCAGATGAGTTTGAAGGCACTGGAATGGGTCTGGCGATTTGCAAAAAAATTGTGGACCACCACGGAGGATCGATTTCTGCAAATAGTAAATTACAGGTGGGGACAACTTTCATTATCGAATTACCCAAAAAACAGGAACAAATGAATGACTGAACATAAGAACAAACACGTCATTCTTATCTGCCGAAGATATGGAAGAAATCAAAAAGAATTCGTTTCTAATTTCCCCGAGGGGCTCAGGGCAGACTAGGGAGATAGGGGGTTCCGATTAAAAAGTAAACCGGTATTTTTCGAACAAATCCATCGTCACAACATCTTTATCTTCTTTAGCCACTTCTTGTTCGATGCGTTTGACAGCCATATTACGAATAAAAGGAATTGGAATTTTGGATACTTTTTCCAGCGCATCGTCTTCCCATTTCATAGAAACCTGAACGGGCTCTTCCTTTTGCTTGTCAATTTGTTCATCCTGCTTAAGGTCTTCTTCCGTCACTTCCATACCCATCGCTTCTTTTGCGGAGGATGGCATAATGTTGGTGAAAACCTCATCGATAATATCGGGGGTGATCATTTTGTCGCCTCTTTCCCTGGCTCGCCCTTCAATGGTTTGCTTGGCCATACCGAGCACAAAAGGAGGAACCTTTTCCATTTTCTCCTTGGCCTCTTTGCTCCAAGGAATACCTGAGGTAGGGGTGACTTCCATGTAGTTTTTGAATTTTTCAACAATATCGTCTTTTTTCTCTGTTCGCATTGAAAGGAAATCTTCGATCTCTTCGATCACCTCCACTTTACGTGGGCTTTCTCGCATTTTTTCTTTAGCCACATCAAAGGCATCCATCGTCAGTTCTTCAAACCCAAAGCCCTTTACTCTCTTGGATACCAGCATCATTGACTCATTGCGGATTTCAGTTAAAAAATCAGATGTAACAATTTTATACCCACGTTTAACGCAACGCTGAACCATAAGCTTACGGATTCCAGGACGAACAAATTCTGGAGCATGTTTTACACGTTCCCAAGCCTCTTCGGCCCATTCCACCCCATTCTCTTTGGCGTAAGGGTGGTCTGCATCAGCGATTTTTATTCCTTGTGTTCCCATTAAAATAAACCTTTATATTACAAAATCTAAATGTGGGTTTTCTTTACTTAGACCCTTATAAAATACGGGGTATTTCAGAAGGCCAAGCACTAAAACGCAGGTATTTATAAAAATTACTTGAAGCCTGGGTCAATGTCAATTAATTTAAAGGTTTGCCGGTGAAACGAATCTGCAAAAGATGCATTAAAAAAATAATCGGGCTGATTTCGATTTTTCGCGTAATATCTTGTTCACCCTTTAATTAAAACCTGTCCATAATATGCAGCGTTCTCCCATAGTATATTTTCTGTTTTTCGCTTCGGGCATTACAGCCCTGATTTATGAAATCGTATGGACCAGAATGCTCACTCTGGTTTTTGGGCACACCGTTTTTTCAGTCTCTGTGGTGCTTGCCGCTTTTATGGCTGGGTTAGGCCTCGGCAGCTACCTCTTTGGTTTTGCAGCAGATAGATTCTCCCCCAATAACTCAGACTCTTCTTCCGTAGCACTGAAAGTATATGGCTGGATAGAAATATTTATATTTATCAGCGCCGTTCTACTCTCTCTACTGTTTGCCAATATTGCGGATGTCTATTCACTATTCCACGGTTTCATCCCTGAATCTCCCCTTCTACAAAACTTTTTGAAGGTTATTTTTTCTTTCACATTAATTTTGATTCCAACCACATTTATGGGAGCCACCCTTCCCTTAATCAGCAAATATTGCGTCACCGATGACAAGCGCATAGGAAAACAAGTGAGCCTGCTTTACGCACTCAACACCCTGGGAGCCGCCTTCGGCTGTCTGGTAACTGGATTCTTTTTAATGGGTACATTCGGTGTGTTGCAAACCGTTTTGATAGCTGCAGCCGGGAACCTGTTTATCGGCATCAGTGCATTGAGTATTTATAAAGAAAATGGTGGCTCCTTAAAATTCAAATTCCCGGAAATCAAAATTCCCAAAGCGGTTTGGAGCCCCGAACAAAAGTTTTGGATGGGAATCAGTTTCATTTGTGGATTCACTGCTCTTGCCTATGAAGTTTTGTGGACGCGATTACTTGTCTTTAGCATCGCCAGCACAGTTTATTCCTTTAGTATGATGCTCACTGTATTTTTACTCGGGATATTTTTGGGAAGTCTTTTACTCATTCCCCTGCTTTCAAAAATCAATAACTTGCGGACAATCCTCATCGCCTTGCAAGGCGGAGTAGGAATTTATGTGATCGGTTCCATTTATGGATTGGATTCAATTTTATCTCCACCTTGGAACGCATACAATCTGGGAAATCCTTTTTCAACCTTCTGGAAGTATTTTAAAGATTCAGCCGCTCTAATGTTGGTCCCAACTTTGCTCCTGGGAATGTGTTTTCCAATACTCATTCAACTGATATCTAAAAAGCATGAAAATGTAGGTCAAGCTACCGGGCAAGTTTATGCAGCCAACACCATTGGCGCCATATTTGGTTCTCTTTTTTCAGGGTTTCTCTTCCTGCCCAGTCTGGGTAGCCAACTTAGCCTCACTCTCCTGGCAACAATCAATCTTTTGACAATGGTTCTTTTGTTTCGCACCGGGGACTATCTAACCCCACCAGTTAGAAAAGGCCTGACCGTGGTTTTTGCTTCTTTAATTTTGTTTGTCAATATAGCCATCCCCAATGACCAAATGAATTCCTTCTTCATGCGAGATAGCGCAGGAAAACGAAATATCAATAAGCTGATGTACTTTGAAGAAGGTTTGTCTGATACCGTCGCAGTTTTTGAAGACGATTACGGAATGCTCGATCCATCTGCCAAACGATTGATCACCAATGGAATTTCCATGTCGGCCTCGAACATGATCGCTTCTCGCTATATGAAACTATTGGCCCATATTCCAATCTTGTTGGTAGATAAACCAGACGATGTTCTCGTTGTTTGCTTTGGAACCGGTCAGACTACGGGGGCAGCAGGAATGCACCCTCGAGTCAAAACCGTTGACAGCCTGGAGCTTTCTTCCAGCGTCATTAATGCAGGACGAATGTTCGCAGAAGAAAACCACAATGTTCTGGTAAACCCTAAAGTCAATTTTGTCATTCAAGATGGACGCAACCATTTATTAACAACTCATAAACTTTACGATGTTATCACCTCGGAACCGCCACCCCCGCGCACAGCTTTTACGGTAAACCTGTATACCCAAGAATACTATGAACTACAGAAGAAAAAATTGAAGCCTGGTGGCATAGCTGTCCAGTGGATTCCCTTGCATAGTCAGGGGGAAAAAGAAGTTGCCATGCACTTCAAAACATTTCAATCAGTTTTCCCGCATACAATGGGTTGGCTATCAGTAGCCAACGAAATCCTTATCATCGGTTCCGATCAACCCATTAATATCGATTTCGACAAACTGAACGAACGCTTGCAAGAGCCAGAAATCAATAAAGCATTGGCAGATATTGAAATCCCTGACATCTTCTCTTTTCTAAGTAATATCTGGCTGCTCAACGAACAAGTCAGCAAGTTAGGGGAAGGTTTCCCAATAATTACAGACAACCACCCGGCCATTGAGTTTTATCTCGACCTTGGGAATGTGATTGGAGTGCCCGGACAAGAAAGGTATGTGTTTAATCGCGCAAGGTTTGACGATGTCGTAAAACAAATCTCAAACCTGTCGGAGGAAAATAGGCAAAAATTAAAACCTTACTACGAAGCAATGGACCTATATCAACGCGGGGTGATGTACGGAAATCGCGGCCAACTTTTGAAAGCCATGACGTTAGTAGATGATGATGATTTACTTCGCTACCATCTTCAAGCGAGTCGCAAACAAATGCAACGCCTGACAAAGCTAATTGAAGAAGAGCCTGAAAACCTACAATACATGCTTAATCTGGCTCACAGTTTTTATCAGATAGGAAACTATGACCAAAGCATCGAAATTCTAAATCTGGTGCTTGAAAAAAGTCCTAACCTGGGTTTCGCCAACCTTTATATGGGATACAATCTTTTGGAAACGGGGAAAAAAGAAAGTGCCTTGGAATTCTTTAAAAAAACCGCAAAAAACAATCCCCAGCAAATGGGCACCGTTATGCGAGAGATTGGGTTAGTGAGCTTACTAAAGGAGATAGATAAAAACCCTCAAGACCCAATACTTTTACGATCTCTTGCCGAGTATTATAATTTAAAGAAAGAATACTTAAAGTCGCTGGAATACTCACTGCCCTTACTGCAAAAAGATCAGATGAATTTGAAAATTTTGCAAAGCATTGTTTTCAGTTATCGTGGATTGGGTGAAGCCAGAGAAGTATTGATGTATGCTGGCCGGTATAACTTAATTGAACCTGATGAAATGCACCTACAGTTTATAATGGCTGAAATTTTCACATTACTAAATAAATGCGAAAAAGCCCTCCCCCTTCTTGAAAAAGTAATAAAAAAAGATGACACCTACCGCAACGCGTGGGAATTGAAAGAATCCTGCAACCAAACTCCCTCTAGCTAAATATACCCCCCCCCAATTAAGGGGGGATTTTCAAGTGTTTACAGCTCCTTGAGCACTTACCCACATTTCCCACTTCACCAACCCAGAAAATAAAGAAAGTTTAAATTTCGTTAACACCTTATAAATCAAATATTTATAATAATTCAATTATTATTACCTTGAAATCTTCTGTAAATATAAATAAGATTATTTTATTCGGTGTAAAAATTAACTTGGACTAGGACCGATCATGTTTAAACATTTTTTACATGACAAATACTATGTATCCCGAATATCGAACACTAGATATTTAGCGGCCTTAACTATCCTGATTATCTGTTTCATTTCGGTTGGCGGGTACGGCATTCATTTTGTCAAAAAAGAAATAAAAAGCAATTTAGCCTTTCAATTAAAACTAACATTAGAGGCTAACATTGCTTCCCTACGACTTTTCTTTGAAGATAAAAAACTGGTTACCCAAATCCTTGCGGACCAACCGGAAATTAGAGAACACATCCTTTCCCTTGTCCAATTGACAGCAGAGAAGGATATTTCTGCGGAAGACCTTAGAAAAACACCTTCTTTGAATTGGCTTCGAACGCATCTGGTAAAAGCTACAAAAAATTATGGCTTTGTAGGTTTCGTGATATTCGATTCAACAGGGTTGCAGGTGGCTACTATGCTTAATGAACCTTTAGGGGAGAGGAGACTGATTAATAAATCCGTATTTTTCTATCGTTCCATGCAGGGGGAAACAGTAGTTTCCAATCCCTTTGAGGCAGATGTGAACCTCCCCGACGAAAACGGAATATTGCGCCCAAACCAAACAACCCAGTTTGTATCTACGCCGATAAAAGATCAAAGTGGAAAAATTGTAGGGGTTTTAGCTTTTCGCCTTAACCCAAGTAAAGAGTTTGGAAAGATTCTGGCTTTAAGCCGGTTTGGAAAGACGGGAGAAACCTATGCATTTAATGATGAAGCATTACTGATTTCCAGCAGTCGGTTCGACTCCCAGTTAAAACAAATGGGTCTACTTTCAACTGAGGAATCATCCATTTTCAAGATCCAAATACGAAATCCCGGAAGAGAATTACGAAAGCGCCCTATATCAAAGGAAGAATCTATTGATAGCTGGCCTTTAACGGAAATGGCAAAAAATACCTTGTCAAAAAATTCCCATGTAAATGTTGATGGCTATAACGATTATCGTGGTGTGCCCGTTGTTGGAGTCGGGACATGGATGGAGGACCAACAGTTAGGCATAGCAACAGAAATCGATTCGGAAGAAGCATTTGCCCCACTTAATATTTTAATGTTCTGGTACTGGTTATTTTTTGGATTACTTTTGGTCTCGGGAATAGTCGGTTTGTTTTTAAGATCGCGGATTTTAAAAACCCACAAACAAACCCAGGAAAACCAAGATCGTTTGAGTTCCCTAACAAACATTATTTCCGATTCGGTTATTGCTATTGATAAAAAAGGAACCGTTCAAGCCGTCAACCCCGCCGTAGAAAAAGTATTTGGCTATTCTCCAAAAGAATTATTAGGAGAAAATGTAAAAAAACTAATGCCAGAGCCCTATTGCAGCGAACATGATAGTTACCTTGAAAACTATCTTAGAACTGGAGAAAAGAAAATTATTAACCTCGTGAGTGAGGTTATAGGGTTACGAAAAGATGGAACTGTCTTTCCCATGGAACTGAGCGTCTCAGAATCCACAACCAATGATGAAAAAGTTTTTGTGGGTATACTTAGAAATATTTCAGATCGAAAGTCCAATGAAAAAGCCATCGAGTCAGCAAACCGTGATCGCAATTTGATCCTTAATTCTGCAGGAGAGGGAATTTTTGGTCTTGATCTAGAAGGTAAGACTACCTTCGCCAATCCAACGGCCTGTAAATTACTGGGTTACACAGAAGGCCAATTGATTGGAAAAGGGCAACATGCATTGATCCATCATTCTTATCCCGATGGCAATCCCTACCCTAGAGAAAATTGTCACATTTATGCCGCATTTAAGGAGGGAAGAGAATTTAATGAATGTGAGGAAGTTTTTTGGAAAAAAGATGGTTCCAGTTTCCCGGTCGAATACACAAGCAAACCTATTTTGGATGAAGGGAAAGTTATTGGAGCAGTAATAACTTTTACTGATATCACCTCGCGAAAGGCCGCTGAAGATGAATTGCAACAGGCCTACCACAAGCTTGAAGAACGGATTAAGGAACGCACTCAAGAGTTGAACTTGGCGAAAGAATTGGCCGAGAGTCATAATCATGCTAAATCCGAATTTCTTTCTCGAATGAGCCACGAATTACGCACTCCCATGAACGCCATTCTTGGGTTTGCCCAGATAATGGATGAAAGTCGTAGAGACCCTCTGTCGGAGACACATAAATCGCGAATCCATCAAATCTTGAAAGCAGGAAACCACCTGCTGGCCCTTATAAACGAAGTTCTAGATCTGGCCCGAATTGAAGCCGGAAAAATCACTGTATCGCTAGAACCAGTTCAAATAGCAGAAATCGTTCGAGATGTACTTAACGTAACAAGACCGATGGCAGAAAAATTCAAGATCACACTGGTTGACCAAATCTCATCATTTAACCAAGATTATGTTTTAGCAGACAAAACCAGGCTCAAACAGGTATTGCTAAATTTGGTTTCAAATGGGATTAAATACAATAGAAAAGAAGGCTGCGTAACATTGAGTTTGGAAAGTCGAGATACCTCAGAGCACAATATTCTTGTGACTGATACGGGTATGGGCATTCCGCCAGAAAGTATTGAGAAAATTTTTGATCCCTTCGACCGATTGGGGGCAGAAAACAGCAGGACTGAAGGCACAGGTATCGGGATGACCATTTCTAAAAAACTGGTCGAACTGATGAACGGCAGCATCTGTGTTCAAAGTAATCCAGGAAAAGGATCACAGTTCACCGTCTCCCTACCAGCCTGTAATCCAACAGCAGTAAACATTGAAAATAATTCTACGATTCAGCGATCCTCTTTTTCGAAATCCTTAACAAACAAATTTACCATTTTATATATTGAAGACAATAAGGCCAATATGCTGCTTGTTCAGGATATCCTTTCTGATTTTCAGGAAATCGAATTACTTACGGCGCCACAAGCGTTAATAGGTCTCGACTTAGCTTATGCTCATCAACCTAACCTTATCCTGTTAGACATCAATTTACCCGATTTAGATGGGTTTGAAACTCTAAAACGGTTACAAAACCTGGAAGAAACCCATGACATTCCTGTTGTCGCAATAAGCGCAAACGCAATGGAAAAGGATATCAATAAGGCCTTGGAATCCGGTTTTAAAACCTACCTAACAAAGCCCATCAACATATCAAAATTTAAAACAGTGATAGAAAATTACTTGGCTCAGCCAGTAGAAGTGAAAACGGATATTAACCATGATCTAATAATTCCTATTCTAGAAAAATGAATATAAATTTTTTAAAATCAAAAATTCTAATCGTTGACGATGAGCCTGCAAATGTTGAGTTGCTGGAAGATATACTTGAAGAAGAAGGGTATGGATATTTTCGCAGCACGACCGACTCTCGACAAGCTTTAGACATGTATAAAGAAATTCGCCCTGACCTGGTCTTACTCGATTTGAATATGCCTTACCTCGATGGATTCGAGATTATGGAGCAACTCAAAGAATTGGAGCAAGAATCCTACGCTCCCATTCTGGTACTGACAGCACAATCAGATCGTAATACACGCATAAAATCACTGGAAGCCGGGGCTCGTGATTTCCTAGGAAAACCTTTTGATCTTATTGAAGTCAAACAACGAATTTCAAATATGCTGGAAATTCGTTTACTGCACAACCAAACTCGCGATCAAAACCGTCTACTCGAACTCAAGGTAAAAGAGAGAACCTATGAGTTGGAAGAAACAAGGCGAGAAGCCATTTTACGTTTAGGCCGAGCGGCGGAATACCGGGATAACGAAACTGGAATGCATGTCATTCGCATGAGTAGATTATCTGCTAGATTGGCCAGGGAAATTGGTCTGAGCGAAAAGGAAT